>NZ_JAWDKL010000005.1:0-143181 GCF_032464675.1 Roseobacter sp. HKCCA0434
GGCGGCCTGACCCTCGCCCCGCTCGGCCCGGAGGGAGCGGCGACGCTCGACCGCCCCGGCCTGCGCGCCGACATCGCCGCGACCCTCCCGGCCTTGCGCGCGGGCGATCAAATCGTCGCAGTTCCGGGCCTGAAACCGCACCGGGACTGCATGTTCCGCCTCATTCCCCTGCGCCCGCCCTCGCGCCTCCATTGAACGGACAGGGCGCGAGCGTTATGTACTGGCGCAACCACGCTTGACGCGCCGACGGGCGCGATACGGGAGTTTCCATTGGGTAACGGCAAGAATCTGGTCTTCTGGGCGATCCTGTTCATCATGGTGATCGCGCTCTTCAACGTGTTCGAGAGCGGCTCGACCGCGTCGCGCAGTTCCGAACAGCCCTATTCCGCCTTCGTCGAGGCGGTGGAGAACGGCCGCGTCAGCGCCGTGAACATCGATGGGGAGCGTGTGACCTACACGCTCAACGACGGGACGACGACCTACCGCACCGTGCGCCCCTATGACGACAGCGAGCTGTTCACCGACCTGCGGGAAAGCGACGTGACCGTCGTGGCCGAGCCGCAGCAGCAGACCGGCTTCCTCGCCGTGATCGGCCCGTTCCTGCCGATCCTCCTGCTGATCGGCGTCTGGATCTTCTTCATGAACCGGATGCAGGGCGGCGGTAAGGGCGGCGCGATGGGCTTTGGCAAGTCCAAGGCGAAGCTGCTGACCGAGAAATCGGGCCGCGTCACCTTCGACGAGGTCGCGGGCATCGACGAGGCCAAGGACGAGCTGGAGGAGATCGTGGAATTCCTGCGCGACCCGCAGAAATTCTCGCGCCTCGGCGGCAAGATCCCGAAGGGCGCGCTCTTGGTCGGCCCTCCGGGCACCGGCAAGACGCTGCTCGCGCGCGCCATCGCGGGCGAGGCGGGCGTGCCCTTCTTCACCATCTCCGGCTCCGACTTCGTCGAGATGTTCGTCGGCGTGGGTGCATCCCGCGTGCGCGACATGTTCGAGCAGGCCAAGAAGAACGCGCCCTGCATCGTCTTCATCGACGAGATCGACGCCGTGGGCCGTCACCGTGGCGCCGGTTATGGCGGCGGCAATGACGAGCGGGAGCAGACGCTCAACCAGTTGCTGGTCGAGATGGACGGGTTCGAGGCCAACGAGGGCGTCATCCTGATCGCCGCGACCAACCGCCCCGACGTGCTCGACCCCGCGCTGCTGCGCCCCGGTCGCTTCGACCGGCAGGTGCAGGTCCCCAATCCCGACATCAAGGGCCGCCAGCGCATCCTCGAAGTGCACGCCCGCAAGGTGCCGCTCGGTCCCGACGTGGACCTGCGCGTGATCGCGCGCGGCACGCCCGGTTTCTCGGGCGCGGACCTCGCCAACCTCGTGAACGAAAGCGCGCTGATGGCGGCCCGCACGGGCAAGCGCTTCGTGACGATGGAGGATTTCGAGAACGCCAAGGACAAGGTGATGATGGGGGCGGAGCGCCGCTCGATGGTCATGACCGACGACGAGAAGAAGCTGACCGCCTATCACGAGGCAGGCCACGCCATCGTCGGCCTGAACGTCCCCCAGCACGATCCGATCCACAAGGCGACGATCATCCCGCGCGGCCGCGCGCTGGGTCTCGTCCTCAGCCTGCCGGAGCGGGACCAGCTGTCCGTCAGCTTCACGAAGTACACATCCATGATCGCGATGGCGATGGGCGGGCGCGTGGCCGAGGAGATCATCTTCGGCAAGGAGAACATCACCTCCGGCGCGTCCTCCGACATCAAGCAGGCGACCAAGATCGCCCGCGCGATGGTCACGCAGTTCGGCTTCTCCGAAGAGCTGGGCTATGTCGATTACGCCAACGAGCAGAACAGCTATCTGGGCAACTATGGCGGCGGCACCAACCATTCCGGTGACACCCAGAAGATGATCGACGACAAGGTCAAGCAGATCGTCGACGAGGGCTACGAGACGGCGCGCCGCATCCTCACCGAAAAGGCGGTGGAGCTGGAGCGTCTAGCCCAGGGCCTGCTGGAATACGAGACGCTGACCGGCGTGGAGATCACCCGCGTCATCAACGGGGAGCCGCCGCGCCGTGGCTCCGACGATGGCGAGGAAGGGCAGGGCGGCACGCCGTCGGTCACGGCGATCCCCAAGGTCAACAAGCCGCGCGGCGGCGATAGCGCGGGCGATCCCGAACCGCAGCCCTCCTGACCGCGGTGACGACAGCGACACGAGACTGGGATGCCGGGAGCTATGACAGCTTCCGGCATCTTCGTTTGCGGCCCGCCCGCGACCTGCTGGCACAGGTCCGCCGCGATCTGCCCGACGGGCCGGTCATGGATCTCGGCTGCGGCACGGGGGCGGCGGCTGGCCTGCTGCGGCAGGCGTTCGGCGCGCGGGCGCTGGTCGGGCTCGACGCCTCCGCCGCGATGCTCGAACAGGTTCCAGCGGGCGCCTATGACGACCTGGAACATGGCGATATCCTCGACTGGCGCCCCGCCACGCCACCCGCGCTGATCTTCTCGAACGCCGTGCTGCACTGGCTGCCGGATCATGCCGCACTCTTCGCGCATCTGGCCGGGCTGCTGGCCCCCGGTGGCTGCCTCGCCATCCAGATGCCCCGCCAGCTCGGCAACCCGTCGCACGACCTGATCTACCGCACCGCGCATGCACTCTTCCCGGATCGCTTCGACGGAAAGGTTCCCGTGCAGGTCGCCCCGCCCGCCGACACGTTCGACATGCTCGCCCCGCTTGGCACCGCGACGGTGTGGGAGACTCAATACCTCCAGCACCTGCCCGCGCCGGAGGACGGCCACCCCGTCCGCGCCTTCACGCAGTCCACCGCCGCGCGGCCCGTCCTGACGCGATTGGACGATGCCGAGACCGCGCGCTTCCTCAAGGCATACGATGCCGCGCTCGACGCCGCCTATCCGCGCCGCGCCGATGGGTCGGCGCTGATGCCCTTCCGCCGCCAGTTCGCCGTTCTCGACAGACCCTAGCGGCGGGCGCGCGCCTCCCTTAGACAGGACCGGCACGCGACCCGGAGCCAAGCACATGCCTCAGACCCCCTTCGCCCGTCCGGCCTTCGTCATGGCCTCGACCCTGTCGCTGGCTCTGATCTTCGCCCTGCTCGACGAGCTCTACGGCGCGACCCCGGGCATCCTGCACGAGGGCGGCGGGGTCGAACTCGCCTCCGCCACTCTCTATTTCGTCGGCGTCGCGCTTCGTTTGCACTTGCGCGGCCTCGCCGACTGGCAGGTGCCGGTGGCGATGCTGTTCATGGGGCTGCGCGAGCTCGATTTCGACAAGGCGTTCACATCCGAGGGCGTGTTCCAGCTGCGCCTCTATTCCGGCGACAACCCGATCTGGGAAAAGGCGATCGGTCTGGTGGTGGTGATCGTGCTGCTGGTCGCGCTCTACCGCCTCGCCCGCTACCAGCTTCCCGCCTGGGTGCGCGGCGTGCTGTCGCTGCGCCTCTGGGCCTGGACCTTCGGCATCGCCGGCTTCCTCGGGGTCGTCTCCAAGACCTTCGACGGCCTCGCGCGCAAACTGGAGCCGCTGGGCATCGAGATCAGCGAGGCCCTGTCGCGCGGCACCTCTCGCACCGAGGAGGCGCTGGAGCTGTGGCTCGCCATCCTGATCGTCCAGGTCGTCGTCCTCGCGGCGCGGAGGGACTGATGCCCGTTCTGCAAGCCACCGAGATCACGGGCCGCGTCACCTGGCTGGGCCGCGTCGCCCACCGCCCCACCGACATGCGCGCGGAGGCCGTGACCCGCGTGGACGCCACCTTCGCGGGCATCGAGGGCGAATACCATTCCGGCCTGATCCGCGAGAGCTGCTCGCGCGTGAAGACGCAGTACCCCGTCGGCACGCCCATCCGCAACGTGCGCCAGATCTCCATCCTGTCGGCGGAGGAGCTGGCCGCCACTGCCGCCGCGCTCGACCTCGACAGCCTCGCCCCCGAACTGGTCGGCGCGAATATCGTGCTCGAAGGCATCCCCGACTTCACGCTCATCCCGCCCTCCTCGCGCCTGATCTTCGCGCAAGGCGCGAGCCTCGTCGTGGACATGGAGAACGCCCCCTGCCAGTGGCCCGCGCGGGAGATCGAAGCCGCGCATCCCGGCCACGGCAAGGGCTACAAGCCGGCGGCGAAGCACCGGCGCGGCGTCACCGCCTGGGTCGAGGCGGAGGGGATGATCGCGCTTGGCGACACCGTTCGCCTCCACGTGCCGCCCCGGCGGCTCTACCCGCATCTGCCCGGCTGAGGTCTCTCCGTTTCCGATCGGCGACACGCCGTCTGCCGCAACGTCGCCAAGGCGCGCGAAATCGTCGCAATTCCGCGCCCGCCCGGCTTGCGCGTCGGCTTGAGTGCGCTCATCAGTCACGCGACCCCAAGCACCCCGAGGTTCCCCAATGGCCCACAAGACCGACATCGAGATCGCCCGCGAGGCGACCAAGCGTCCCATCCAGGAAATCGGCGAGAAGCTCGGCATTGCATGGGAACACCTGCTGCCCTTCGGCCACGACAAGGCGAAGATCTCCGAGGACTTCATCGCCAGCCTCAAGGACCGCGAGGACGGCAAGCTGATCCTCGTCACCGCGATCAACCCCACCCCAGCGGGCGAGGGCAAGACGACCACCACCGTGGGCCTGGGCGACGGGCTCAACGCCATCGGCAAGAAGGCCGCGGTCTGCATCCGCGAGGCGTCCCTCGGCCCCTGCTTCGGCATGAAGGGCGGGGCCGCGGGCGGCGGCTACGCGCAGGTCGTCCCGATGGAGGAGATGAACCTCCACTTCACCGGCGACTTCCACGCGATTACCTCCGCGCACAACCTGCTCAGCGCGATGATCGACAACCACATCTACTGGGGCAACGAGCTGGAGATCGATCAGCGCCGCGTCGTCTGGCGGCGGGTGATGGACATGAACGACCGCGCGCTGCGCGACGTCGTGACCTCGCTCGGCGGTGTCGCCAACGGCTTCCCCCGTCAGGCGGGCTTCGACATCACCGTCGCGTCCGAGGTCATGGCGATCCTGTGCCTCGCCACCGATCTCGCCGACCTTCAGCGCCGCCTCGGTGACATCATCGTCGCCTACAAGCGCGACAAGACCCCGATCTACTGCCGCGACATCAAGGCCGACGGCGCGATGACGGTGCTGCTCCAGCAGGCGATGCAGCCCAACCTCGTGCAGACGCTGGAGAACAACCCCGCCTTCGTCCATGGCGGCCCCTTCGCCAACATCGCGCATGGCTGCAACTCGGTCGTCGCCACCACCACGGCCCTGAAACTCGCCGACTACGTCGTGACCGAGGCCGGGTTCGGCGCCGATCTGGGCGCCGAGAAGTTCATGAACATCAAGTGCCGCAAGGCGGGCCTCGCCCCCTCCTGCGTCGTGGTCGTCGCGACCGTGCGCGCGATGAAGATGAACGGCGGCGTCGTCAAGGCCGATCTGGGCTCCGAAAACGTGGACGCGGTCCGCAACGGCTGCCCGAACCTCGGCCGCCATATCGAGAACGTGAAGAGCTTCGGCGTGCCCGTCGTCGTCGCCATCAACCACTTCGTCTCCGACACCGATGCGGAGGTGCAGGCGGTGAAGGATTACGTCGCGACGCAAGGCTCCGAGGCGATCCTGTGCAAGCACTGGGCCGACGGCTCCGCCGGGATCACCGACCTCGCCACCCGCGTGGCCGAGATCGCGGATGCCGACATGGCGAACTTCGCGCCGCTCTACCACGACGAGATGCCGCTCTTCGAGAAGATCGAGACGATCGCCAAGCGCATCTACCGCGCCGACGAGGTGCTGGCCGACAAGAAGGTCCGCGACCAGCTGCGCGAGTGGGAGAAGGCAGGCTTCGGCAACCTGCCGGTCTGCATGGCGAAGACGCAGTATTCCTTCTCGACCGACCCGAACCTGCGCGGCGCGCCGACCGGCCATTCCGTGCCGGTTCGGGAGGTGCGCCTCAGTGCAGGCGCAGGCTTCATCGTCGCCATCTGCGGCGAGATCATGACCATGCCCGGCCTGCCCCGCGTGCCGAGCGCCGAGGCCATCATGCTCAACGACGAAGGGCAGATCGAGGGGCTGTTCTGAGCGAGCGGAACGCACCCAGTCGCAGGCAGGCGCTCGGGACGGTCTATGCCTTCCTGCTCGGCGCCTGCCTCGCGGCTGTCGCGCTGCCCTACATGGTGGCAGCGACGCTTTGGCTGCTGTCGCAGCGCGACACGCAGTCTATCCGCTTGCTCTGGCGCGAAACGGTGCCGAGGTGGCGCGACTACATGGCGCGCTATCTGCCCCATCACGCAAGGGGTAGAGGTTGCCATGACTGAGGCGAAGCATATGAAGGGCGGACTGGCCACACCGCGAAGGAGACGCCACCCATGACCCGCCCCGCCGACTGCGCCGACATGGCAGACCTGCGCGCCGCCATCGACGCGCTCGATGCCGATCTGGTGACGCTCCTGACCCGGCGCGCCGCCTTCATCGACCGGGCGGCGGAGCTGAAGTCGCGAAACCGACTGCCCGCCCGCATCGACGACCGCGTGGAACAGGTGGTCGGCAATGTCCGCAAGCTGGCCGCGGCGCAGGGGCTGGACCCGGATCTGGTCGAGCGTCTGTGGCGGGAAATGATCGACTGGTCGATCGCGCGAGAGGAAACGGCGCTGCAAGCGTGAGGAGACCCTGAATGAGCCGTGCCGCCCTGATCGATGGCCGCGCCTTCGCGACCGACATGCTCGCCCGCACCCGTGCCGAGGCGACGACGCTCGCGCGGAAGGGCTGGACCCCGCGCCTCGTCTCGATCTGCGTCGGCAACGTCGCGGCCGCCGAGATCTACGTGCGCAACCAGAAACGCAATGCCGAGGCCGCGGGTGTGACGTTCGAGGAGCGCACCTTCGACGAGAGCATCTCGCTCGAACAACTGACCGGCGTGCTGGCCGGGCTCAACGCCGACCCGCGCGTGACCGGCATCATCATCCAGCGTCCATTGCCCGCGCATATTCCGGTCAAGGCGTTGCAAAAGGCCGTGCACCCGCTCAAGGACGTGGAGGGGATGCACCCCGCCTCCATCGGCAATATCGTCTACAACGACCTCGCGCTCGGCCCCTGCACCGCGGTGGCGGCGGTCGAGATCCTGAAATCGCTGCCTCTGGATATCGAAGGGCTGAACGTCACCGTGATCGGCCATTCCGAGATCGTGGGCAAACCCATCGCCTTCCTTCTGATGGGGCTGGGCGCGACGGTGACGGTCTGCCACCACATGACCCGCTCGGTCGCCATGCACAGCCGTGCCGCCGACGCGGTCTTCGTCGCGGTGGGGCGCCCCGGCCTCGTGACCGGCGACATGCTCAAACCTGGTGCGGCCCTGATCGACATCGGCATCAACCGCGTGGACACGCCCGACGGCCCGCGCACCGTGGGCGACGCGGATGCGGACAGCTGCGCCGAGGTCGCCGGCTGGCTGACCCCGGTGCCCGGCGGCGTCGGCCCGGTGACGGTCGCCGTGCTGATGCAGAACGCCGTCACCGCGACCCGCCTGCAAATGGAACACTACGCCGCGGCCTTCCAGGCCGAGGGCGCCTGAGCCCGAGGAGACCCCACATGACCGCCACACTCATCGACGGAAAGGCCTTCGCCGCCAAGGTCCGCGCCAAGGTCGCCGACCATGTCGCCCATCTGAAGGAGGCGCACGGCATCACCCCCGGCCTCGCCGTCGTGCTGGTGGGCGAGGATCCCGCCTCGCAGGTCTACGTGCGCAACAAGGGCAAGCAGACCCTCGAATCGGGGATGGAGAGCTTCGAGCACAAGTTGCCCGCCGACACGTCCGAGGCGGATCTGCTGGCCCTGATCGACCGGCTGAACGCCGATCCGAAGGTGCACGGCATCCTCTGCCAGCTGCCCGTTCCCGACCATATCGACGCGGACAAGGTGTTGGCCGCCATCGCGCCCGAAAAGGACGTGGACGGCTTCCACATCTCCAATGTCGGCCTGCTCGGCACCGGGCAGAAGGCGATGGTGCCCTGCACGCCGCTTGGGTGCCTGATGATGCTGCGCGACCATCTTGGCTCGCTCTCCGGGCTGAACGCCGTGGTCGTGGGGCGCTCCAACATCGTGGGCAAGCCGATGGCCCAGCTCCTGCTGCGCGACAGCGCCACCGTGACCATCGCCCACAGCCGGACCAAGGATATCGAGGAGGTCTGCCGCCGCGCCGACATCCTCGTCGCCGCCGTGGGTCGGCCCGAGATGGTGACGGGCGACTGGATCAAGCCCGGCGCGACCGTGATCGATGTCGGCATCAACCGCGTCCCGAACGGCGAGAAGACCAAACTGGTCGGCGACGTCCATTTCGACAGCGCGAAGGAGGTCGCGGGCACGATCACCCCGGTCCCCGGCGGCGTCGGCCCCATGACCATCGCGTGCTTGCTCGCCAATACCGTCACCGCCTGCTGCCGCATGAACGGATTGGCGGAGCCGGAGGGCCTGACGGCTTAAAGAGACCGGCGCATCAGCGGCCGCTTCTCCGACCGCCGCGCCACTTCCTCGAAGCCGCAGCGGTCGAACACCGTTTTGTA
This sequence comes from Roseobacter sp. HKCCA0434, assembly GCF_032464675.1. NCBI lineage: Bacteria > Pseudomonadati > Pseudomonadota > Alphaproteobacteria > Rhodobacterales > Roseobacteraceae > Roseobacter > Roseobacter sp. HKCCA0434. The sequence continues at coordinate 8,550 of NZ_JAWDKL010000005.1, forward strand.
GCCCGTCCAGGCGAAGGCGTTGGTATAGCGCGCACTCAGCGGGTCGATCGGATAGCCCTCGACGATCCGCGCGCCTTCGCTTGCCGCCCAGTCGCAGGCGACGGTCAGCAGCGCCTCCGGCAAGCCCGCGCGCCGCGCCGCCTTGGCAATAAAGAAACAGGTTACGGACCAGACCTCGGCCTCGTCCACCGGCTTGAGGATTCGCGAGCCGTCCATCCGCGGAAACTCCCCCCGCGGCGCGATCGAGATCCAGCCCGACGGCACGCCGTCGCGATAGGCGAGCAGTCCGGTGGGCCGCTCGGCCACCAGCGCCTCCATCGCCTGCCGGTTGGCGTCGCCCTGCATCTGCCGATGCGCCTTGGCCGAATGGCGCCACAACATGCACCAGCAGCCTTCCGCACCGCCCTTGGGTCCCATCAGCGCCTCGAAATCACCCCAGCGATCCGGGGTCAGCGGATGAACCGCGACGCTCACGCCACCAGCGCCAGCGGGATCGCGTGGTGCGGCGCGCGGGTCAGACGCACGCAGGCATCGGGGCCCAGCAGCCCGCGCAGCGCGGGGGCCGAGACGCGCAGCCCACCCGTATAGGCGCCGAAGGCCGGCATGATCAGCCGCGGCGCATCCACTACGAAACAGGGCGAGGTCAGCCGCCGTCCGCGCACGGTCAGGCTCGCCTTGGGGTGGTAATGCCCGGAAATCTCCGGCCCCTCCGCCGCCCCCAGCGCGATATGGCGGAAGGTCACGTCGCCCAGCCGCCAGCTTTCCAGATGCTCGCCGCCGAAGGCCGTCGGCCCCGGATCGTGATTGCCCTCGATCCAGATCCAGCGCCGCCCGGCCATCAGCACCGTCAGCCGCCGCCGCGCCTCGGGGTGCAGACCGTCTGCAGCATCCAGATCGTCGAAACTGTCGCCGAGGCTGACGATGACCTCCGGCCCCAGCCGCTCCACCTCGTCCGACAACCGGTCGAGCGTCTGCACCGTCTCGTAGGGCGGCAGCAGCGCGCCGCCGCGCCGGGCGATCCGCTCCGACTTGCCCAGGTGCAGGTCCGAAACCACCAGCACACGGGCCGAGGCACACCACAGCGCCCCGCTCTCACGCGGCTCGAACTCCAGTCCGGCGAAGGGGAAGGCGACGCTCATCCCGAATACAAAGCAGGAACAAAGCCGCGCGGCAAGTCCCTCAGTCGAGCCGCCGCGCCGTGGTCACCGGCCCGCCGCCCTGCGCCTCGATCCGCGCGCGGGCCTCCACGATCGGCTCGTAGGTCACGGCCATCGCGTGGCCATTGGCGTGCAGCAGCCGGTCCGCATCGGCCATCACTCCGACATGGCCCTTCCAGAACACCAGATCGCCGCGCGCGAAGCCGCCATCGGGGTCGATCTCGGCCCCCATCTCGCCCTCCTGCATGTCGCTGTCACGAGGGCAGTCGCGGCCCACGCCATGCAGCGAGAGTTGCACCAGCGCCGAGCAATCCAGCCCCGACACCGTCTTGCCGCCCCACAGATAGGGCGCGCCCAGAAACGCTTCGGCCAACGCCACCCAGTCCCCGCCCGGACGCTCGGTGCCCAGATGCTGCGCGGGCACCCAGCCGCCCTGCGCGACCTCCAGCCAGCGGCCTTCCGCGCCCACGATCTCCACATCCGCCAAGAACGGCAGCATGTCGAAGGGCCGGGTCTTGAGGTCCGGCTCCGGGTAGCGATGGGTCATCAGCGCGGTCACGACATGGGTGGGCGTGCCCGGCGCATCCAGCACCGCCTGCGGCACCCAGCCGACATAGCCGTCGCGCGCGGCCTGCCCCCAGGCGAGGCCGGTCGCGTCGTCGAGGTCGTAAACCGTGAACCGCTCTCCGTGCAGAAGCTGGCTCGCCAGCCCCGCCTCCGGGTCGCGATGCGCGGTCAGCGGGGCGGAGGCGGTGGCGACCGCCATTTGCCGCCCCTCGACGAAGCGGTCGGCCTCCACCTCTCCCTTCAGATGGGCGGCGGCGAGGTCGCGGCGGGCCGGGACGCGGCGCGGGTCGAAACTCATGTGTAACGCTCCTCGATCACGTGCAGCATGGCGCGGATGCCCTGATGCGCCCCGCCCTTGGGCCGGGCGGGCTTGGCGCTGGGCGTCCAGCCATAAAGGTCGAAATGCGCGAAGCTGCCCGCGTTCTCGACGAAGCGGCGCAGGAACAGCGCCGCGGTGATCGCGCCCGCGAACCCGCCCTTGGGCGCATTGTCGAGATCGGCGATCCCCGGTTCGATCATCTCCTCGTAGGGCTCCCAGAACGGCAGCCGCCACAGCGGATCGGCCTGCGAGACCGCCGCCGCTGTCACTGCGCCCGCCAGTTCCTCGTCATCGGTGAAGAAGGGCGGCACGTCCGGCCCCAGCGCCACGCGCGCGGCCCCGGTCAGCGTCGCCATGCACAGCATCAGGTCGGGGCTTTCCTCGTCGCCGAGCGCCAGCGCGTCGGCCAGCACCAGGCGTCCTTCCGCATCGGTATTGTTGATCTCGACGCTCAGCCCCTTGCGGCTACGCAGGATGTCTCCGGGGCGGAAGGCCCCCGCCCCCACCGCGTTCTCCACCGCCGGGACCAGCAGCCGCAGCCGCACCGGCAGGTCCAGCGCCATGATCATCCGGGCGAGGCCGATCGCGTTGGCCGCCCCGCCCATGTCCTTCTTCATCAGGCCCATCGAGGCTCCGGGCTTGAGGTTCAGCCCGCCGGTGTCGAAGCACACGCCCTTGCCCACGAGCGTCACCATCGGCGCATCCGCGGGCCCCCAGCGCAGGTCGATCAGCCGGGGCGCCTCCGCCGCCGCGCGGCCCACCGTGGCGATCATCGGGAAGCCGTCCTCCAGCTCCGCCCCCGTCGTGACGGCCACCTCCGCGTCGAAGCCCCCGGCCAGATCGCGTACCGCCGCCTCGAGCGCCTCGGGTCCCATGTCGTTGGCGGGCGTGTCGATCAGCGATTGCGTCAGCAGCGCGCCGGACGCGATGGCCTCGACCCGCGCGGCATCCACGCCGTCCGGGCAGACCAGCGCCGGACGTGCGTCCGCAGGCTTCACGTAAGTGTCGAAGCGATAGGTCCCCAGCAACCAGCCGAGCGCCTCCCGGTCCGCATCGAACCCGTCCGGCGCGCTGGCGATCCGGTAGGTCCCCTTCGGCAAGCTCCCCGCTGCTCGTGCCAGATGGAACCGTCCACGTGCCCGCGCGGCCCCCTTGCCCCATCCGACGAGCGCCGATGCCACGCCGTCTGGTCCGGGCACGAGGCAGACCGCACCCAGCGACCCGGTAAAGCCCGCGGCCGCCGCCCAGTCGCGCGCCGGCGCGTCCACGGGCCAGCCCTCGGGGGCACCGCTCACGATGTGAAGGGGGATAGCCTCGCCGTCATCCGTGGCGAAGGCCGGAGTGATATCTGCCGCCATGCGTCGTGACCTCCCGTATCGTCAGAGGCGCACGATAGGCATCCCCTGCCGGAGTGTCACGGGGGGCAGGGCGGTCAGACCCCGTCGCCGCCGATGCGCACGAGGGTGAAGAGCGAATCCTCGCCCAGCCGCACCAGCCGCGCGGCGATGGCCCCGATGGCCGGTCGGTCGTCGAGCGCGATGACCTCGGTCAGATCGGTCGCGACCAGGCTCATGCGGATCAGTCCGATCCGCGTGCAGGCCCCGATCAACCCGCGGGCGAGGTCGCGCGCGTCGTCGAAACGCTCCGCCTTCACGGCGCGCTCCATCTTGGCCAGCTTGTCGGTGATTTCGTAGATCGTCTCCTCGACGAGCTCCTGGCAGCGCCGCGTCCCCACGCGTTGCTCCAGTCGCGCGACCGCCGAGGTATCGACCAGGGCGCGATCCTGCGCCGGCATCTGGATCATCTGACCCACCATCTTACCATTCCCATACTCGTTAACCTGTCGGATACGCCAACGTCTTGCAACGACTAGTCATCCGACCCACCGTCCTACCAACCCTCGGGTCCTTGATTCGTTGCTTTACGAAGCCTAACAGACCCGTAAAATTCGTGACAAAGGACCGCCGATGCACCGCGTGACCCCTCTCCCGAGCTACCTCGTCAAGCGGCTGGAGCGTTGGCGCGCCACCAATTACGCCGAGAATCGCAGCTGGTTCTCGCATCTGGCGGAACATGGCCAGCACCCGCGCACCATGTTCATCTCCTGCTGCGACAGCCGCGTCGATCCCGTGTCGATGTTCGAGGGCGAGCCGGGGGATTTCTTCATCGTGCGCAACGTCGCCAACATCGTGCCGCCCCACGCACCCGATCACGAACATCACGGCACCTCCGCCGCGATCGAGTTCGCGGTGACCGGGCTCGGCGTCAGCCATATCGTCGTGATGGGCCACTCGGGCTGCGGCGGGGTGGCGGCCTGCGACGCGCTGTGTTCGCGCACCGATGGCAAGCCGGGCAAGACCGAGGGCTTCATCGACAACTGGATCCGCATCCTCGCCCCCGCGTGGAAGAACGTGGACGCCACGGCCGACGACGCCACGCGCCTGCGCAGGCTGGAGCAGGAGGGCGTGAAGGTCAGCCTCGCCAACCTGCTGACCTTCCCCTTCGTCGCATCCGCGGTGCAGGAAGGACGCCTCGCCCTGCACGGGCTGTGGACGGATGTTGGCTCGGGCAGCGTCCACGTCTACCAGCCCGGTACGGACGACTACGCGGAACTGTAGGAGGCGGGCAGGGCCGGTAACGCGGCTCGACGCTTCGCGAACCCCGAGAGCGCGTCGGCGCACTTTTCCCGCACCGTCCCGGACCTGCTCCGGGGCCGAGCGGGGATCGCTGCCTTCTCAGCCCCCTAGCGATAGACCTCGCCATCGAAGCGCAGGATCCGCGCCCCCGCATCGCCCCAGGCGATGACGTCGCGCAGGTCCTCGTTGCCGCTCGCCGCGATCTCCAGCGCGCCCTGGCTGACCGTGTCGGCCAGCAGGCGCGGCCCCGCCTCGCCGACCTTCACGATCCAGTGGCGGCAGCCATCCGCGCCGCAATGCCGGTCGCCCTCGCCCGAGATCACCACCTCAGGTACCGTGTCGCCGTCGAGATCGGTCAAGCCAGTCGTCAGCCCATCCGCCCCGCCGATCATCATCGACACCGCGTCGAGCGCGACGACCGCCTCGCCCTCCGGCCCCGCCGCGCCGGGCACGATCCCGACGAAGCCGAATTCGTCCGCCTGCCAGGCGGTCGCCTCGGGCAGCTCGAAGATCTCGCCATAGACCAGCCCGTCCAGCGCCGACTGGTAGCTGCGCCCGTCATATTTGTGCACGACCTCCGGCTCGCCCTCCACCTGCGCGATCAGGTCCGGCAATCCCATCGAGCCGGAGCCCGCGACCCGCAGCGCGCCTTCGCCCGCCAGGATCATCTGCCAGGCGTCCTCCTCCCGCGCGATGGCCCAGACCCCGCAGACGCCGTCGCAGAACGGGCCGGGCTCGGCGAAGACGAACAGCATCGGCTGGCCCATCTCGCAGGTGGCGAACCCGAACGCATCGTCGATCTCCGCCGGTCCCGAAAGCTGGTCGAGTTCCGGCGCGAACACCTCGGCGAAACCGGCCTGCATCTCCGCGCCGAGGGTGGCATGATCCGTCGTCGCGACCACCGCTTCGCCCGGTGCGCAGGCCTGCGCCGCGCCGCTCAAAAGGACGAAGCCCAAGGCCCCGCCCATGATCCATGTCGTCCTCATGCCCGTCCCCCTCGGCGCGATCTTCGTCCTTCCGGGCAAGCTAGCGCAGCGGGGCAGGGCGACCATGCGGACCCTCAGCGCGACCCGATCCGGCGCAGGCACCACACCAGCGCGATGCCGTAGAGCGTGTGCCCCACCAGCGCCACCCAGGCGATCCCGGTGAAGTCGAGGAAGAAGGGCAGCCCCGCGATCGCCGTGATCCCGCCGATGGCAAAGACCCATAGGCCGAAGCCGTAGATCGCCGACGGCACGAACCAGCCGCCCTTGCCCACGAACCGCTCCCAGAGCGGGCGGAAGATAAGCATCCACCCCAGCGGATAGGCGATCAGCCCGACCGGGAGCAGGTGGACGAACTGGCCGTGCTCCCGCGCGTTGGGCAGGCCGAACGTCCCCAGCAGCGAGCGGGCCAGCCCGTCAGGCGACAGGCGCGCATATCCCAGCATCGGACTGATCGCCTGACCCCACAGGTCGAACATCACGGTGGCGAAGGCCCCCGCGATCAGCATCGGTGCGAGCAGGCGGGCGGCGGCGGTGGTCTTGGTCATATCGGTTCCCTTCGAGGCTGTAGCGCCGCTCTGTCGCGGCATCGCGTGACATCTCGAAACCGATCTGGGGAGGGGGGCAGGCGATGTGAACCGAGGACAATGTCACGTCACCGCTAGCAATTGTTTCAAATCTTAACGCAAAACGCCCCGGACCGCGCGGGTCCGGGGCGTCTCGTCAGATTATCGGGCTGGGCTCAGCCCTTCTTAAGCATCCGGCGGCCCAGCAGCTCGGCGATCTGCACCGCATTCAGCGCCGCGCCCTTGCGCAGGTTGTCGCTGACGCACCACAGGTTCAGGCCGTTCTCGATGGTGCCGTCCTGCCGGATCCGGCTGATGAAGGTGGCGAAATCGCCCACGCATTCGACCGGGGTGACGTAGCCGCCGTCCTCGCGCTTGTCGACGACCATGACGCCCGGCGCCTCGCGCAGGATGTCGCGCGCCTCGTCCTCGTCGAGGAACTCCTCGAACTCGATGTTCACCGCCTCGGAATGCCCGACGAAGACCGGCACCCGCACGCAGGTCGCCGTGACCTTGATGGACGGATCGACGATCTTCTTCGTCTCCGCGACCATCTTCCACTCCTCCTTGGTGGAGCCGTCCTCCATGAAGACGTCGATATGCGGGATGACGTTGAAGGCGATCTGCTTGGTGAAGATCTCGGGCTCGCGCTCCTGCCCCGGCACGTACATGCCCTTGGTCTGGAGCCACAGCTCGTCCATCGCGTCCTTGCCCGAGCCGGAGACCGACTGGTAGGTCGACACGACGACGCGCTTGATCTTCGCCCGGTCGTGCAGCGGCTTCAGCGCCACGACCATCTGCGCGGTGGAGCAGTTGGGGTTCGCGATGATGTTCTTCTTCGCGTAGCCCTCGATCGCGTCGGGGTTCACCTCCGGCACGATCAGCGGCACGTCCGCGTCGTAGCGGTAGAGCGAGGAGTTGTCGATCACCACGCATCCCGCCTTGGCGGCGACGGGCGCGTATTTCTTCGTCGCGTCCGACCCGATCGCGAACAGCGCGATGTCCCAGCCTGTGAAGTCGAATGTGTCGAGGTCCTGGGTCTTGAGTGTCTTGTCCCCGAAGGCGCATTCGCTCCCGAGGCTCCGGCGGCTGGCCAGTGCTGCGATCTCGTCCACGGGGAATTCCCGCTCCGCGAGGATGTTGAGCATTTCGCGGCCCACATTGCCCGTGGCACCGACGACGACGACTCGATAACCCATCTCCCTCTTCTCCTGTCAGGGGTGTAAAACACCGCCCCCTTAGACGAGTGCGCCGCGAAAGGAAAGGATCACAGGTCGCGCCGCATCTGCACCGCGCGGCGAAAGCCGAACACATGCCGCAGCGGCCCCAGATCGTGCCGCCCGCTGACGCGGTAGCCTTCGCGTTCGTAGAGCGCGCGCGCCCGGATGTTGCTGTCGATCACGTCGAGCACGACCGCGCGCTTGCCCCGCTTGCCCGCCTCCTGCGCCAGCGCGTCCAGCAGCCGCCGTCCCAATCCGCAGCCCCGCGCCGCCTCGGCCACCGCGATACCGTCGACATAGAGCTTGTCCGACGGCTCCCGGCTTTCCAGCGCCGCCAAGACCGACCCGCGCCACCAGCCGCCGAAGGGCCCGTAATGCCTGGGCAGCTCCCGCGCGAACCCGTCCGTCAGCCCGCCACCTTCGCAGCGGAAGCCTGCCAGCCCCAGCGCCGTCCCGTCGAGCCGCGCGACCAGCGCGAAGTCGGGGTCGAGGCTGGCCGCCAGGAACCGCCGCGCCCGCGCCCCGCGCCCGAGCAGCCGCCCCAGCTTGTCGCCGAACGCCTCCAGGTAGAGCTCCGCCATCACCGCGCGCTCCTCCTCCGCGAAGCCGCGCGTCACCGAGATCCCGCTCATAGTGTCCGATCCGGAAACACTCATCGCCCCCACTCACGCCCGGTTTCGCGCGCTTGTGAGGCGACTGTAACAGAATTACGGGATAGGGTAGGCTCAATCGCAAAGGAGTCCGTCATGATCCGACGTCCCATCAGCATCACCCGCATCCTCGAGCGCGCGCTGTTCGGCCCGTGCCGCGAGGTGCCCCTGTTCCAGCGAATCGGTTGCGCCGCGCACCGGCCCTGCTCTTGCTGAAACACGTCCTAGCCTTCTGCATCCTGGCCGTCCCCGCTCTCGCCGACTCGCCGCGCGTGACGGATGTGCGCGGCCTGCGCGGTGCGGGCGGGTGGAGCTTCTCCGTCACCGTCTCGCATGCCGATGAGGGCTGGGACCACTATGCCGACGGGTGGGAGATCGCCGGCCCGGACGGCACCCAGTTCGGTTTTCGCACGCTGCATCACCCGCATGAAGGGGAGCATTCCTTCACCCGCTCGCTGAGCGGCGTGCGCATTCCCGAGGGCGTGGACGAGGTGCATGTCCGCGCCCGCGACAATGTCCACGGCTGGGGCGCCCCGGTGATCTACCGCCTGCCTCGTTGAGCGACTAAGCCGCGCATCGGCGGGCCGTGGTACGGCGATCCCCGGTTCGTCCATGGCACTTTATGGCAGCCAAGTCCGTGTGCCCATCCACGTCGCGCTTCCATCAACCAAATCGCCGTGCCGGGGGGCGGCCCGGCGATGCGCGGCGGCCTGCGGCCTTGATTCCGCGCACGCCTGCACCGTCCCGGACTTGATCCGGGACCTCGCGAAACGCGTGCGCCACGCGGGAAACCCGCGCCTGATGCCACACCCATCTGACTGTGAAACTGGTCGGGCAGAGAGGATTCGAACCTCCGACCCCCTGCTCCCGAAGCAGGTGCGCTACCAGGCTGCGCCACTGCCCGACCGTGAGCGGTGCTTTGCCCTATTCGCGGTCCGATGACAAGGGGCCATCGCGCCCCGCGCGCCTGCGCAGAATGTCGCCCACCCGGATGCCGAAGGCCGTGTCCCCGCGCAGCGTGCGGCCCGTGGAAACCGGCCGCGCCACCGTGACCGCGCTGTCCTCCTCGCGCATCGCGATGTAGAGCCCGCTGGCGATGATGATCCCCGCCCCCAGCAGCGTCGCCGCCTCCGGCCATTCGTCGAAGAACAGCGCCCCGAACAGCACCGCCCACAGGATCTGGCTGTACTGCATCGGCGCGACGGTCGAGGCGGCGGCCCGTTGGTAGCCCATCAGCACGCCCAGCATCCCGCAAAAGCCCAGCACCGACAGCGCCGCCACCAGCCCCAGATCGCCGATCGGCATGGGGCGGTAGACGAAGGGCATGATCGCGCCCATCACGATCAGGTTGCCCATCATCGGGTAGAGGATCATCACGATGCTCCGCTCCTCCGAGCCGATGCGCCGCATGATGATCGACACGAAGGATCCGGTGATGCCCGAGGTCAGCGCCGCGACATGGCCCCAGCCCAGCTCCGTCGCGCCGGGGCGCAGCACCACCATCACCCCGATCAGCCCCAGCACCACCGCCGCCCAGCGGCGCGGCCCGACCCGCTCGCCCAGCATCGGCACCGACAGCGCCGTGATGATCAGCGGTTGCGAGAACAGGATCGCGTAGACCTGCGTCAGCGGCAGCGTGGTGAAGGCGTAGAACGCGCCGAAGCCGGTGACGATGCCGAGGCCCGTGCGCAGCGCCACCCACCACGGATGATGCGGGCGCAGGTTGTCGCGCGCGCCGTCGCGGATCAGCATCATCATCATGATGGGAAAGCCGAACAGCACCGAGAAGAAGGCGATCTGGAAGATCGCGTAGCCGCCGCCGAGCAGCTTGATCAGCGCGTCATGGCTCGCGAAGGCGGCGAATCCGGCCAGCGCCAGCACGGCGCCCTGTCTGTTCGAACTGAGCATGGAGTCCTCGCGGGGGGTCGATCCCCCCTGCCAGATCACGACCCGCACCGCGCCGCAAGCGCTTCGGACGCCGTCGCCCCATGCGCGATGCGCAAAGGCTAACGCCCCGTTAACCTTTCGGCAGCCCTTCGCTGCGGGGAAGCGACGCGCGGGGCAAACCCGCGCCTTCGCCCGACCCGAAGGGCCTTTCCCCGCGGGGAAATGGTCAGCGACGCTGACGCATCCCCCCGCAGGGAAGAACTCACAGCGACCCGTCGAGTGCTGCGAGGATCGCGTCGCCCATCTCGGAGGTGCTCATCGGCGTGCCGCCCTCAGGCCCCATAAGGTCGCCGGTACGCGCGCCCTCGGCCAGCGCGGTCTCGACCGCCGCCTCCAGCCGCGCGGCCTCGTCGCCCTGATCGAAGCTGTAGCGCAGCGCCATCGCAAAGCTCAGGATACACGCGATCGGGTTGGCCTTGCCCTCGCCCGCGATATCCGGCGCCGAGCCGTGCACCGGCTCGTAGAGCGCCTTGGGCCGCCCGCTCTCCATCGGCGCGCCGAGGCTGGCCGACGGCAGCATCCCCAGGCTGCCCGTCAGCATCGCCGCGGCATCCGACAGCAGGTCGCCGAACAGGTTGTCGGTCACGATCACATCGAACTGCTTGGGCCAGCGCACCAGCTGCATGGCGCCCGCATCCGCGTACATGTGGCTCAGCTCGATGTCCTGATATTCCTCGTCGCGCAGCTTCTGCACCTCCTCGCGCCACAGGATGCCGCTCTCCATCACGTTGGCCTTCTCCATCGAGCAGACCCGCCCGTCGCGACGGCGCGCCAGCTCGAAGGCCGAGCGCGCGACCCGCCGGATCTCGGAGGTGGTGTAGCGCTGGGTGTTGATGCCGACCCGCTCGTTGCCCTCTTCCGAGATGCCGCGCGGCTCCCCGAAATAGATGCCCGAAGTCAGCTCCCGCACGATCATGATGTCGAGCCCGGCAACCACGTCGCGTTTCAGCGAGGAGAAATCCGCCAGCGCGTCGAAGCACTGCGCGGGCCGCAGGTTCGAGAACAGGTCCATCTCCTTGCGCAGGCGCAAGAGGCCCCGCTCCGGCTTCACCGAGAAGTCGAGATCGTCATATTTCGGCCCGCCGACGGCGCCCAGCAGCACCGCGTCCACGCTCTGCGCCTTGGCCATCGTGTCGTCGGTCAGCGGCGTGCCGTGCGCGTCATAGGCAGCACCCCCCACCAGGTCCTCGTAGACATCGAAGGCGAGCGCGCGGTTGGCCGCGAACCAGTCGATGACGCGGCGCACCTCCGCCATGACTTCGGGACCGATCCCGTCACCGGGCAGGATGAGGAGGGAAGGGTTCTGCATGGCGGCTCTCCGTTGGTTGGGCTTGCCGAGGGTGATTGCCAGCACCGGCCCGAAAGTCAAGCCGGACAGGCCCGCAGGCTAGCCAAACGCCGCCGCGAGGTGATCGTAGACCAGCCGGATGCGCGCCGATTGCCGCAGCGCCCGCGCCGCGGTCAGCCATAGCGGCAAGGAGGGCAGGGCGTAGTCCTCCAGCACCCGCATCACGCCCGGATCCGCATCGCCGATCGCGGCCTGCGTCGCACCGATCCCGCCGCCCGCGCGTACCAGCTCCCAGCAGGTCGCGTGATCGTCGCAGCGCAGCGCGAAGGTCTCGCGCGCGACCGCGATGCCGAGCGCCGCCATCCCGTCGATCATCAGGGTCGAGCGGTCGTAGCCCACCCAGTCATGCGCTTCGATCGCATCCGGCCCCGGCATCCCGCGCCGCGCCACGTAGGACCGCGCGGCGTAGAGCGCCAGCGGCAGGTCGGCGAGCTTCTTCGCGATCACGTCGGCCTGCGTCGGGCGGTACATCCGCAGCGCAATGTCGGCCTCGCGAAACAGCAGGTTCTGCGTGCTGTCGGAGGGGACGAGTTCCACCTGCACCTCCGGCGCGACCTCGCGCAGACGCACCAGCACAGGCGGCAGCAGGTGGTGGGCGACCAGCTTGCTCGCCGTGACGCGCACGGTGCCGGCGACGGCCTCCTCCCCGCCCGCGGCCACAAGGTTGAGCCGCCGCTGCGCGTCGCGCATCGCCTGCGCCGGGGGCACCAGCGCCAGCGCCCGCGCGGTCGGCGTCAGCCCCTGCGCGTGCCGGTCGAACAAAGGCGCGCCGACCGCCGCCTCCATCTCCCGCATCTGGCGGCCGAGCGTCGGCTGACTCGACCCCAGCACCCGCGCGGCAGCCGAGAGCGAGCCCTGCTCGACCACGGCGAGGAAGGGAATGACGAGGCGTGGGTCCATGCGAGCATGAATACCCCATCGCCGATTCGGCGCAATTCCCATGCATGCGCGAGGGAGGCACCTTTCACGCATTAGCAAGGGAGACCCGACATGAAGACCGTCCTGATCCTCGGCGCCGGGGGCCGCTTCGGCCGCCACGCTGCCGAAGCCTTCGCCACCGCCGGGTGGAGTGTCCGCCGCCTGATCCGACCGGGCGGCGCGCCCGCGGCGGACGGGATCGTCGCCGATCCGTTCGACGGGGTCGCGCTGACCCGGGCCGCCGCCGGGGCCGACCTGATCGTCAACGCGCTCAACCCCGCCTATCCCGACTGGGCGCGCGACGTGCCGCGCCTGACCTGCGCGGTCATCGCCGCCGCCACTGCGCACGACCTGCCGGTCCTGATCCCCGCCAATGTCTACCCCTACGGCGCGGACATGCCGCCGGTCCTGCGCACCGAGACGCCCCACCGCGCCCGGACCCGCAAGGGCCGCATCCGCATCGCGATGGAGCAGGCCTATCGCGAGGCCGGGGTCCGCACGATCCTTCTGCGGGCGGGCGATTTCCTCGACACGCGCACCTCCGGCAACTGGTTCGAGAGCCATGTCGCGGCGAAACCGGGGACCGTCCGCTATCCCGGCCCGCTCGACATTCCGCACGAATGGGCCTTCCTGCCCGATCTCGCGCGTGCGGCGGTGGCACTGGCCTCGCGGGACGACCTGCCACGCTTCGCGGACATCCCCTTCGCGGGCTACGGCGTCACCGGAGCGGAGCTCGTGGCCGCGCTGGAGCGGGCGACCGGCCAGCCCCAGCGCGTCAAACCCTTCCCGTGGCTGGCGCTGCGCGCAATGGCGCTGGTCTCCCCCCTGATGCGGGAGGTGCTGGAGATGCGCTATCTGTGGCAGGTGCCGCACCGCATCGACCCGGCGGAGACAGCACGATGGCTGCCGGATTTCGAGCCCACGCCGCTCGTCGAGGCGCTGCGGCAAGGTCCTCAGGGCCAATCGACCTCGACCCAGATGAGCCGATGGTCCGAGACCTCCACCAGCTCCGCCCCCTCGGTGCCCGGCGCGGGCCAGAACACCCCGGCATCCAGCACATCGAGCGTCGCGTCGGGCAGCACGTAATCGACCCGCAGGTTGCCCGGCCCGCGTTCGTCGTTCCAGTCGGCGGTGTCGGCGCCGGGCGGGCCCCGGTGCCGGTCGTTGAAGCCGCCTTGCGCGGCCGCCGCTGCCCCGCCTTCGCCGAGTGGCACGGGGTCCTGCAAGCGGGCATGGCCCAGCAGCGCGAGCAGAGGCTCTCGCCGCGCGTCGCCGTCGAACGGGTCGGCGTTCAGGTCGCCCGCGACCACGACCGGCGCATCGGCGTAAGGCGCCGTGCGGCCTGTATCGTCCCGCACCGCCGCCCCGTCGAGGTACCGCACGACCCACGCGATCTCGTCCGCGTTGCGCCGCCCGTTGCGATCCTCCGGCCCGTCGAAGACGGGGGGCGTGGGGTGCAGCGCGATCAGGTGCAGCGGGATGCCTCCGACCTCGATCTCGACGTCCCAATGGCTTTTCGAGGACAGGCGCTGGACCTCGGCGAGAGCGCCGTCATCGATGCTGAGACTGTCTGGCTGCTCGGCCCAGATCGCCTCGCGAAAGGTGCGCGCGCCCGCGATCGGGTGGCGGCTCAGCACCGCCATGCCGTAATGGCCCGGCCAGCGACCCCAACCCTGCGCCTCGTCCGGATCGCCGGTGCCTCCGTCGTCGTCGAGGTCGAGGCCCGTCGGTTCCCCGCTGTTGACCGGGGCCGAGAAGCGATGCGGCATGGGATGGCCCGCCTCCTCCAGCAGGGCCTGGAACGCGGCGAGGCCCCGGCCCGCGCCGTCATGGTCGAACTCGTTGAGAAGGATGATGTCGGGCGCGACCTCGGCGATGATCGCGGCCACGGCGCGCGGCGCCTCGTCCCCCGCTTCGACCTCGCGGATAAGGGCGCCCGCGCGGTCGCGCGACAGGGCCGTGTTGAAGGTCGCGATGCGCAGCGGATCGGCCAGTGCCGCCTCCGCCAGCAGCAGGGCCGCGATCAGTCCGTGCGCGCCTTGTCGATAAGCCATGCGATCTTCAGCATCGCGCTGCCCCTGTTGATGAGGACGACGGGCGTGAAGGCCCAGAACACGCAGCCCCAGACCAGCGATTGATAGTTGCCGAGCGCCTCGGGATCGAACCAGCCCCCACCGCGCGAGGCGATCGAGATGGTCGTGTAGGGCAGGGCCAGCGCCACCAGCACGTTCATCCAGCCCGCGCGCTGCAGCCGCCAGGAGATGTCCTGCCCCACCGACGGGTCGAAGGTCGGCAGGTTGACCCACAGGTTGAAGCTGTCCCGCTCCGCCGGCCAGCGCAGCAGCCAGATATAGGCGGAAAAGAAGACCGCGGAGATCAGCGCGACGGTGAGACTCAACGCCGTCGCCCGCGCGACGAGCGGGTTCAGCCCGCCCGGCCCGCCCGCGATCAGGCCGTCCGCCAGCACCACCGGCGACAGTGGCACGTTCAGCGCGGTGACCAGCCGATCGGTCAGCGCGATCAAGTCGGCGGAGAACGCATCCTCCCCTGCATCCGCGCGGCACAGGAACACCAGCGCCGTCACCAGAACCGCGAAAGTAAGGAAGCGGAAGCGATTGTAGGGCGGGGCGAAGCGGAAATCGATCAGCCCCGGATGCGACGAGGCATACTCGAACATCGTGAACAGCGCGAAGAGCGCGCCGATGATCAGCGAGATCTCTTGCCCGGTGCGGGAGCTTTCGGGCAGGAGGAAGGCGGGCAGCGCCACGAAGACGAGGACGAGGAACGCGCGCGACAGACCCGTGACCAGTCTGGCCAGCATGTAGCCGAAGCCGGGTCGCACGCGCGCTGTCATCCTACCTCCCCTAGAGCCAGGGCGCCTCCTGCGCGTAGCGCGTCTCGAAGGCGTCGATCGACCCCGATTTCTGCATCGTCAGCCCGATATCGTCGAGGCCGTTGAGCAGACAATGCTTGCGGAACGGTTCCACATCGAAGGCGATGGATCCACCGTCCGGCCCCGTGATCGTCTGGTTTTCGAGGTCCACCGTCAAGACCGCATTCGCGCCTCGGCTTGCATCGTCCATCAGTTTATCAACCTCCGATTGCGGAAGCACGATGGGCAGGATGCCGTTCTTGAAGCAGTTGTTGAAGAAGATGTCGGCGAAGCTGGTGGAGATCACGCAGCGAATCCCGAAATCGGCGAGCGCCCAGGGCGCGTGCTCCCGGCTGGACCCGCAGCCGAAATTGTCGCCCGCGACGAGGATCTGCGCGTCGCGATAGGCGGGCTGGTTCAGCACGAAATCGGGGATCTCGTCGCCATTCTCGTCATAGCGCATCTCGTCGAACAGGTTCACGCCCAGCCCCGACCGCTTGATGGTCTTCAGGAACTGCTTGGGGATGATCATGTCGGTGTCGATGTTGACCAGCGGCATGGGCGCCGCGACGCCGGTGAGGGTGGTGAATTTTTCCATTGTCAGGTTTCCTTTGGATCGGCGCCGCGCAGGCGGCGCATGAATTCGGCGAAGAGCGGCACGGAGAAATCCAGATACCCGTGGTCCGGATTGTAGATCATGCCCTTTTTCAGGATATTGGCCCGTGCGGGGCCGAGAGATGATGGTTTCCGGTCCAGTTTGGCCGCGATGTCGGCAATCGCATAGGGACCATCGCCAAGCTCCGACATCGCGGCGACGAATGTGACCTCGCCGCGTGTCAGCCGGTCGAGACGGACGCGGAAGAATCCTTCGTCGAGGGATGCGATGGTCGCGGCGTAGGCATCGCGCACATCGTCGACCGTGATCCTGTCGTCCGATGCGATGTCCCACGCCTTGTCGCCCCATGCCTGGAGGTAGAAGGGGTAGCCGCGCGTCTTCTCGACGATATGCGCCACGGCGCCATCCTCGATCGTCGCGCCTTCTTCCTCCACCGGCTTCACGATCGCCTGCCGCGCGGCGTCCGGCTCCAGTGCGTCTATGCGAGGATAGGTGAACAGCCGTTCGGCATAGCTCTTCGCATCGCCTGCCAGTTTGGCGACCTGAGGAAGTCCGGCCCCGACGAAGAGGATCGGAAGGTCCGATTGCGAAACACGGTGCAGGCCGACGATCAGGGCCGAGAGATCTTCGCGGTTCAGGTACTGCACCTCGTCGATCAGCAGCATCCAGCCTGTCCCCGCGCGCCGCGCCGCCTCGCCGACCGCCTCGAAAAGATCGGGGAGATCGAACTGGAGGTCGCCGCTATCCGCAAGGCCCGGCTCGGGATCGGCGGCACCCTCGATGCCCATCGAGACGCCCTCCACCTCCATCTTGAAGATGGAGGCGAGATTGCGCAGTCCCCGAAGTCCCCTGACCGCCACCTCGCGTGCCGCCTCCCGCGTCGAGAGCGAGCGCAGGACCTTTCTCAATTCGGGAACGAGCAGACGGGCGAGGTCGGCATTCTCCGGGGCCTCGATCCGCGATGTGAGCAAGCCCTCATCCGCCGCGATCCGCTTGATCTCGTTGATGAGGACCGTCTTTCCCGTTCCGCGCAGGCCGAGCATCATCATCGGACGTCCGTAGCGCGTGCGCATCGCGCGCAGGCAGGCCGTCCGTGCTGTGTCGAGCACATCGTCCCGCCCGGCGAGTTCGGGCGGGCGACGTCCCGCGCTGGGAGAAAAGGGGTTTCTAACGGGGTCCATGGCAAAAGATAGCAAATGATAACCAAAGATAGGAATATTCGCTATCTTTGGTTACATTTCCCTACATCTCCCGCACATCCGTCAGCCGACCCGTCAGCGCCGCGGCCGCGGCCATCGCGGGGCTGGCGAGGTGGGTGCGCCCGCCGCGGCCCTGGCGGCCTTCGAAGTTGCGGTTGGAGGTGGAGATGCACCGCTCCTCGGGCTTGAGCTGGTCGGGGTTCATCGCCAGACACATCGAGCAACCGGCCATGCGCCATTCGAAGCCGGCCTCCTTGAAGATGTCGGCGAGGCCCTCTTCCTCCGCCTGGGCGCGCACGAGGCCGGAGCCGGGCACGACCATGGCGCGCAGGCCGTCCTTGATCTTCTTGCCCTTCAGGATCGCGGCGGCGGCGCGCAGATCCTCGATCCGGCCGTTGGTGCAGGAGCCGATGAAGACCGTGTCGATCTCGACCTCCGACAGTTTCTGCCCCGGCTGCAGCCCCATGTAGGACAGCGCGCGGCGCGCGGCCTCGACCTTGCCGCCGGAGAAGCTGGAGGGGTCGGGGACCTCCGCCGTGATCGGCAGCACGTCCTCGGGCGAGGTGCCCCAGGTGACGAGCGGCGCGATATCCTCGCCCGCGATGGTCACGACCTTGTCGAAATGCGCGCCCTCGTCGGTCTTGAGCGTGCGCCAGTAGTTGACCGCGGCCTCCCACTGGGCGCCCTTCGGCGCGTGGGGGCGACCCTTGCAGTACTCGAAGGTCTTTTCGTCGGGTGCGATCAGACCGGCGCGCGCGCCGCCCTCGATCGCCATGTTGCAGACCGTCATGCGGCCTTCCATCGACAGCTCCTCGATGGCCTGGCCGCAATATTCGATGACATAGCCGGTGCCGCCCGCGGTGCCGGTGGCGCCAATCACGGCCATGGTGATGTCCTTGGCGGTGACGCCGGGGCGCAAGCTGCCCGTGATCTCCACCTTCATGTTCTTGGACTTCTTCTGGATCAGCGTCTGGGTGGCGAGCACATGCTCGACCTCCGAGGTGCCGATGCCGTGGGCGAGTGCGCCAAACGCGCCGTGGGTGGCGGTGTGGCTGTCGCCGCAGACCACGGTCATGCCGGGCAGGGTCCAGCCCTGCTCCGGTCCGACGATGTGCACGATGCCCTGCCGCACGTCCGAGACGGGATAGTAGTGGATCCCGAATTCCTTGGCATTGGTGTCGAGCGCCTCGACCTGGATGCGGCTTTCGGGGTTCTCGATGCCGTTCGCGCGGTCGGTCGTCGTGGGCACGTTGTGGTCGGGCACGGCGATGGTCTTCTCGGGTGCGCGCACCTGCCGACCGGCCATGCGCAGGCCCTCAAAGGCCTGCGGGCTCGTCACCTCATGGACGAGGTGGCGGTCGATATAGAGCAGGCAGGTGCCGTCATCATCTTCGTGGACGACATGCGCGTCCCAGATCTTGTCGTAGAGCGTCTTTGCCATTGGGGCATCCTCACGGGATCATGTGTAAAGGGGGCGGTCGAACGGAAACGGCCGGTCCGCGTGCGGGACCGGCGCGGGGCTCAAAGCTGTGCTTCGAGCGACTTGGCATCGCCGAAGAACCGCCACGGCAGGCGCGCGTGGTCGTCCAGAACGATGGTGCTGTATCCGTTGGCCGTCATGGCGCGGACCATACGCCCCGGCGCGCGCCGGGGCAAGGTCGTCACTGGATGGCGGAGGCCGCGCGGATATCCTCGCGCACGCATTGCGACAGGGTGTAGGAGGCGGCGAGCCCCCCGTCCCCGATCGAGCCCATCCACCGGCGCAGCTGGCCGACGGCGCGATCGGAACCCGCGAAATCCTCCTGCGGGATCAGACGCTCCAGCGGGGTGTCGTGCAGGCGGATATTGTCCATGCCGCCGACCTGCGCGATCACCTGCATGGCGCAGAAGCCGGGCTCTTCGGGGCAGGTCTGCTCGCAATAGGCGGCGACCGTGGCGAGGTTCTCGTCCGCTGCCACCTGGCTCGCCATGACCTCCGCCGCGGCGGGCAGGTTGCCCGATTCGATCAGCTCCGCCGGGAAGCCGCGCTGGGCGATGGAATATTCGCGCAGCTGCTCGTTGGGCCGCAGATGCGGCGCCAGCACGGGGGCGACCAGCGAGATCATCATCATCCCGCCCGAACGTCCGCTGGCGGGCGTCTGGCCGAGCCATTCCCAGGTCGCCGTGGAGGGCGGATTGCCGAAATAGGCCCGCATCCACAGCACGAAATCGAGCTGTGCCAGCAGCGGGTCGTCCTGTGCCAGCGCGAAGATCTCGTTCCAGCGGCCGCGGTCGAAGATTTCCCACGCGAGGCGCGAGCCCGCCTCCAGCTCACCCGAATCGACCAGCGTGCGCGCCACGTCGAGATCGGCGTCGGGACGGCGCGAGGCGAGCAGGGCCGCCGCGGTCTCGTCACCCTCCTCCTCGCGCACGCGCAGCCAGGAGGTGCCCGAAAGCCCGCCCTCGGCGCGCAGCAGGGCGATCCGCTCCCGCCGGGGCAGGGCGGTCACGAAGTCGGACCCGGCACCGGGCGGCGTCACCGCCTCGATCTGGCCCAGCAGCATCTGCGCGTCGGCATCGCCGTCCTGCGCCATCTGCGACAGCATCGGCAGCGCCTCCGCGTCGTTGTCGGCGAGCCAGAGCGAGATCGCCTCGTCCAGCCCCTGCGCACCCGCCGGCGAGGCCAGCGCCAGCGCCACTGCCACCGTCTTTACGAATCCCGTCACTCGACCCATCGGCATGGCCGCAATCCTCATTTCTGCTGCTTCCCGTGACCGGCCCCCACCGGTGCGCCGTCATGTAGCGCAAAGAGACTGAATGCAAAAGCTTAACCAGACGTGTCCTCGAACCAATCGAGCATGATCGCGCTCCACCCGCGCGGAATGGCATGTCCCCCGTCGTGCAAGGTGAGTGCCAGTTCCCCCGCCGCGCAGTCGCGCCAGAAGGTGAGCGTGAAGGCCCCGCCCGCGCGGGCCTCGGCATCGGCGCAGCCCTGCCCCTCGCGCAAGGTGGCGAGCGCCCTCGACACGTTGCCCTGCCGAACCCCCGCGGCCAGCGTCCGGCCCGCCAGCGGCACGACGCGGTCGGAGGTGCCGTGCGTGTGGTGCAGCCTGACGGCCCCCGCGCACTGCGTCGGCATCGGTCGCCAGAAGGTGCCCGCGACCGGCGCATAGGCCGCGAACGCCCCCGGCGCGTCGCAGGCCGCCCGCCACGTCATCATCGCACCGCCCGAAAATCCGGCCAGCACCATCGCATCGCGCGGCAGGCCGAACCGCGCGGCGGCATCGTCGGCCACCGCCGCCACGAAGCCCACGTCGTCGCGCGGCTCCTCCTCCCCGGCGCGGCTGTTCCACGATCCTCCCGCATCGCCGTCGAAGCGCGGCATCCCCTGCGGAGCGATCACCGCATAGCCGCGCTCGGCCAGCGCCTGCATCAGACCCGCATTCGAGACGACGCCCGCGGCCCGCCCGCCATAGCCGTGCAGGAACACGACGGCTCCGCGCGCGGCGGCATCCGGCAGCGCCGCATGATAGAAACCGCCATCGACGCGGCACGGGTCGTCTGGCCCGCCACACACCTGCGCAGCGAGCGGCGAGGCGAGGCCCAGCAGCAGCCCCAACGTCACCAACGGTTTCGACATGTGTCTCCTTCCCCGGCGTGGCGCGCGGGCGCGGCGGCACCGATCGACCCGGCCCGCGGGGTCGATTCGTCAGGCAGCGCGCTCTGCCCGCATGTTGAACAGGATGCCGCCCGCTTCGCGCCGCCCGAACTCGGCCACGATGGACTGCTCGCAGATTTTCGCCGCGCCCAGCGTGTCGAACCGGAACAGCGAGACGCCGAGGAAGCCGGGCGGCCGGGCCATCACGAAATCCAGCAGTTCGGGAAAGAACCAGGTCAGCCCGATGCGCCCGTCGCGCACATGATCCTTGACCAGATGCGCCCGGATCGGGCCGGGGCTCGACGCGATCCCGCACAGGAAGGGCAGGCCCGCGTCGCGATCCCACAGCAGCCAGCAGGTCGGCGGAAAGGGCAGCTGCATCAGCGCCGCCTCGCACTGGGCGGCATTGAGCACGGCCACCGGCGGTGGCGCGATCAGTTCTTCGGCAATCTGCACAGTCATGGAACTCTCCTCGCTCGGATCGTCCCCCCCTCGCGAATCACCTTGCCGCATCCCGAATCACTTGTGAAGCGTCCGGTTGCCACCGATCGAGAAAGCAGCCTTCGGATTGGCACAAATACGCGTGAACCGTTGCCGCGCCTCAGTGCGCCTCGGCCCAGTTCGCGCCCGTGCCGCCATCGACCACCAGCGGCACGTCGAGGTCGACCACCGGCCGGTGCGCCGTCTCCATCACCTCCCGCACGGTGCCGATCAGGTCGTCGGCGGCCTCCTTCGGCACCTCGAACAGCAATTCGTCGTGGACCTGCAGCAGCATCCGCCCCGGCAGCTTCGCCGCCTCCATCGCGCCCGGCACCCGGATCATGGCGCGGCGGATGATGTCTGCCGCCGTGCCCTGGATCGGGGCGTTGATCGCCGCGCGATAGGCGAAGCCCGCGCGCGGGCCCGAGGCCGCGATCTCGGGCGTATGGATGCGGCGGCCGAACAGGGTCTCGACCCGCTTGTGCTCCTTGGCGAAAGCCTTGGTATCGTCCATGTAGGCCCGGATGCCGGGGAACCGCTCGAAATAGCGGTCGATGAACGCCTTGGCGTCCTCGCGCGGGATGCGCAGGTTGTTGGCGAGGCCGAAGGCCGAGATCCCGTAGATCACCCCGAAATTGATCGCCTTGGCCTGACGGCGCACCTCCGGCGTCATCTCGTCGAGCGGTACGTCGAACATCTCGCTCGCCGTCATCGCGTGGATGTCGAGCCCGTCGCGGAAGGCCTGCTTCAGCTCGGGGATGTCGGCGATATGGGCGAGGATGCGCAGCTCGATCTGGCTGTAGTCGAGACTGACGAGGACGTTGCCCTCCTCCGCGGTGAACGCCTCGCGGATGCGGCGGCCTTCCTCGGTGCGCACGGGGATGTTCTGCAGGTTCGGATCGGTCGAGGCGAGCCGCCCGGTATTGGCCCCGGCGATGGAATAGGAGGTGTGCACGCGCCCCGTCTCGGGATGGATATGCTCCTGCAGACTGTCGGTATAGGTCGATTTCAGCTTCGAGATCTGCCGCCAGTCGAGCACGCGGGCTGGCAGCTCGTGCCCCTCGGCGGCCAGCGTCTCCAGCACGTCCGCGCCGGTGCCGTAGGCCCCGGTCTTGCCCTTCTTACCGCCTTCGAGGCCCATCTCGTCGAACAGGATCTCGCCCAGCTGCTTGGGGGACCCGACATTGAACTTGCGTCCCGCGAGCCCTTGGATCTCGTCCTCCAGCCCCGCCATCTTCTGCGCGAAGTTGTTGGACATCCGGCTGAGGTGATCGCGGTCCACCTTGATGCCGTGCATCTCCATCCGTGCGAGCACCGGGACCAGCGGGCGCTCCAGCGTTTCGTAGACCGAGGTGACGGAGGCCGCGTGCAGCCGCGGTTTCAGCGTGGACCACAGGCGCAGGGTCACGTCCGCATCCTCGGCGGCATAGGGTGCTGCCTTGTCGATGGCGACCTGATCGAATGTGATCTGCTTCTTGCCGGTGCCGATCAGGTCCTTGATCGGGATCGGCTTGTGGTCGAGATAGCGCTCGCTCAAGCTATCCATGCCATGCCCGTGCAGCCCCGCATGCTGCGCGTAGGAGATCAGCATCGTATCGTCGATCGGGGCGAGCGCGATGTCGTGGCGGGCCAGGATCTTCAGGTCGTACTTGGCGTTCTGCAGGATCTTGAGGATGCTCGCATCCTCCAGCATGGGCTTGAGCATCTCCAGCGCGCGGGCCATGTCCATCTGGCCCTCCGCCCGCTCCGCCCCGCCCAGCAGGTCGCCGGTGCCGTTCACGTGCGCGAGCGGCACGTAGGCCGCGACGCCGGGATCGGTGGCGAGGCTGATGCCCGCCAGCTCGGCACGCATCTCGTCGAGGCCCGTCGTCTCCGTATCGATGGCGACGTAGCCGCGCTCCGCGATCCGGTCGAGCCAGAGCTGCAATCCGGCCTCGTCGCGCACGATCTCGTAGGCCTCTGCGTCGATCGGCGGCATCTCGGGGGCCGCGGGGGCGTCCGAGGGCTCTGGCGTGTCGTCCACCTTCGGCGCCTCGGCCCCCAGCTTCTCGGCCACGCGGTTGGTGATGGTGCGGAACTGCATCTCCGCCAGGAACGGCAGCACCTTTGCCGCATCGAGCGGCTGCACCTCCATCGTGTCGATCCCGACCTCGACCGGAACGGCGCGTTCCAGCGTGACCAGCCGTTTCGAGATGCGCACCTGCTCGGCATGGTCGATCAGGGTCTGGCGGCGCTTGGGCTGTTTGATCTCCTCGGCCCGCTCCAGAAGCGTCTCGACATCGCCGTACTCGTTGATGAGGAGGGCCGCGGTCTTGATCCCGATGCCCGGCGCGCCCGGCACGTTGTCAACGCTGTCGCCCGCCAGCGCCTGCACATCGACCACGCGGTCGGGGCCGACGCCGAACTTCGCCTCGACCTCCTCGGGGCCGATGCGGACGTTCTTCATGCCGTCCATCATCTCGACCCCGCCGCCGACCAGCTGCATCAGGTCCTTGTCCGAGGAGACTATGGTCACGCGCGCACCCGCCGCGCGCGCCTGCTCGGCATAGGTGGCGATCAGGTCGTCGGCCTCCCACCCCTCCTGCTCGATGCAGGCGATGCCAAACGCGCGGGTCGCCTCGCGCGTTAGCGGGATCTGCGGGCGCAGCTCCTCGGGCATGGGCGGGCGGTTGGCCTTGTACTGAGGGTAGATCTCGTTGCGGAACGTGTCGGAGGAATGGTCGAAGATCACCGCCAGATGCGTCGGCGCATCATCACCGCCATTCTCCTCCAGCATCTTGAACAGCATGTTGCAAAACCCCGAAACCGCGCCGACCGGCAGGCCGTCGGACTTCCGCGTCAAGGGCGGCAGCGCGTGGAACGCGCGGAAGATGAAGGCCGACCCGTCGATCAGGTGCAGATGATGTCCCGTGCCGATCGCCATGAGGCCCTCCTGTCGCGCGTGCGGGCGGAAGGTAGACCGGGGGCGGGTAAATGGCGAGAGGCCGCGTGGGTCCGCGACTTTGCCTCGTCGCGGCATGGGGGCAGAAGATGCCGTCCTCCCCCACGATCGGACCGGTTTTCCTGCGCGCGCCGCGATCTGCCGTGCTATATGCGTAAATCAAGATGCATGAAGGTATTGTGACGAGATGGCCGAGTTTACGTTCTACGGGAAGTTCGATGGCTCGTCCGCCAACAACTCCTCGCTGAATATCGACCCTCCCGGCAGTGCCGCGCTGGAGATCACATTCCTGCCCGATCCGACCGCGCCCGATGGCGGGGACGTGTTCCTCGAGGATTTCGGCCTGACCGACACGATCCCGGACCCCGATACGCTGGTCCGGTTCAACGGGGTCGAATACAGCTTCATCGTCGAATTCTCGGGCACGGTCTCGAACACGAACAAGGCGCGCAACAACGGCATCGCCAACGAGGAGTTCACGATCATCACCGTCGATCCCGGCGGCGCGAACGAGACGCGGATCGTGTTCTTCCCCAATTCCGGTTTCACCGAAGCGCAGGTCGCCAATATCAGCAACGGCGCGTTCCGCTCGTTCGGCGAGAATACGAACACGGTCATCGTCTGCTTCGCCGCCGATATGCAGGTGGCGACGGCGGATGGCCCGCGCCGTGTGGATCAGATCAAGGCGGGGGACCGGGTTCGCACCCTGCCGGATGGCGATCTCGCAACCGTACGCTGGCAGGGTGGCTTCACCTCGTCGGCGGCGGAGCAGGCGGTGTTCTTCTCGTCCCGCGCGGTGCGGATCTATCACCGTGCGGACGGGCGGGACCTGATCGTCTCGCGCGCGCACCGCATCGCGCTCAGCCATCCCCGCCTCGACCTGATGTTCGGCAGCCCCACGGTCTTCGTCCCGGCGTGGTGGTTGGCATCGACGCCCTTCGCGGATCACGAGCCGGTGCGCGAACCGGTTCGCTGGGTCCATCTGTTGCTGGACGATCACGCGATCCTCGACGTCAACGGCTTCGCGGCCGAGAGCCTCTTCGTCGGCGATGGCGTCAAGGCCCGCGGCGACACGCGGATGCAGGGGCAGCTGCAGATCGCCTATCCCGGCTTCCGCGATCCCACCTTCGGCGCCGACGCGAAACTGGCTGCACCCGAGATGCGCCGGACGGAGTTCGATCTTCTGGCGCGAAAGACGCCAGAGATCATCGCGGCCGCCCTGCACGGTCTGCAAAAGGTCCACGCGCGATGACCGCTGGCGCAGCACCCCCTGCCGCGCCTTCCGCCCTGCCGGGCGGGGATATTTCGGACGAAGTCGAAGGGCGCGTGCCAGGGGGCGGTCATGCTTGCCTCGTGCATCGTGGCGGACGATAGGGGTCGCATGAGACCACTCGTCCTCCTCGTCGCGCTGCTGGCCCCGGCTCGGGGGCGGCGGAAACTGCGCCCTTCGCCGATGCGGATAGCTGGCTTGCGTGCCGAAAGGCGGCCGGGGGCGCCGGCCCGGCAATCGAGTGCTCATTCGCTCTGCTGGACGGATGCGCCAATCAGACATCGTCCAAGAGCGACTGCGTGGGCAACGTGACACGGTCCCTGCGCGGCGTGATGGGCGTCCGGCTAGACGAGCTGTCGCGCAGGGCAGGGCCCGATCTGGCGGACTCCTCGTTCGCCGCATCCTTGCAGGCATACGCGGATGGCGACCGCGGCATATTCGTCGAGGACTGCGCGCGCGATGCGCAAATCTGCCAGGTCGTACAGGCGGCGATCGCGTTCGACCTCTTCCGCGTGCTGCGTGACGTCGTCGCCGATGCGGAGCGAGGGAAGACGGCGCGGTAACGCCGGCGGCCGCTCACGATGGCGCGCAGGTCAGCCCCTCGTCGGGGCGCTCGCCATTCGGCGCGTGCAGTTCGTAGAAGCGAACCAGCGAGGTCTCCGCGCTCGGGGTGAAGCGAGGCCCCTCGACCGCCCCGGCGATGCGGTCCACGCGGAACATGCGGAAGTCGTCGCGCAGCTCGCACCAGCCCACCAGCGTCCAGACCCGACCCCAGAACATCAGGCCCAGCGGCCGCACGGTGCGCTCGGTCTCCCGCTCCTGCGCGTCACGGTAGGTCAGCGACAGCAGGATGCAGCCGTCGCAGGCGGCTTGCAGCCGGTCGAGCATGTCGCGCGCGCGGGTCGCCAGCGGGCCGACGGACGCGGCCTGGATCGGAACCGCGCCCAGCTCCGCGCTGCGGGTCTCGGGCAGGACGGTCGCGATCTTGGACAGCGCCGTCTCGGCGGAGGCGGCGAGGCCGCTGCCGCCGAACGCCCGCACCATGCGGATGCCCGCGACGAGCGCGTGCAACTCGTCGCGGGTGAACATCAGGGGCGGCAGGTCGTAGCCGTCGCGCATCAGGTAGCCCAGGCCCGCCTCGCCCTCCACCGGCACGCCAGATCCCATCAGGTCGGCGATGTCGCGATAGATCGTGCGCTCGGACACCTCCATCCGCTCCGCCAGGTCGCGCGCGGTGACGAGCCGCCCCGCGCGCAGGTGCTGGACGATGCGAAAGAGCCTGTCCGCGCGCCGCATCGGGTCAGTCGCCCCTGAACTCGAACAGTCCGATCGAGTTGCCGTCCGGATCGGTGGCATAGACGAAGCGGCCCGAGGGCAGGGCGATCGGCTCACCCACGATGGCACCGCCCGCGGCGCGGCAGCGGTCCGCCGTCGCCTCCAGGCTGTCGGGCACGGGGATGTGGATGGTATGGCCATGCGTGCCGGGCGTGCCCGCGTAGAGGTTCCCGCCGACGCCGTCCTCGCCCTGGCTCGGCAGCATGACGATGTCGTTCCACTCCATCGGCGTGACCGAGAGGTCGAAATCGAAGACCTGCGCGTAGAAGGCCATCCCGGCCTTCAGGTCCCGAACCGGGATCTCGAACCAGACGGCGGCGTGTTTCGGTTGATGCGGCATCGGCGTGTCCTTTCCTGACATCGTTGCGATGCCGACGGTCATGACACACCCCTCCTGACAGCCTTGTGTCAGGAGCGTTTCAGTGCCCCTCGCCCTGGCGGTGCGGCTCGGCCCAGCCGATGGTCTTCTCCGGCGCCTCGGCCTCCTCGGCCGTGTCGGGATCGGCAGGGGAGCCCTTGAGGATGAACCGCTTGTCGCAATAGCCGCAGTCGACATAGCCGGTCTCGGGCGCGATCGAGTACCACACGCGCGGGTGGCCCAGCCCGCCGACGCCGCCATCGCAGGCGATGCGGGTCTTGGTGACGAACTCGGTCTCGGGGGCGGGGGCGGGTGAGGACATGCGGGCACTTCCAGACGGGTGGGGTGGTGTTTCGGGCGGTCCAACCTACATGGGGGGACGCCCCGCTCATCATAGCGATCCGCCCCCGCCCGGCAAGGGCGGGGCCACATTTGCGAAAGGCCCCGACATGGACAACGCGATCGAGCTGACCGGATTGAGGAAGGTCTATCGCGGCCAGAACGGCGGGGAGGAGAAGGTCGCGCTCGAAGGGCTGGACCTCGGCATCCCCGCGGGCTCCATCTTCGGTCTGCTGGGCCCGAACGGCGCGGGCAAGTCCACGACGATCAACATCATGGCCGGTCTGGTGAACAAGACCGCCGGAAAGGTCCGTATCTGGGGCTTTGACCAGGACGAGAACCCGCGCATGTCGCGCGCCTCGATCGGCGTGGTCCCGCAGGAGCTGAACATCGACCCGTTCTTCACCCCGCGCGCGGCGCTGGAGGTGCAGGCCGGGCTCTACGGAGTGCCCGCGCGCGACCGGCGCACGGACGCGATCCTCGACAAGGTCGGGCTGCTCGACAAGGCGGAGGCCTATGCCCGCACGCTCTCGGGCGGGATGCGCCGTCGCCTGCTGGTCGCCAAGGCGCTGGTCCACGCGCCGCAAGTGCTGGTGCTCGACGAACCGACGGCAGGTGTCGATATCGAGCTGCGGCAGATGCTGTGGGACTACGTGCGGGAGCTGAACGAGGCCGGGACGACCATTATCCTGACCACCCATTACCTGGAGGAAGCCGAGGCGATGTGCGATCGCATCGGCATCATCAGCCAGGGCAACCTCGTGGCCTGCGACGAGACCTCGGCACTCCTGTCCCGGCTCGACGCGAAATCGCTGGTCGTGACGCCCGAGGGCGACGTGACGGCCCTGCCGCCCCTGCCGCAAGGCGTCGAGGGCACGCTGCGCGACGACGGCGCGCTGGTGCTGACCTACCGCAAGTCGGCCCATTCCGCGATGCAACTCCTCGACCACCTGCGCGGCGAGGGCCTCGCCATCCGCGACATGGCGACGGAGGAGCCGCATCTGGAGGACGTGTTCCGTGAGATCACGAAGGCGGCGTGAGGTGGGTTATATGCATCGCAGCGACCGATGCATCTATTGCATGAACCCATTTCGAGGCGGCGCCAATCGCGATGGGCAATTCGTAGAGAGATCGAGGGAGCACATCGTTCCTTACGCGCTGGGTGGTCCTAATGTCTTGAGTACGAACGATGTCTGTCGGGAGTGCAATTCGAAACTTGGGTCATCAGTGGACTCGGCATTTATAAATTCTGAGCCGATAATCATGATAAGGCATCATCTCAAATTGCCAGGTCATTCCGGTAAAATCCCTGCGCTGAAGTTCCCTTTGTCGAAAGACGAACACGGCGAAGCGCTCTCTGTGACTATCGAAGCAGATGGGACGATATGTCGGAACGTGAGTGAGCGTGTCCGAAAGATTGAGCTAGAGGACGGCACGCAGATCGATGAAATTCGCGGTACGCGTGACCAAGTGGAGCAAGTTCTGCGAACGCGGATACGAAGGGGAACCATTAAGCTGCCTAGTAACTTCGACCTGGATGAAATGGACGAATTGATCGCAGGCTTAGTGAGTCAGTCTTCCGTTCATACCTCACGCGCCGTGGAAAGTACCTTTACGGTCAATCTCGCTGACCATTTTCGGGCCTTCATCAAGATCGCGTTCAACTTTGCCCATATTATGTTTGGGCCGGATTGGACCTTTAGCGAACGTGCGGACCCGCTGCGGCGTGCAGTTTTGGATGAGATGAATTTTAAGCAACTCTCTCCTTTCGTGATGAAGCCGCGCCCCGATCTGCGCAAGGCATTGATAGGGCGCGATATGCACTTGGAAACGGCGCATATCCTCGGGGTCTTGCCCACGCCGCAAGGTGCCAGCGTGCTGATATCGCTATTAGGTGTCGACATGCTTCTAGTTGCGATCCAAATTTCCCCTCCACCCGATTTCGTAGTGACTGCGCTAATTAACGAGCGTCCAGCGCTTATTGCGGTCACGCCGGACGCGACTGAATTGAGCGGCATGGGATTTGAGGAATTGATGTCGCGTTTGTCTGCGTTCACAAAGGACTGACTCTCACGCCTCCCTCCACACCCCCGGCGCCAGCCCCTCCACCGACCACTCGCCGATGCGCCAGCGTACCAGCCTCAGCGTCGGCAGCCCGACATGGGCCGTCATGCGGCGGACCTGCCGGTTACGGCCCTCGCGGATCGTCAGCTCCAGCCAGTGATCGGGCACGGTCTTGCGGAACCGCACAGGCGGGGTGCGGGGCCAGAGGTCGGGCGGCTCGATCACGCGGACCTGCGTTGGTTTCGTCATCCCGTCCTTCAGCTCCACCCCCGCCCGCAGCGCGTCGAGCGCCGCCTCGTCGCGCGCGCCTTCCACCTGCACCAGGTAGGTCTTGGCCATCTTGTGCTTCGGATCGGCGATGCGCGCCTGCAACCGCCCGTCATCGGTCAGCAGCATCAGCCCCTCGCTGTCGCGGTCGAGCCGCCCTGCGGGGTAGACGCCCTTCACGTCGATGAACTCCGCCAATGTCCGCCGCCCCGACCCGTCATCCGAGAACTGGCTCAGCACTTCGTAAGGCTTGTTGAAGAGGATCAGCACTCAGCGCGCCGCCTTCTCCGCGATGCCGGAGGTCCCCTCGCGCCGCTCCAGCTCCGCCAGCACGTCGTCCCAGGCGATCCCGCGCGCGGTCAGCATGACCATGAGGTGATAGAGCACGTCCGCCGCCTCGTAGGTCAGCTTCTCCCCGTCACCCTTCGCCGCCTCGATGATCGCCTCGATGGCCTCCTCGCCGAACTTCTCGGCACATTTCTCGGGCCCCTTGGCGAGCATGGCCGCGGTATGGGAACTTGCCGGGTCGGCCCCCGCACGCGCGGCGATCGTGGCCGCCAGCCGGTCGAGCACGCTCATGCCGCCCTCACGGGGATGCCGGCCGCGGCCATATGCGCCTTCGCCTCGCCGATGGTGAACGTCCCGAAATGGAAGATCGAGGCGGCCAGCACCGCGCTCGCCCCGCCTTCGGTCACGCCCTCCACCAGGTGATCGAGCGTCCCGACCCCGCCCGAGGCCACGACCGGCACGTCCACCGCGTCCGAGATCGCGCGCGTCAGCGGCAGGTTGTAACCCGCCTTCGTTCCGTCCCGGTCCATCGAGGTCAGGAGGATCTCCCCCGCCCCGCGCGCGGCCATGTCCGTCGCGAACGCCACCGCGTCGATGCCGGTGGGCTTCGTGCCGCCGTGGGTGAAGATCTCCCACCGCCCCGGCTCCACGGTCTTCGCGTCCACCGCCACCACGATGCACTGCGCGCCGAACTTCTCCGCCGCCTCGTTCACCACCTGGGGGTTCGCCACGGCGGCGGAGTTGAAGCTGACCTTGTCCGCGCCCGCCAGCAACAGCGCGCGCACATCCGCGACCGTGCGCACGCCGCCGCCTACGGTCAGCGGCATGAAGCACCGCTCCGCCGTGCGGCTGACCACGTCGAACATGGTGCCGCGGTTTTCCAGCGTCGCCGCGATGTCGAGGAAGCACAGCTCGTCCGCACCCGCCGCATCATAGGCGATCGCGGCCTCCACCGGGTCGCCCGCGTCGATCAGGTCGACGAAGTTCACGCCCTTCACGACCCGGCCGTCCTTGACGTCGAGACATGGGATAATTCTGGTCTTGAGCACGAGCGCCTCCGTCCTAACCTCCTGTTAATAGGTCACTGCGAAGGTGGGGGCCAAGGGGGAAACGGACATGATGCTCACCATGCTCAACGCGTTCGCCGTGCTGGCGGCACTGGCGCTGCTGGCGACGGCCGCCTTCGCCTGAGGGCGGATCGCGGGCTGCCGAACGCGCGCGCGCTTTCCGGCGCGCGGGCTTGCGCCATATTGCCTGGGACAATCCAGTTTCGGGAGGATCGACTCATGCTCAAGGCCATCGCATTCGCCGCCGCGACACTCGCGGGCACCGCCCTTCTGGCCGAGGGGCACACCAACCCCGACATGGTCACGGTCGAAAGCGCGCATTCCGTGATCGACACGCTCGACCGGATGGAAGCCGCGATCGAGGAGAACGGCGCCCGCGTCTTCGCCCGTGTCGACCATTCGCGCGGCGCCCGCTCCGTCTCGATGGACCTGCCGCCGACCGAGCTTCTGATCTTCGGCAACCCGCAGCTGGGCACCCCCGCGATGCAGGCCTCGCGCACGATGGGCCTCGACCTGCCGCTGCGCGCCCTCGCGTGGGAGCATGAGGACGGCACCGTCTATGTCACCTATCCCAAGGCCGAGGCGCTGGCCGCGACGCACGGTGTCGATCCCGAATCGGAGATGATGCAGCGCATCGCGACCGCGCTCGAAAACCTCGTGGGCGGGGCGACGGCGGCGGACTGATCCGCCGCGCCTCACCCCTTCAGCAGCGCGACCGCCTCCCCGAGGTCGATCCGCCCGTCATAGAGCGCGCGGCCCGAGATCACGCCGTCGAGCGGCGCACCGGTATCCTTCAACGCCCGCAGATCGTCGAGCGAGGAGACCCCGCCGCTCGCGATCACCGGGATCGTCACCGCGCGCGCCAGATCGGCGGTCGCGGCGACGTTCGGCCCCTGCATCGCGCCGTCGCGGTCGATATCGGTATAGATGATCGCGGCGACGCCCGCGTCCTCGAACTGGCGGGCGAGGTCGGTCGCGGTCACGTCCGTCGTCTCCGCCCAGCCCTCGACCGCGACCATGCCGTCGCGCGCGTCGATGCCGACCGCGACCTGTCCGGGAAAGGCGCGCGCCGCCGCGCGCACCAGATCGGGATCGCGCACCGCCACGGTGCCCAGGATCACGCGGGCGAGGCCACGCTCCAGCCACCGCTCGATGGTGGCCATGTCGCGGATGCCGCCGCCCAGCTGCGCAGGCACCTGAGTCTCCTTCAGGATCGCCTCGACCGCGTCGCCGTTGACCGGAGCGCCCGCGAAGGCTCCGTTCAGATCGACGAGATGCAGCCATTCGCAGCCCGCCTCGACGAACTGGCGCGCCTGCGCGGCGGGGTCCTCGCCGAACACCGTCGCCTTGTCCATCTCCCCCTTGTAGAGCCGCACGCAGGCTCCGTCCTTCAGGTCGATTGCGGGGTAGAAGATCATGGCCAGCCTCCTGTCGTGGTCGCGCCCGCTCCTAGCCGCGCGGGACGCCGAATGCAAAGGTCATGTCCCGCTACGTCGTAATTGACCGAGGGGCGCGGACGCTATCTTTCTTGAGACAAGAACAACCTCGGGAGGACCGAAACCAATGAAATTCGCTCTTATCGCGGCGCTCGCCCTCGCCCCACTCTCCGCCGTCGCACAGGACGTCACCGGCAACTGGCGGTCGCAGCCGGGCGAGACCGGCGCCTATGTCACCGTTCAGATGGGCCCCTGCTCCAACGACGCGAACCAGCGTTGCGGCCAGATTACCGGCGTGTTCGAGGGCGACGGCTCCCCCGGCAATCAGGAGATCGTGGGCCGTCCGATCATCTGGGGCATGCAGCCGGCCGGCGCGGGCTCCTGGGACAACGGCACCATCTGGGCGCCGGATCAGGACAAGACCTACTCGTCCAAGATGGACCTCAGCGGCAACAATCTCAGCGTCTCGGGCTGCGTCCTGTTCATCTGCCGGTCGCAGACTTGGACCCGCATCTGATCGCTTCGGATTCGTGAAAATATCCCCGCCGGAGGCGTCCGGCGGGGCAATACCTGAGCCATTTACTCGCCATACGCATTCCATACGGGGTGCATACGCATCGCAGACACGCGTTTTCGCGGGTTTCAGGGCGCCCAGTTCAGGAAATTGCCGATCAGGCGCAGCCCGGTCTTCTGGCTCTTCTCCGGGTGGAACTGCGTGCCGATGACATTGCCTTTGGCGATGGCGGCCGTCACATCGCCTCCGTACTCGACATGTGCCAGCCGATCTTCCGGTTCCGCGGGCAGCATGTGGAACGAGTGCACGAAATAGGCGTGATCGCCGCTGTCGATCCCCTCCAGAACCGTATGCGCCCGGTCGATCACCAGCTCGTTCCAGCCCATATGCGGCACCTTCAGCGTCGGGTCCGAGGGCTGCATCTGCACCACCTCACCGGGCACGAGGCCGAGGCCGGGCGTATCCCCGAACTCGCGGCCCACGGTCGCAAGCAGTTGCATTCCCACGCAAATTCCCAGGAACGGCACGCCCGCGCCGACGCGATCGGCCAGCGCCTCCTCCATGCCATCCACGGCCTCCAGCCCCCTGCGGCAATCCGCGAACGCGCCCACACCCGGCAGCACGATCCGCTCCGCCCGCCGCACCGCATCGGGATCGGAGGTCACGAGGATCTCCGGCCCCCCGACTTCCCGCCGCATCCGCTCGAAGCTCTTCTGGACCGAGTGCAGATTCCCGCTCTCGTAATCGATGATCGCGCAGCTCACAGCATCCCCTTCGTCGACGGAATCGCATCGGACTTGCGCGGATCGGTCTCCAGCGCATCGCGCAGGGCGCGGGCAACGGCCTTGAAGGCGGCCTCGGCGACGTGGTGCGCGTTGATCCCGTCCAGCGCCTCGACATGCAGGGTGATCCCGCCATGTGTCGAGAATCCTTGAAAGAATTCGCGCACCAGCTCGGTGTCGAACGTCTTGATCTGCGGCGCGGTGAAGGCGACCTTCCAGACCAGGTAGGGACGTCCCGACAGGTCCAGCGCCGCCCGCACCAGCGCGTCGTCCATCGGCAGGAGGCAGGAGCCGTAGCGCACGATCCCCCGCTTGTCGCCCATCGCCTGTGTCAAAGCCTGGCCGAGCGCGATGCCCACATCTTCCACCGTGTGGTGGTCGTCGATATGCAGATCGCCCTCGCAGGTCACGCTCATGTCGATCAGCGCATGGCGGGCCAGCTGGTCGAGCATGTGGTCGAAGAAGCCGACCCCCGTGCGATTGTCGTATCGCCCGGTCCCATCGAGGTCGATCTCGACGCGGATGTCGGTTTCGGCGGTCTTGCGGGTGATGGTGGCCTTGCGCATCGTGCTCTCCCCCTCGCGGTCGCGCCGGTTATAGAGCGGGGCCCTGTGCAAGGAAAGTGGCGCCGTCGGGAACGGAAGGCGGTCGCGACAGGTTGGCTTTCGACAAACTCGGGGACCATCTCTTGGAACAACGCACCGACGACCGGCTGACGAGGCTTTGCGCGGTTTTGACCTGGCTGGGGATTGTCGCGTTGATGGTCGGCAACGTCGTCGGATCGATCCTCGTGCCCGGGCATGACTGGATCGCGGACACGATCAGCGATCTGGCGGCCGGACGGTGGGAGATCGTGCAGGATGTGGCGCTCTACGGTTACGCCGCCGGGATCATGGCCTTGGCCCTGGCTGCCGCCCATATCCATCGTGGCGAGCATGGGTGGCTGATCGGGACGTTTTCCCTCTCCGTCCTCGCGGCGATCGTCGTCGTGATCGGGGCGCGCAACGAATATGGCGACCGCGACAGCGATGGTGTCGTCATTCACCTCTATCTCGTCATCGCGCTGGGCCTGCTGTTCAGCGTCACGATGGTTGCGATGGCCGAGGGGCTGGAGAGGCTGAAGCCCGGCCTGAAGGTCGCAAGCTACGTCTGCGCGGGGCTGTGGGCCGTCGGCTCGATCATCTTCTTCCTGATGCCCGATGGGTGGGACGGCCTGTGGGAGCGCGGGATCGGTGTCATCACGATGGTCTGGCTGGGATTGGCCGCCTGGGCGGTGCGAGGGTCCGAAGGCTTGCCAGAGAAATGAACATGTGTTCATATAACTGAAAACCGGTCTGGGAGGACGTCATGTTCAACGCATCCATGAACTTCGCGCTGGGCGAGGATATCGAGGCCCTGCGCGACATGGTGCATCGCTGGGCGCAGGACCGCGTCGCGCCGATGGCGGCGGAGATCGACCGGAAGAACGAATTTCCCGAGGAGCTGTGGCAGGAGATGGGAGAGCTCGGCCTGCTCGGCATCACCGTGCCGGAGGAGGACGGCGGCGCGGGCATGGGTTATCTCGCCCATTGCGTCGCGGTGGAGGAGATCGCGCGCGCCAGCGCCAGCGTCAGCCTCAGCTACGGCGCGCATTCCAACCTCTGCGTGAACCAGATCGCGCTGAACGGCAATGCGGAGCAGAAGGCGAAATACCTGCCGAAGCTGATCTCGGGCGAGCATGTCGGCAGCCTCGCCATGTCCGAGGCCGGGGCCGGGTCGGACGTCGTGTCGATGAGCCTGAAGGCGGAAAAGCGCAACGACCGCTTCGTGCTGAACGGCAACAAGTACTGGATCACCAACTCGCCGCAGGCCTCGACGCTAGTGGTATATGCGAAGACCGATCCGGAGGCGGGGGCCAAGGGCATCACCGCCTTCCTGATCGAGCGGGACATGACGGGCTTCTCGGTCGGGCCGCATTTCGACAAGCTGGGGATGCGCGGCTCGGATACGGCGGAGCTGATCTTCGAGGATGTCGAGGTGCCCTACGAGAACATCTTGGGCGAGGAGGGCAAGGGC
Organism: Roseobacter sp. HKCCA0434; assembly: GCF_032464675.1. NCBI lineage: Bacteria > Pseudomonadati > Pseudomonadota > Alphaproteobacteria > Rhodobacterales > Roseobacteraceae > Roseobacter > Roseobacter sp. HKCCA0434. The sequence continues at coordinate 44,381 of NZ_JAWDKL010000005.1, forward strand.
GCCCGCGTGCTGATGTCCGGCCTCGACTACGAGCGGGTGGTGCTGTCGGGCATCGGCGTGGGGCTGATGCACGCGATCCTCGACCACGTGATGCCCTACATGCACGAGCGCAAGCAGTTCGGGCAGCGCATCGGCGACTTCCAGCTGATGCAGGGCAAGATCGCTGATCTCTATACCGCGATGAACACGGCGCGGGCCTATCTCTATGCAGTGGCCGCAGCCTGCGACCGGGGGCAGGTGACGCGTCAGGATGCGGCGGCCTGCGTTCTCTACTGTTCGGAACAGGCGATGTTGCAGGCGATCCAGGGCGTGCAGGCGTTGGGCGGCGCCGGCTTCCTCAACGACTCTCCGCTGGCGCGGATCATGCGCGATGCCAAGCTGATGGAGATCGGCGCGGGCACCTCCGAGATCCGTCGGATGTTGTGCGGGCGCGAGCTGATGAAGGCGACGGCGTAAGGCATGGCGATGGAGGACATGACCGAACAGGACGCCGGCGTCCTCCATGCCCACCTGCACTGGCTTGTGGAGGCGCTGGAATGGTCCGCCGCGCTGATCGACATCCTGTCCATCGGGCTGATGCTGATCGGTGCGACCCGCTTCGTGCTGGGGTTCGTTCGCGCGGAATTGGCACGGGTCGAGGCCGTGCGCGTGCAGGGCATCAACCACGAGCGGCAGGAGCTGGGGCGCTACATCCTCGCCGGGCTCGAACTGCTGATCGTCTCGGACATCATCCACACGGCGCTGAGCCTCAAGCTGGAGGACCTGTTGTTCCTCGGCCTGCTGGTCGTGATCCGTTCCGCCATTAGCTTCTTCCTCGACAGGGAAATTCGCGAGCTGCGGATGGAAGCGACGGAGGTGAAGGAATGAGACTGCTCACGACCGGCCTGATGGCCACGATGCTGATCGCGGCGCCCGCCGCCGCGCAGGACGAGATCGCGCAGGAGGACGGGCTAGTCCTGTCCGAATGCCTCGCCACCGAGGAGGAGCGCGACAGCTGCGTCGGTCTGATCGAGCAGGCCTGCAAGGTCGCCGAGGGCGAGCGCTGCGCGCGGCGCGAGGCCGAAGCCTGGCAGGTTCTGATCGAGCAGCGCTATGTCAGCCTGCAGCAGATCGCCTCGTCCGACCGGGACCTCGCCGAAGGGGCTGTCGCGATCGCGGAAGGCCAATCCGACTGGGCACGCGAGACGGCCGAGAGCTGCGAGGGCGAGGGGCCTTTGTGCCTGCGCGATGCGGCGGTGGAGCAACTCGCGACGCTCGACGCAGCCCTGGCCGAAGCGGCGGAGACGGACGATGCCGCTGAGTAATCGCCCCTTGCGAAGGGGACTTCTGGTCACGGCGATCGTCTGCGGTGGGGCTGCCCCGGCGCAGGACCTGACCTATCCCGACGGATTCGTGGCGGACTGCCTGACGGATGCGGGCACGGATCGCGATGCCCAGCGGTCGTGTATCGGCGAGGCGTCCTCGCGCTGCATGCGCGATACGCCGGGCGGCCATTCGACGGTCGCGATGGGCGGCTGCACCGACCGGGAGCTGTCGGAGTGGGACCAGCTGCTCAACTCCGAATATTCTCGGCTGGTCGACGCGGCCGAGCGAAGGGACGCGGGGCGGAACGACGGAGCCACGCCGCTGGAGGACGCGCTGCGGGCAATGCAGCGCGAGTGGATCGCTTTCCGCGACGCACGCTGCGCCTTCGAGGCGGTGCAATGGGACGGCGGCACAGGGCAGGGACCGGCGGCGCTCGCATGCCTGATGGATGAAACGGCCGAGCAGGCGCTCGACCTCAAGGCGGTGGAGTTGGTGCGATGAGCGAACTTGTGACCTCGACCGGAGAGACCGTGCCGGATCAGCCCGAACGCGGCATCGGTGCGGAGCGGCTGCGCGCGATCATAGCCGAGCAATCGGCATATCGCGCGGAGAAACCCGCGATCCTGCCGCGCTTCGCCCGGTCGGTGACGCGGCCCGCCGGTTGGCTCGCCTCCCGCCTGATCCCGGTCGAGGCGATCGAGCTGGTGCTGACCGGCGCCAACATGGCCGCGAACCTGACCCTGCGCCGTGCGCTGGTGGACCACGATTTCTCGGATCTCGCGGCCTGCGACGAGGCGGCGGATGTCGCGCGCCGCTGGGCTATCGGCTACGGCATGACCTCGGGCGGTGCCGCGGGGGCCGCGGGCGGCATCGGACTGGTCGTGGACGTGCCGACCTCGATCACGCTCGCCATGCGCACGGCACGGGCGGTCGGCCTCGCCTACGGCTTCGGCGAGAGCGGTGAGGCGGAGCGGGCCTTCGTGCTCAACGTGCTGTCGCTGGCGGGGGCCAACGATCGGGAGCAGAAGGAGCGCGCACTGCGCTTCGTCGACCGGATCAACTCGCCCGAGGCGATCCAGGATGGCGATTACAAGGCGATCGCGCAGATGGGCGGGCCGGGCACGGCCAGCGTCGCGGCGATCCGCAAGGTGGCCGAGCAGTTGGGCGTCAATCTCGGCCAGCGCAAGGCAGGGCAACTCGTGCCGCTCTTCGGTGCCGTGATCGGGGCGACGGTGAACGCGGCGTTCCTCAGCGACGTCGCTCTGGCCGCGAAATACGCCTATCGCGAACGCTGGCTCTCGACCCGCGGCTATGCGGAGACGGCGGAGAGCGACGGATTGGAAGGGAGCACGGTTTGAGCCGACTGACGACACAGGCGATCCCCGGCAGCGAGGCGTTCGAGGCCAATCGCGCGGCCCATGCCGCCGCCGCCGCCGAGATCGCCGAGGCCGCGCGTGCCGCCGCCGCGGGTGGAGGCGAGAGGGCACGGGAGCGGCACGTGAGCCGCGGAAAGATGCTGCCGCGCGAGCGCATCGCCAACCTGCTCGACCCCGGCTCACAGTTTCTGGAGGTTGGCGCGACGGCCGCGCATGGCATGTATGACGGCGCGGCCCCCTGCGCGGGGGTGATCGCCGGGATCGGGCAGATCGCCGGGCGTCAGTGCATGATCCTCAGCAACGATGCGACGGTGAAGGGCGGCACCTACTACCCGATGACCGTCAAGAAGCACCTGCGCGCGCAGGAGATCGCGGAGCAGAACCGTCTGCCCTGCCTCTACCTCGTCGACTCGGGCGGCGCGAATCTGCCGAACCAGGACGAGGTGTTCCCCGATCGCGATCATTTCGGGCGCATCTTCTTCAACCAGGCCAACATGAGCGCGGCGGGCATCCCGCAGATCGCCGTCGTCATGGGCTCGTGCACCGCCGGCGGGGCCTATGTGCCCGCCATGTCGGACGTGACCATCATCGTGAAGGAGCAGGGGACGATCTTTCTTGCCGGACCGCCCTTGGTGAAGGCCGCGACGGGCGAGGTGGTGAGTGCCGAGGACCTGGGCGGAGGCGACGTGCACACCCGGCTGTCGGGCGTGGCCGACTACCTCGCCGAGGATGACGCTCACGCTCTGGCGCTGGCGCGCGAGGCAGTGGCGAATCTCAATATGATGCCCCCCGTCACCGTCGAGTGGGCCGAACCCGAGCCGCCCGCGCTCGACCCGGCGGGGATCACCGGTGTCGTGCCCGCGAGCCTGACCACGCCCTACGACATCCGCGAGGTGATCGCGCGCATCGTCGACGGCTCCCGCTTCGACGAGTTCAAGGCGCGGTTCGGCAATACGCTGGTTTGCGGCTTCGCGCATATCGAAGGCTGCCCGGTCGGGATCATCGCCAACAACGGTGTGCTGTTTTCCGAGGCCGCACAGAAGGGCGCGCATTTCGTGGAGCTGTGCAGCCAGCGGAAGATTCCGCTGATCTTTCTGCAGAACATCACCGGCTTCATGGTCGGCCGGAAATACGAGAACGAGGGGATCGCCCGCCACGGGGCCAAGCTGGTGACGGCTGTGGCGACGACCAGGGTGCCGAAGATCACCGTACTGGTCGGCGGCTCTTTCGGGGCCGGGAACTACGGCATGGCGGGTCGGGGCTTTTCCCCGCGCTTCCTGTGGACCTGGCCCAATTCGCGGATCTCCGTGATGGGGGGTGAGCAGGCCTCCGGCGTTCTCGCCACCGTGCGCCGCGAGGGGATCGAGCGAAAGGGCGGGGATTGGTCGGAGGAGGAGGAACAGGCCTTCCGTCAGCCGATCCGCGACCAGTTCGAGGAGCAGTCGCACCCGCTCTATGCCTCCGCCCGGTTGTGGGACGACGGCGTGATCCCGCCGGAAAAGACCCGCGACGTGCTGGCGCTGAGCTTGCGGGCCTGTCTGAACGCCCCGATCGAGGAGACGCGCTTCGGCGTGTTTCGGATGTGATGATTGAAATGGTCCGCGCGGATATCACTACGCTCGACGTCGACGCGATCGTAAATGCCGCCAATAGCAGTCTTCTGGGTGGAGGTGGCGTAGACGGTGCAATCCATCGTGCCGCGGGTCCCGGGCTTTTGGAGGAATGTCGCGGACTCGGCGGCTGTGAACCGGGCGCCGCAAAAATCACCGGCGGTCACAATCTACGTGCCAAACATGTCATTCATACCGTCGGACCGATCTGGCGGGGCGGCGATGCGGGCGAGAAAGAAGTTTTGGCGAGGTGCTATGAAAGCAGCCTGGCGCTTGCCGAAGTGTCGGGATGTAAAAGCATCGCTTTGCCGGCAATCTCGACAGGTGCTTATGCATTTCCATCCGATATCGCAGCAAGGATCGCGGTATCGACGATAATCGCCGCAGGGGTGGACCTTGAGGTGAAGCTCGTCGCGGTAGAGCGTAAGACGGCTCGTCAAATCGAACTGGCGCTGGAGGAATCTGCGGAATGACAGCCATGGCGATCTTCCGCCCGGTAGAATGCTGGGCGGCCCCCGAACGCTGCGTCGCACCGATGATACGCTCGTCTCGGGCAGGGCGGACGTTCAACTCCTGTTGCAAGCGGTGCCGACATGTTCACTAAGATCCTCATCGCCAACCGGGGCGAGATCGCCTGCCGGGTCATCGAGACCTGTCGTCGGATGGGCGTACGCACCGTCGCCGTCCATTCGGACGCGGATGCGCACTCCAAGCACGTCGCGATGGCCGACGAGGCCGTGCGGCTCGGCCCGCCGCCGGTCTCCGAAAGCTACCTCAAGGGCGACGCGATCATCGCCGCCGCGCGCGAGACGGGCGCGCAGGCGATCCATCCCGGCTATGGCTTCCTCAGCGAGAACCCCGATTTCGTCGAGGCGGTGGAGGCGGCGGGGCTTACCTTCATCGGGCCGAGCGCGAAGGCGATCCGGGCGATGGGCCTCAAGGACGCCGCCAAGAAGCTGATGGAGGAGGCGGGCGTCCCCGTCGTCCCCGGCTATCACGGGGAGGAGCAGGACCCGGATTTCCTCGCCGCCGAGGCGGAGAAGATCGGCTATCCCGTGCTCATCAAGGCGCGCGCGGGCGGCGGCGGCAAGGGGATGCGCAAGGTCGACGATCCAGCGCAGTTCCGCGCGGCGCTGGAAGGCGCGCAGCGGGAGGGGCAGGCGAGCTTCGGCGACCCGGCGGTCCTGATCGAGAAATGGATCACCACGCCCCGGCATATCGAGATGCAGGTCTTCGGCGACGGCACGACGGCCATCCACCTCTACGAGCGCGACTGCTCTTTGCAGCGCCGCCACCAAAAGGTGATCGAGGAGGCACCCGCCCCCGGCATGACCGAGGAGGTACGCGCCGCGATGGGGGCGGCCGCGGTACGCGCGGCGGAGGCGATCGGCTATTCCGGCGCGGGCACGGTAGAATTCATCGTGGACGGCTCGGACGGACTGCGGCCCGATGGCTTCTGGTTCATGGAGATGAATACCCGCCTCCAGGTCGAGCATCCGGTGACGGAGGCGATCACGGGTCTCGACCTCGTGGAATGGCAATTGCGGGTGGCGAGCGGCGAGCCCCTGCCTATGGTGCAGGAGGAGGTTCCGCTCAACGGTCATGCCTTCGAGGCGCGGCTCTATGCCGAGGATGCGGCCAACGACTTCCTGCCCGCGACCGGCACGCTCAGCGCGCTGCACTTCCCCGACGGGGTGCGCGCCGATAGCGGGGTCCGGGCGGGCGACGAGATCACGCCGTTCTACGACCCGATGATCGCGAAGATCGTGACGCACGGACCCACGCGGGCCGTGGCGCTCGGCGCGTTGCGTGATGCGCTGGAGCGGACGGTGGTGGCCGGGTCGGTGACGAACCTGCCCTTCCTCGCGGCGCTGACGCGGCATGACGGCTTCGCGGCGGGAGAGGTCGATACCGGCCTGATCGCCCGCGATGCGGAGGCGCTGACCTCGGTACCCGAGCCCACGCCGGAAATGATCGCGACGGCGGCGGTGGCGCTCGCCTGTCTCGACACGATGCCGCCGCGGGCCGGTTTCCACCTGTGGACTCCGCTGGTGCAGACGCTGGCGATGGACGGCTACGAGGCGCGGATCACAGTGCTCGGCCAAGGCGCGGTCGATGTGGAGGTCGCGGGCGTGACCGTCGCGATGCGCGACTTGCGCCGCGACGGCTTCGAGGTCGCCAGCTCCGCGGGTAGGTTCCTCGTCGCGGTGGATGGGGATATGGCCACGCTCTTCTCCGCTGCCGTGCCGCACCGGTTCCTGCGCCACGATCCGCTGCGGGCGGGCGAGGAAGGGGCTGGGGGCGACGTGCTGGTCGCGCCGATGCCCGGTCTCGTCAAGGCCGTGCATGTCGAGGCGGGCGCCGAGGTCGAGAAGGGCGCGGCCCTTATCGTCATGGAAGCGATGAAGATGGAACACACTTTGACCGCCCCGCGCGACGGCACCGTCGCGGAACTGGCCGCCGCGGTCGGACGGCAGGTCGGCGACGGCGACATCCTGCTGCGACTGGAGCCCGAGGATGGCTGAGCGTGTCCGCCTGTTCGAGGTCGGCCCGCGCGACGGGCTGCAGAACGAGAAGCGCCTGATCCCTGCGGCGGACAAGGTCAAGCTGGTCGACATGCTGTCGGCCACGGGTCTGAAGCATATCGAGGTGACGAGCTTCGTCAGCCCCAAATGGGTGCCGCAGATGGCCGATGCGGCCGAGGTGATGGCGGGCATCCATCGCCACGGCGCAATCCGCTACGCCGTGCTGACCCCGAACATGCGCGGGCTCGAGGGCGCGCGGGCGGCGCAGGCGGATGAGGTGGCGGTCTTCGTCTCGGCTTCCGAAGGGTTCAGCAAGGCCAATATCAACGCCACGCGGGCCGAGAGCCTCGACCGGATCCGGCCCGTCGTGGCGGCCGCACGGGAGGCGGGCTTGCCGGTGCGCGGCTATGTTTCTTGCGTCACCGACTGCCCGTTCGACGGCCCGGTCGCGCCGCACGATACGGCGCTGATGGCGCGCGCGCTGGCGGAGATGGGGGTCTACGAGGTCAGCCTCGGCGATACGATCGGAAAGGGAACGCCGCGTTCGGTCGCCTACATGCTGGACGCCGTGCTGGAGGCGGTGCCCGCGGACAGGCTGGCAGGCCACTTCCATGACACGGACGGGCAGGCACTCGCCAATATCGACGCGAGCCTGGCCAAGGGCGTGCGGGTCTTCGACGCTGCGGTCGGGGGCCTCGGCGGCTGTCCCTACGCACCGGGGGCATCGGGAAATGTGGCAAGCGAGGCGGTCGTGGCCCATCTTGCCGCGCAGGGGTTCGAGACGGGCGTGGACGCGGACGCGCTGGCCCGAGCGGGGAACTTTGCGCGCAGTTTGAGGGAGAGTTGAGATGGTGCGTTTGCTGATGATGGTCATGCTGTGGGCGGGGATCGCCCAGGCACAGGCGCAGGACGACCCGATCGAGCGCTGGCTGGCGGGGGAGGAACTGCCCGCCCTGCGCGAGATCGCGGCGCAGGCCGAGCTCGGCGACAGTTGGGCGCGGCTGTTCCTCGGCGTGGTGGAGCACATGTCCGAGCTTCACGGCGAGGACACGCTCGCACTGGATCGTGAGGAGCGGATCGCCCTCTGGCGCCAGCCAATCGGCGTGTCGGGCACGTCCTGGCTGGGCGCCAGCGACGACCCGTTGGTGCCGCTGCTGCTCGACCTCGACACGGTCGATACCCAGCCCGACACGGTGATGCGGTTCTGGGACATGGGAGAAATCCGCCTGGCGCGCGAGGCCCTGCGCGCGCAGGCGAAGCGAGAGAAGTTCGATCTGGTCGCGCGCAGCGTCGAACTGGTGCCGGACCTCCTGCCCTCGATCGCGGGGCGGGCACCCATGGCTCCTCCGGTGCCGGAGCTCGACCTGATGGACGATCCCGATGCGGCTATCCTGCGGGCGCGCTGCGGATCCGACTGTGCACCAGCCTGTCTGGACGCGCTCTACGAGGCGATCGGAGGTCATGCGGGCTTGATGCAGCTTGGCACACCGCTCGCCGCCCTGATCCCCGAGGCCCAATGGCGATCGAGCGTCCGCGCACGGATGAGTGTCGACGGTCTGATCCGGCAGCGCGACGCCGACTTGCCGGACTGCGCCGCATGAGCTGGGAGACGCTGAACCTCTCCACCGACGATCGCGGTGTCGCAACGCTGATGCTGGACCGGGCGGAAAAGCACAACGCCATGTCCGCCGCGATGATCGGCGAGTTGTCGGAGGCGGCGCACCAGCTTGGCGCGGATGAGGATGTGCGCGCGGTTGTCCTGACCGGGGCGGGCGAGAGCTTCTGCGCCGGCGGCGATCTGGGTTGGATGCGCGCGCAGTTCGATGCCGATCGCGCAGACCGCATCGCGGAGGCGGGTCGGCTGGCGGCGATGCTGGGTGCGCTCAACACGATGCCCAAGCCCTTGATCGGCCGGATCAACGGGCAGGCCTTCGGCGGCGGTGTCGGCCTGATGGCGGTCTGCGACGTGGCCGTTGCGGCGGATCACGCGATGTTCGGGCTGACCGAGACCCGGCTGGGTCTGATCCCTGCGACGATCTCGCCCTACGTCCTGGCCAGGATGGGCGAGGGCAAGGCGCGCCGAGTCTTCATGTCGGCCCGCCGGTTCGATGCGGCCGAAGCCGTGCGACTCGATCTGATCGCCTCCGCTGTTTCCGGAGAGGAGCTGGATGCGGCGGTGGAGGCCGAGGTCCGACCCTACCTGTCCGCCGCCCCCGGCGCGGTCGCCGAGGCCAAGGCACTGGCCCGCGCGCTCGGCCCGCGCATCGACGAGGACGTCATCGCGATGTCGGTCGAGCGGCTCGCAGATGCGTGGGAGGGCGAGGAGGCGCGCGAGGGAATCGCTGCCTTCTTCGACCGGCGCAAACCCGTCTGGTCGCCGAAATAGATGCAAAGACCGAACTGATCCCTTTGCAAGTAGTCGCAGCGCTCCATCTTTCTTAATCGAAGTGGCGTTGCGGAGAGCAGTCATGAATGTCGCGATCGTGGGGGCGGGTCTGGCAGGGCTGAGCTGCGCACGCGTGCTGCACGACGACGGCCTTGCCGTGCAGGTGTTCGACAAGGGCCGTGCGCCCGGTGGCCGCGTTTCGACGCGGACCAGCGAGGCCGGGACGTTCGATCACGGTGCCGCGATGCTGCACGGCCTTCCTGCAGATTTCATCTCGATTCACGCCGCCACTCTCTCATCGGGCGCGGAGGCGGTGAACCCGGCCCCGGTGGCGAACGCGCTGCCCCGGTCGATGGCCGAGGGGCTGGACGTGACGCAGTCCGCGAAGATCACTGGCATCACTCGGGAAGATGCCTGCTGGTCGCTCTCCTTCGAGGATGGCTCCACGCGGCACGCCGACCGGCTGGGCATCTGCATCCCGCCAGCACAGGCGAAAGCGCTGCTGCCGGAGGATGTCGCGTTCGAGATCGCCGCCGAGATGCGGCCTCAGTGGACCCTGATGGCCGCTTGCCGGACCGGGACCGATCGCGATGTCATCCAACTGGGCGACGGCCATGTCGCACGGCGGCAGGGTGGAAGCGATCCCGAACGCTGGGTCGTGCAGGCCGATGCCGCCTGGTCGGCCGACAATGTCGATACCGCGCGCGACGTCGTGCGTGACCTGTTGTGGCAGGCGTTCCGGACGGTGACCGATGCCGGCGGAGCCCACTATCTGGCGATACATCGCTGGCTCTACGCGCGCACCCGTACCCCACTCGACGCGCCGTGCCTGTGGGATCCAGAGGCCGCCATCGGCGTGGCGGGTGACTGGTGCCTTGGGGATACTGCGGGCGATGCCGTGCTGAGCGGTCGTGCCCTTGCAAAGGAGATGCTGACATGAGCCCTCTCGACGATCCGCGTTTCGCAACCCTCCGCGCCGACTGGGAACAAATGGTCGAGCGGCGCCTGCCGCACGCCGCGCGGTCCCGCCATTGGCCGGTCTCGAACGACACGCCCCTCGGGGACATCCTGCTCAGCGCCATCACCGGGCAGCGGGTCGGCAAGGGCGAAACCATCGATGCCGCGATCCTGCCCGATTCGGTCCTGGAGGACGCGCTGGAACTGGGGGAGGCGGTGCTGGAAGGCGCGGCCGACCTGCCCGGCCTGAACCGGCCTCGGGTCAGGCAGGCGATCGGACATGCCAATGCGCCGAACGCGCTTGACGCCCCCGCGCCCCGCGGATAAGTCAGCACCCGTTGTGGCTGGGTAGCTCAGCTGGTTAGAGCGCGCGACTCATAATCGCGAGGTCGGGAGTTCAAGTCTCCCCCCCGCCACCACAACCCCCCTCTTCTCCGGAACGATCGACGTTGTGGACTTGGAACGCAGCGCGCGGGTCCTAAATGGCGACGGGAAACACATCCCGAATTTCGCGAAGGAGATTTCGCATGGCACAGAGCGGTTCGAACCCGGCCCCCGCAACCACGACCAAGAGCACGGATGATCTGGCCAAGCAGGTCGATGCGCTCAAGGCCGATATCGCGGCCCTGACCGACACGATCACCAAGCTGGGCAAGGAAAAGGCCACCAGCGCGAAGGAAGAGGTCGAGCTGCGCGCGCAACTGCTCAAGCAGCAGGGCGTCGATGCGGCCAATTCCGCGCAGGACGAGCTGACCCGCCTGACCGGCGAGGCGGAGCGTGCGGTGCGGGAGCGCCCCGGCGCGGCACTCGCGATCGCGGCGGGCATCGGCCTCGTGATCGGGCTGCTCAGCGGCCGGAAATAAGCCATGCTGCTGGCGGCAGTCTCACGTCTCGGCGCGACGCTCGAGATCAAACGGCGGCGCGCCGTCGGCGCGATCCTCGGCGGGTTCTTCCTGCTGCTCGCGCTGCTGTTCGGGTTTTCGGCGGTCTGGATCTGGGCGGCGGCGCGTTATGGCGCGGTGGGCACCAATCTGGTCTTCGCGCTGATCTTCGCGATCATCGGGGCCGCGATCCTGGTCCTGGGCCGGCCCCGCCGTCCCGCGCCAGTGCTGGTTCCCCCCGTCGCCCCCGTGGCGGCACCCGCGGGCGGTTTGGTGCCCAGCCTGCTCGCAGCCTATGTTGCGGGGACACAGATCGGGCGCGCCGTTCGCAGGTAGGGGCGGATCGCCGTCAGAACCGGTGGCCGACCCGCGCGGGGTCGATCGGCTGCGAGGCCAGCGCCAGGACAGCCTGTCGCAGATGTTCCGTCAGATCGGGCATATGTGCAAAGCGGTGCGACAGGCTCGCACCGTCCAATGGCTTGCCCACGGTCACGTGGATCGGTCCGTCCATCTGACGGGCGAAGCTGCCGATCTGAAGCGCGTGGCGCAGATTGGGATGCACGAAGCCCGCCCGGTGAAACATCTGCCCATGATGGCCCGCGACATGCAGCGGCAGGATGGTCGGCCGCGCGGACCGGACCAGCTTGCCCGTGAAATGGCTCCACCGGCCCTCGGCGGGCGGGGTGCCGGGGGTCGGTGAGCTTTCGGTCGCCCCGGCGGGAAAGACGGCGACCACACCGCCCTCGCTCAGGATGCGTGTCGCAGTTCGACGGGTGGCGAGATTGCGGGCCTGCCCTTCGCGGCTCTTGTCGAAGCTGATCGGCAGGATGACGTCGCGGATCGGCGGGGCGGCCAGGAAGACTTCGTTAGCGACGATGTGGAACGGTCGCCCGGTCCTCGCCAGCAAGTGCCCCACGGCCAGCGAATCGGCGAGGCCGAAGGGATGGTTCGCGATGACGAGCAGGGGCCCGTGCGACGGCACCTCCTCGCCGGTGATCCTGATCGACAATCCGAAAAGGTCGGGGAGCGCCAGCCAGATGTCCGGTTGCCGGTCGAGCGCCGCAGGCAATCGCGCGAGACGTCTCAGAACCGCGATCCGCCCGGTCAGGTTCTCCACCACGCGGATCGTCGCGCGGCCCAGCGGCCCGCGCGCGATGGAGGCATAGGTCAGGTCGCGGGCACGCAATGTCATGCCCGCGATCCTGCCATGATCAGGTCAGGTGCGCACGCAGCATCCAGGCGAATTTCTCATGGATGCGGCCGCGTTCGATGGCGAGGTCCTCGGTCAGCGGGTCGCGCTGCTCGGTCGCGAGATCGGCAAGCTCGCGCAGGCCCGCGGCGACGGTTTCCTGCGCCTTGGCGAGGTCCTCGACCATTTCGAGCGCGGGCAGGACCTTGGTCGCCTCCTCGATATTGGAGCGTTCCAAGAACTGCTTGTAGCTGCCCTCGGAATAATCTCCCAGAGCGCGGATCCGCTCGGCGATGTCATCCTGCCCGGCGAAATGATCGCCGTAGATTTCCTCGAACAGCGCATGGAGCGAGCCGAATTCGGGGCCGGTCACGTTCCAATGATAGAATTGCGCCTTCATCGTGGTGACCGAGGTATCGGCGAGCGCGTTGTGCAGCCCCTCGACGATCGCGGTCTTCTCGTTCGTGTTCAATTCATGTGCAGTATCGGCCATCGGATTGCTCCATAGGAAGTTTAGAATAATTCCAAGGTAGGGTGTCGACCCGCCGGATCAACACCCGCCCAGATGGCAACGTGACACGAGAACGCCGGTTCCGATTACTCCGCGGCCTCTTGATAGGCGTCGAGCGGCGGGCACGCGCAGACGAGGTTCCGATCGCCATAGGCGTTGTCGACGCGATTGACAGGCGCCCAGTACTTGTCGACCCGGAACGCGCCCGCGGGGAAACAAGCTTGTTCCCGGCTGTAGGGCCGATCCCAGTCGCCTACGAGGTCTTCCATCGTGTGCGGCGCGTGGGCGAGCGGGTTGTTATCCCGGTCCAGCGTGCCGTCCTCGATGGCGCGCGCCTCCTCCCGGATCGAAAGCATGGCGGCGATGAAGCGATCAAGCTCGGCCTTCGGCTCGCTCTCGGTCGGCTCGATCATCAGCGTGCCCGCGACCGGCCAGCTCATCGTCGGCGCGTGGAAGCCGTTGTCGATCAGGCGCTTCGCGACATCATCGACGCTGACGCCCGCCGCGTCCTTCAGCGGGCGAGTGTCGATGATGCACTCATGCGCGACATGGCCGGAGGTGCCGCGATAGAGCACGTCATAGGCGCCCTCCAGACGCTTGGCGATGTAGTTGGCGCTGAGGATCGCGACCTTGGTTGCCTGCGTCAGCCCCTCTCCCCCCATCATGGCGCAATAGGCCCAGCTGATCGGCAGCAGAGAGGGCGAGCCGAAGGTCGCGGCACTCACCGCGCCCGAGCCGCCCTCGTTCACATGGCCCGGCAAGTGCGGTGCGAGATGCGCGCGCACACCGATCGGCCCCATGCCTGGACCGCCGCCGCCATGCGGGATGCAGAACGTCTTGTGCAGGTTCAGGTGGCTGACATCTGCGCCGATCTTGCCCGGCTGGCTGAGACCCACCATCGCGTTGAGGTTGGCCCCGTCGAGATAGACCTGCCCGCCATGCGCGTGGGTGATCTCGCAGACCTCCGTCACCGTCTCCTCGAACACGCCGTGGGTGGAGGGGTAGGTGATCATGCAGGCGGCGAGGCGGTCTCCCGCCTCCTCGGCCTTGGCGCGGAAATCCTCGACGTCGATATCGCCGCGCTCGGTGCATTTCACGACGACGACCTTCATGCCGACCATCTGGGCGGAGGCGGGATTGGTGCCGTGCGCGTTGACCGGGATCAGGCAGACGTCCCGCTGATCGTCGCCATTGGCCGCGTGATAGGCGCGGATGGTCAGGAGGCCCGCATATTCCCCCTGTGCGCCGGAATTGGGCTGCATCGAGATCGCGTCATAGCCGGTGATCGCGCAGAGCTTGTCGCTCAGATCCTCGATCAGGGCCGCGTAGCCGAGCCGCTGGTCGGCCGGGGCGAAGGGGTGGATGTCGGCGAATTCCGGCCAGCTGACCGCCATCATCTCCGCCGTCGCGTTCAGCTTCATCGTGCAGGAGCCGAGCGGGATCATCGCGCGGTCGAGCGCGAGGTCACGGTCGGCGAGACGGCGCATGTAGCGGGTCATCTCCGCCTCGGCCCGGTTGTGGTGAAAGGTAGGGTGGGTGAGGTAGTCGGACTGCCGGATCAGCGCCTCGGGCAGTCGGTAGTCGGCCTCACCGTCCTTGCCGCCGAACACCTCGATCAGCGTGGCGATCTCACTGTCCCAGACCGCCTCGTCCAGCGCGATGCCGATCTGCGTATCGCCGACGCGGCTCAGGTTCAGACCCGCCTCGCAGGCGGCGCGCAGGATCGCCTCGCGCGCGGCGCCGACCTCGACGGTGATGGTGTCGAAGAAGGTTTCAGGCACGATGGCGTAGCCCGCCGCCTCCAGCGCGGAGGCGAGGCGCGCGGCCTTCAGGTGCACCTTCTGCGCGATGGCCCGCAGGCCGGACGGCCCGTGGAACACCGCGTACATGCTCGCCATCACGGCCAGCAGCGCCTGCGCGGTGCAGACGTTCGAGGTCGCCTTCTCTCGCCGGATGTGCTGCTCGCGTGTCTGCAGGGCGAGGCGATAGGCCTTGTTTCCCCTCGCGTCGATGGACACGCCCACGATCCGGCCGGGCATCGAGCGCTTGTAGGCGTCGCGGCAGGCCATGTAGGCGGCGTGCGGTCCGCCCGCCCCGAGCGGCACGCCGAAGCGCTGCGTGTTGCCGATGGCGATGTCCGCACCCATCTCGCCCGGCGATTTCAGCAGGCACAGCGCCAGCGGGTCGGCGGCGACGACGGCCAGGGCCTTCGCCGCGTGCAGCCGCTCGATGACCTCACCGAAGTCGTGGCAATGCCCGTGCGTGCCGGGATACTGGAAGATCGCGCCGAACACCGCCTCCGCGTCGAGGTCCGCGAAGGGATCGCCGACGATCACCTCCCAGCCCAACGGCTCGGCCCGCGTACGGATCACGTCGATGGTCTGCGGGTGGCAGTGGTGATCGACGAAAAAGGCCGTCGCCTTCGACTTGCCCGCCCGCTGCGCCAGCGCCATCGCCTCGGCCGCCGCCGTCGCCTCGTCGAGCAGCGAGGCATTGGCGATCTCCAGCCCCGTCAGGTCGGCGATCATGGTCTGGTAGTTCAGCAGCGCCTCCAGCCGCCCTTGGCTGATCTCGGGCTGGTAGGGGGTGTAAGCCGTGTACCAGGCCGGGTTCTCGAAGATATTGCGCGCGATGACCGGCGGTGTGACCGTGCCATGATAGCCCTGACCGATCAGGCTGCGCTTGACCGTGTTGCGCGAGGCGAAGCCGCGCAGCGCCCGCAGCGCCTCCTGCTCGGACAGCGCCGCGCCGATCTCCAGCGGGTCCTGCTGGCGGATGCCCTCCGGCACGATCCGGTCGATCAGTGCGTCGAGGCTGTCCGCGCCCAGCACCTCCAGCATCTCGGCCATTTCCTCCGGCGAGGGCCCGATATGGCGGCGATTGGCGAAATCATAGGGGGCGTAGTCGGTAGGGGTATAGGGCATCGCAACGGGTCCGGTCATGATGTGCCCCGGACGCGCGCGTCCGGGGTGGGAAGGGGTCGGCTCAGCCGATGAACTTCTTGTAGGCGTCCTCGTCCATCAGCCCGTCGAGCTCGGACGGATCGTCGAGTTTCATGCGGAAGAACCAGCCATCCTCCAGCGGGTCCTCGTTCACCAGGCTCGGGGTCTCGACGATTTTGTCGTTCACCTCCGTGATCTCGCCGTCGAGCGGGGCCATGATGTCGGAGGCGGCCTTGACGCTCTCGATCACCACGATCTCGTCATCCTTGGCGACCTTGGTGCCCGGCTCGGGCAGTTCGACGAAGACGAGATCGCCGAGTTGCGCCTGCGCGTGTTCGGTGATGCCGACGACGACCTCGTCGCCGTCCAGCCGCAGCCATTCATGCTCTTCGGTATATTTGAGGGCCATGTCCTACCTCTTGAAACGATGGGGTACGAAGGGAAGATCCGCGATCGCGACAGGCACGTAGCGCCCGCGCAGATGCGCGAAAAGGGTATCGCCGGGCGCCATGTCGGCGGGCACGTAGCCCATCGCGACCGGCCCGCCGACGCTGGGGCCGAAGCTGCCGGACGTGACCATGCCGATCGGCGCGCCGTCGGGGCGGATATGCAGGGTCGTGCCCTGCCGGATCGGCGCGCGCCCCTCGGGCCGCAGGCCGACGCGCCGCCGCTTCGGGCCATCGCGCAAGGCGGACTGGATCACCGCGTCCCCGGCGAAACCACCCTCCTCGCGCCGCCGCTTCTGCATGGCCCAGGCGAGATCGGCCTCGACCGGATTGGTCTCCGCGTCGATATCGTTGCCATAGAGGCAGAGCCCCGCCTCGAGCCGCAGACTGTCGCGTGCGCCAAGGCCGACGGGCGCGACGCCCTCCTGCTCCAGCAAGGCCTCGGCCAGCGTCTCCGCCTCGTCCTTCGCGACCGAAATCTCGAATCCGTCCTCGCCGGTATAGCCGGAGCGGGTGACGATGCAGTCGCCTTCGATCAGCGGCAGGACGCGCGCGTCCATGAACCGCATGTCGCGCACCGCGCCGTTGAGTGCGGCAAGCGCCGCCTCCGCTCCCGGTCCCTGCAGCGCCAGCAGCGCGCGGTCGATCCGCGTGACCGAGGTTTCGGCCGAGATGTGCGGAATGTCGTGATCGGCCCGCGCGGCGTTGACCACGACGTAATGCCAGTCGCCCATGTTCGCGAACATCAGATCGTCGAGGATGCCGCCATCCGCCGCCGTCAGCAGGCCGTAGCGCTGCCGGCCCGGTTTCAGTTCGGCGACGTTGACCGGCATCAACCGCTCCAATGCCGCGACCCGGTCCGGCCCGTCGAGACGCAGCTGCGCCATATGGCTGACGTCGAACAGACCGGCTTTCTCGCGCGTGTGCAGATGCTCCTGCATCACGCCCATCGGGTACTGGACCGGCATCTCCCACCCGGCGAAGGGCACCATCTTGCCACCCAGGCGCAGGTGGAGATCGTGCAGCGGGGTACGGCGCAAATCGCTCATGCCGAGGCCTCCTTCGGATTGGCGCAAATACTCCGGCGCGTCATCGGCATCGGGCGGTCGAATCGGGTCATGGCGAGGCCCCTCATAGCATCCGGCCGCAATCCATCGTGCGGCGTCCGATGCCCCCTCTGTCCTTTCGCCTGAGATCGTTATCCCGTCGGCGGGCGCGTCCGCGCCTCTCTCCAGAGTGTGTCGTCATCCCACCGGTCCGGTCGGCCTGAGAGTTTCCGGGGCGGTTGCTCCTTCGGCAGCGGCGATGCCGCATTCTCCCCGTGGGACGTCGCATATGTTAGATCGGAGCGCGTCGCCTGACAAGAATTTTGCTGCGCACCGCGGCGCGGCGGGATATGTCCGCGCCCATGAGCACCGTGACGATCGACAGGCTGGGCCACCAGGGCGACGGGATCGCCACCCATGAGGGGCGCGATATCTTCATTCCCTTCACTCTGCCGGGTGAGGCGGTGACGACGACCGATCCGGCCGAGGTCTTGCGGCCTTCGCCTGCGCGCGTCACCCCTGTCTGCCGTCATTTCGGCACTTGCGGCGGCTGCGCGGTGCAACATGCCTCCGATGCCTTCGCGGCGGAATGGAAGGTCGATATCGTGCGCCAGGCGCTGGCGGCGCGCGGCCTCGATGCTCCGGTGAAGGGCGTGGCGACCTCGCCTGCGGGTATGCGGCGGCGCGCGACCTTCGGGGGGCGTCGGACGCGCAAGGGAGCGTTGGTCGGGTTCCACCAGCGCGCGTCCGACACGTTGATCGCGATCGAGGAATGCCCGGTCTGCGATCCGTCCATTCTCGCCGCCGTCCCGGCCCTCGAGGCGCTGACGCTGATCGGCGCGTCTCGTACCGGTGTCGTGCGGCTGTCGGTGACCGCCAGCCTCGCCGGGTCGGATGTGGATGTGCGCGAGGCACAGGCGCTCGATGCGAAGATGCTGCCGGACCTTGTCGCAATCGCCGAGGCGCACGACCTCGCCCGCCTGACCTGGAACGGCGAGGCCATCGCGACCCGCCGCCCGCCCGAACAGCGAATGGGCCGCGCGCTGCTGGTCCCGCCGCCCGGCGCGTTCCTGCAGGCGACCCCACAGGGACAGGCGGCGCTGATCGCGACCGTGAAGGCGGCGGTCGGCAAGGGCAGGCGGATCGCCGACCTCTTCGCCGGCTGCGGGACGTTCACCCTGCCGCTGCTCGACGGGGCCGAGATTCACGCGGTGGAGGCAGAAGCCGACATGCTCGCCGCCGTCGATACCGCCTGGCGGCGCACGACCGGCCTGCACGGGCTGACGACCGAGGTGCGGGACCTCTTTCGGCGCCCCCTGCTGCAGTCGGAGCTGGAGCGGTTCGACGCTGTGGTCCTCGATCCCCCGCGCGCGGGGGCTGCCCATCAGGCGGAAGAGCTGGCGGCGAGCAAGGTCGCCCGCATCGCCTTCGTGTCCTGCAACCCCGTCACCTTCGCGCGCGATGCGCAGATGTTGGTGAACGGTGGCTACGGCCTTCGCGAACTGCGGGTGATCGACCAGTTCCGCTGGTCCCCGCATATCGAGATCAGCGCGCTGTTCACCCGCTGATCCGGCTCGCCAGGGTCGCCAGATCGGGCTCCGCGATGTCCCAATCGTCCGTCGGCTCCAGGTCGCGGGTCTGTCCCGGCCCGTGCTCGGTCGGACGCGGGAAGAAGCCGGTCATCAGCCCCGCCTCGCGCGCCGCGGCGAGGTCGTCGTTATGCGCGGCGACCATCATCACCTCGCCCGGCTCGAGCCCCAGCGCCGCCGCGCTCGCACGATAGACCTCGGGCTGCGGCTTGTAGTTTCGGGCGAGCTCCGCCCCCAGGATCGCATCCCAAACCAGCCCGTTCGCCCGTGCGATCCCGATCATCATCGCGATCGAGCCGTTGGAGCAGGGGGCGCAGGGCACGGCCCGCCGGATCTGCGCGAGCACGTCGCCCGTGTCGGGCCAGGCAGGCAGCGCGGACCAGGCGGCGTTGAGCGCATGCCGCTCCTGCTCTTCGGCCACGACATGCTCGGCCTCAAGCACCCGATCCAGGTTTTCCAGATGCAGCACGTCGAGCGAGGCGTAGTCCCGACCGCCCGCGCGCACCCGCTCCATCCCCGGCTGGTACTCCGCCCGCCACAGGTCGGCGAAGCGATGCGGATCGGCGACGCGCCAGCCCAGAACGTCCTCCACCGCCTTGGCGATGCCGCTGCGCCAGTCGGTCAACGTGCCGAACACGTCGAAGAGGCAGGCGCGCGGGGTCATGCCTGCACCACGGTGCGGGTGGGGAAGGGGATGTCGATGCCGTTCTCGTCGAGCGCCACCTTGATCTCCTGCAACAGGGCGCATTTCACGTCGAGATAGTCGGCCCGCGCGACCCAGACCCGCACCTCGAAATCGACCGAGCTGTCGCCGAGGTTCATCACCTTGACGAAGATCGGCCGGTCGTCGTGGATGCGCAGTTCCTCGCCCAAAACTTCGCGGATCACGGTCTCGGCCTTCTTGAGGTCGGCGTCGTAGCCCACGCCGATGGTCAGGTCGATGCGCCGGTCTTCGTGGGCGGAGTAGTTGTGGATCGGCCCCGACCAGATATCGCTGTTGGGCACGAAGATCTGCACGTTGTCGGGCGTCGTCAGTTCGGTCGTGAACAGGCTGATATCGGTGACGGTGCCGCCCTCTCCGCCCGCGTTGACGTAGTCGCCCACCTTGAACGGCCGGAAGGCCAGCAGCATCAGACCCGAGGCGAGGTTCGACAGCGTGCCTTGCAAGGCCAGCCCGATCGCCAGACCGGCGGCACCGATGACGGCGACGAGAGAGGCCGTCTGGATCCCGAACCGCGCGAGGATGAAGATCGCCGCGAAGGTCAGCACCGCATAGCGCGCGACGGTCCCGAGGAAGTTGAACAGCGTCTCGTCGAACCGCGCATGCGTCCGTCCGATCCGCCGGATCTGCGCCTTCACGAAGCTTCCGAGGATGAAGGCGACGACCGCGATCACCCCGGCCACCAGCACGTCGAATATCAGTTCCAGCCACCAGGCCATGTCGTCCTCCGTCACGTCTCGCGTTGCAATATGCCGCATTCCGCGCAGATGCAAAGCGGCGGGCGTCCGGATAGACATGCACCGGAGGTCAACGATGATTCTGGCAAGCGACTGGATGAGCGAACCCGGCCTGCCGACGGGCATCACCCGGCTGGCGGTCATGGACGGGGATTGCGCGCTGTGCTCGCAAGGTGCGCGCATGATCGCCCGGCACGACAGATCGGGAGAGATCCGCATCTGCACGGTGTCGAGCGCGCTTGGCACCTCCCTCATGAGACGTCACGGCCTCGATCCCGCCGATCCCGAAAGCTGGCTTTTCCTGGAACCCGGACGCGCGACGACGGGCATGGACGGCTTCATAGCGGCGGGACGCGCCTGTGGCGGCATCGGCCACGCCGTCCGCGTTCTGGGCGTGCTGCCGCGTCCCGTGCGCGATTGGCTCTACCGTCGGATCGCGCGCAACCGCTATCGCCTGTTCGGGCGACGGCAGATGTGCGAGCTTCCCGATCCCGCGCTGCGGGCCCGCCTGATCGGATGAGCCGCGTCCTGATCCTCGGGGGCTACGGCGTCTTCGGCGGGCGGCTGGCGCGGCTGCTGCTGGCGGACGGGCACGATGTGACCGTCGCGGGCCGTTCGATCGACAAGGCGCGGCGGTTCTGTCGGCGCTGGGGCGGCAGGCCGCTCGCGCTCGACCGGTTCGGGCCGCTCGACGCGTTCGAGGGCGTGGAGGTGGTGGTGGATGCCTCGGGACCGTTCCAGGCGACCGGTGACGATCCTTACCGAGCAGCGCGTGCTGCCCTGAGCGCGGGCGCGCATTATCTCGATCTGTCCGATGATGCGGGCTTCACCACCGGTATCGCGGCCCTCGACGAGGAGGCGAAAGCGGTGGGCCGCGTCGCCCTGTCGGGCGTGTCCTCCGTCCCGGCCCTGTCGGCGGCGGCGGTACATGCGCTGGCAGAGGGGCTAGACCGAATCGACCTCATCGAAAGCGCAATCCTGCCGGGGAACCGCGCCCCGCGCGGACGCGCCGTGATGGGCAGCATCCTCGCACAGGCAGGGGAGCCGATGGTCCTCTATCGTGACGGGCGGACCGAGACTGCAACGGGGTGGAGCGACCCCGCGCCCTTCACCCTCGCCCCCGGTCTGACACGGCGTGCGCGTCTGATCGGCGCGCCGGACCTCTCCCTTTTTCCCCGAGCCTTCGACGCCCGCACGGTCCTGTTCCGCGCGGGACTGGAGCTGTGGCCGCTCCGCGCGGGTCTCGCCGCGCTTTCCGCCGGACGGGCGCGAGGTTTGCTGCCGCGTCTGACCCGCTTCCTGCCCATCCTGCAGCCGCTCGCCGCGCTCTTCGCGCCCTTCGGTTCCGATCGGGGCGGCATGGTGGTGCGCGTCGTCGGCCCCCGAGCGGGCAAGATTGTCGAGCGGCGCTGGCACCTCTTGGCCGAACGGGGTGAAGGGCCGTTCGTGCCCGCGATACCGGCGCGGGCGCTGATCCCTCGCCTCGACGCCCTGCCGCCCGGTGCACGGCCCTGCCTCGCCGAACTGACGCTGGATGCGGCGGAGGCCGCGCTGGCCGATCGCGAGATCACCTGCACCCGTCAGTCGGAGCGCCCGGCCCGTCTCTTCGCGACTGTGGCCGACCTTGAGCTCGAGGCTCTGCCGCCCCCTGTCCGGGACCTCCACGCCGTCCATGACCGGCGCATCTTTACCGGGCGCGCGCGGGTGGAGCGCGGCAGAGCACCGCTCGCCCGTCTCGCCGCGTGGTTGTTCCGCTTCCCGTCCGCAGGTCACGACAGCCGTGTCTCCGTCCGAATGCAGCGCGATGGGGACGGGGAGCGGTGGGAGCGGAGCTTCGATGGCAACCGGTTCCGCAGCCACCTCCGCGTCTCCGACGGCCGCATGACGGAGCGGTTCGGCCCGTTCACCTTCACCCTCGGCTTGCATATCGCGGACGGCGCACTGCACTTCCCCGTCACCGCTGGCCGGATCGGACCGGTCCCGATCCCGCGTGCGCTACTTCCGCGATCGACCGCGCGCGAATATCTCGACGGACAGCGCGCGGCCTTCGACGTGGCCCTCGACCTGCCGCTCGGACTGGGGCGCGTCGTGCGTTATCGCGGCTGGCTGGACCCGATGGACGAGGCTCTGGCCCTCGACGCGCAGGACCGCTAGACCGACCTTCATGTCCGATCTCGCGCCGCTTCTCTCCTCCGTCTTCGGCTTCTCCGCTTTCCGTCCCGGCCAGACCGAGATCGTCGAGGCCGTGGCGGCGGGGGAGGATGTGCTCGCCATCATGCCGACCGGCGGCGGCAAGTCGCTGTGCTACCAGTTGCCCGCGCTGGCGCGCGACAATATCACCGTTGTCATCAGCCCGCTGATTGCCCTGATGCGCGATCAGGTCCGCGCGCTGAAGGCCGCCGGTGTCACGGCGGGCCACCTGACCTCGGCCAATACCGAGGAGGAGACCGACGAGGTCTTCGACGCGATCGAGGCGGGTACGCTGCGCCTGCTCTACATCGCACCCGAACGGCTCGCCGCGGGCGGGACGGAGCGTCTGCTGCGCCGCGCGGGCGTCGGCATGATCGCGGTGGACGAGGCGCATTGCGTCAGCCAGTGGGGCCACGACTTCCGCCCCGACTACCTGCGCATCGGCGAGTTGCGCGCCGCCCTCGGCTGCCAGATGACGGCCTTCACCGCAACGGCGGATGCCGAAACGCGCGCCGAGATCGTCGAGCGTCTCTTCGCCGGGCAGGAGCCTCGCACGTTCCTGCAGGGCTTCGACCGACCGAACCTGACGCTGGCCTTCCTGCCCAAGGACCAGCCGCGGCGGCAGCTCCTCGACTACGCGGTCGCGCGCAAAGGCCGTTCGGGGATCATCTACGCCGCCTCGCGCAAGAAGACCGAATCGCTGGCCCAGGCGCTGCGCGAGGCCGGGGTCGCCGCGATCAGCTATCATGCCGGGATGGACCCCGACGACCGGCGCGAGGCCGAGGCGCAATTCCAGACCGAGGACGGGCTGGTCGTCGTGGCCACCATCGCCTTTGGCATGGGCGTGGACAAGCCCGACATCCGCTACGTCCTCCACGCCGATCTGCCCAAATCGGTGGAAAGCTACTATCAGGAGATCGGCCGCGCGGGCCGCGACGGCGACCCGGCCGAGACGCTGACGCTCTACGGGCCCGACGACATCCGCCTGCGCCGCGCACAGATCGAGGAAGGCCTCGCCCCGCCCGAACGCAAGCAGGCGGATCACGCACGGCTCAACACGCTGCTGGCGCTGGCCGAGGCGCCGATCTGCCGCCGCCAGACCCTGCTCGCCTATTTCGGCGAGGTGCTGGCGGAGCCTTGCGGCAACTGCGACCTGTGCCTCGAAAAGCCCGAGACCTTCGACGCGACCGAGGTGGCGCGCAAGGCGCTCTCGACCGTGTTCCGCGCCGACGAGATGTACGGCGCGGGCCATCTCATCGACATCCTGCGCGGGGAGGAGACGGACAAGGTGCGCGCGCGTGGGCACGAGAGCCTCTCGACCTTCGGCATCGGGCGGGAGTTCAGCAATAAGCAGTGGCAGACCCTGTTCCGGCAATTGATGGCGCTCGATCTCGTGCGGCCCGATCCCTCCCGCATGAACGCGCTGCGCCTGACCGAAGCCGCACGCCCCGTCCTGCGCGGGGAGCAGTCGCTGACGCTGCGCAAGGACAGCCTGACGCGCCGCGATGCAAAGCGACCGCGCGTCGAGGCGCTGGTGCAGGCCGAGGACGAACCGCTGCTCTGGGCACTGAAATCGAAGCGGCGCGAACTGGCCGAGGCGGCGAGGGCCCCGGCCTATGTCATCTTCCCCGACCGGACTCTCGTGGCGATGGTCGAGGCCAAGCCGCGCACGCTCGACGAATTCGGCCGCCTGCCGGGCGTCGGCACCAAGAAGCTGGAGAAGTTCGGCCGCGTCTTCCTCGAGGTTATAACTGGCGAGGCCGAGCCCGAGGCGCACCCGGCCAAGATAAAGGCCGCGGCCCGCGGCGATGCCGCCCTGATCGACCGCCTGCAGGAGATTGCGCGGGACCTCGCCTACGGCATCGATGGTACGCAGAAACGGCTCGACTGCCCGATGGCGACGCTCGCCCGCATAGCCGAGGCGAAACCGGCGACACCTGACGAACTCGCCCGCACCCGCGGCATGGACGACGCCCGCGTGGAAAGGTTCGGCCCCGGCTTCCTCGACGCGATCGCGCAAGGCGGCTGATCCGCCTGTCACGACCCTGCGCCTCCGGCGGGGATATTTGCCGGAAGTGAAAGGCCACCGCCCCGCGGCGCTACGTCGCCGACGAGGTCGCCGGGGGCGGCTTTCACTTCCACGGTCATCGGCGTCCCCGCCTGTACCGTGCGACGAGGATGCGCCGCCAATCCTTTCACTTCCGTTAAATATCCCCGCCGGAGGCATCCGACCTCAGGGCAGGGTGCTCCGCTCGACTTGGAGCAGGCCCGCGACGACCGGCACCATCTCGACATCCGCGCCCGCGAGCCAGGCGGATGGATCGTCGAGGATCACCGGCATGCGATGGTGATAGTCGCGGACATCCGCGTTCGGCGCGCAGGTCAGCGTGGCGAAGTTCACGACCTCGATCCCGCCGGGGGCCTGCCAGATGTCGTAGATCGCCGCGAAGCTCAGGATGGGCCGGTCGGGCGCGTGGATGGCCCACCGCGTCTTGCGCCGCGTCTCGCCGGTCCATTCGTACCAGCCGGAACAGGGAAGGATGCAGCGATTGTGGCGGACGTCCTCGAAGGCGCGCTTCTCGTGCAAGGTCTCGGAGCGGATATTGACGAGCTGTTCGAGCACGGGCCGCCCGCGGGCATTCACCGCTCCCTTCGGGATCAGGCCCCAGCGGGCCCTCACCAGCCGTCCGGGCACCACCAGCCCCAGCATATCCTGCGGGGCGAGGTCATCGCCGGTCGGCACGTCCGATCCGGCGACATCGTAGAAGCGGGCCAGTGCCGCGCCGTCCGTGTGAAGGAAGACGCGGCCGGGCACGCTTACAACCCGGCTTCGGCCGCGATCTGGGCGCGGGACTTGCGCGCGCGCTCCGTGGCCGATTTCAGCTGACCGCAGGCGGCCATGATGTCCTCGCCGCGCGGACGGCGGACCGGGCTCGCATAGCCTGCATCGTTGACGATCTTGCCGAAGGCCTCGATCCGCTTCTTGGTGGACCGCTCATAGGGCGAGCCGGGCCAGGGGTTGAAGGGGATCAGGTTGATCTTGGCCGGGATGCCCTCGATCAGCTTCACCAGCCGTCGCGCGTCCTCGTCGCTGTCGTTCACGTCCTTCAGCATCACGTATTCGAAGGTGATCCGCTCGGAATTGCTGAGCCGCGGGAAGTCGCGGCAGGCCTGCAGCAGGGCTTCGATGTTCCAGCGCTTGTTGATCGGCACCAGCTTGTCGCGCACTTCGTCCGTCGTCGCGTGGAAGGAGATGGCGAGCATGCAGCCGATCTCGTCCCCCGTGCGCGCGATCTCGGGCACCACGCCGGAGGTAGAGAGCGTGATGCGACGGCGCGAAAGGGCGATGCCCTCGGGGTCCATCGCGATCTTCATCGCGTCGCGCACGGCCTCGAAATTGTAGAGCGGCTCGCCCATGCCCATCAGCACGATGTTCGACAGCAGCCGCTTGTCGTCCGGGCCCTTCTCCCACTCGCCCAGATCGTCGCGGCAGACGAGGACCTGGCCGATGATCTCGGCAGGCGTGAGGTTGCGCACCAGCTTCTGCGTGCCGGTGTGGCAGAAGGAACAGGTCAGCGTGCACCCGACCTGCGAGGAGATACACAGCGTTCCGCGATCGGTCTCGGGGATATAGACCGCCTCGACCTCGTGCCCGCCCTCGATGCGCAGGAGGTACTTCCGCGTGCCGTCGGTGGAGACCTGGCGCGTCACCACCTCGGGCAGGGCGATGCGGAACCGCTCGGCCAGCATGGCGCGGAAGGGTTTGGCGAGGTTGGTCATGTCGGCGGGATCGTAGACGCCCTTGTTGTAGACCCAGCTCCAGATCTGGCCGACGCGCATCTTCGCCTGCTTTTCGGGCGTGCCCGCCTCGATCAGCGCGTCGCGCATGGCGGCGCGGCTCATGCCGACGAGGTTCGGCAGGGCGGGGGCGGTCTTGCGCGGGATCGTCAGGACGTCCTGCGTCACGGGGGCGGTCGCTTCGGTCATCATGTGCACTCCAACGAAGACGCCTCCCGGATGAAGGGGAGGCGTTTGAGCCGACATAGCAATTCGCGGGCCATTTGGCCAGATGGGGCGTCACAGGAACGAAAAGCCGGGAGCATAGACATGCAGCCCGTCGAAATCGCCCTTGCCGAGCGGTACGCCTTCGCCCCGCAGGATTGCGTAGGCCATGGCCGCGTGGAACAGCATGTTGGGCAGGATAAAACGATGGACGAGAGCGTCGACTGAAAGGTCCAGGATGGCATCGCCGGCCTCGACCCGAACCGTGTCGACTTCGGCCGTGCGGATGTCGGCAGGGGTGATGCTCGCGAGCGTCACACGGTAGCTCTCGACGATCCGGGCCACGTCAACGAGACCGCCTTCCGTCGTTCGATCCGATGGGATCGGCCTGCCCGCGAGGGGAAATGCGCCGCGCAAGGGGAAGCGGGCAGCGATCAGGATCTGGTCGGAGAGCGCAAACATGTCGGGCGCGAGCGTTGCGTAAGGCGACACGCCCGTCTCCACCCCCAGATGGCAGAAGCGGACCAGACGCGCGAGCGTCCGGTCCGCCTCGACGACCAGCAGGTCGTGCGGTGTCACTGGGCCGAGACGAACCGCTCGATGGCCAGGCGGGTGATGCCGGGGTTGCCGTAATACCCGCCCGGACGTCCGACGGCGAGGATGTAGGTGCCGACATTCACGCGCGCGGCGATCTGCGCGTCGTAGCTCTGCCCGTAATCGTCGTTCTGGTCGATCCGGCGGCCCAGATCGTCGAACAGCGTCAGCATCGGGTCGTTGCCTGCCGTGGCGATGCCTTCGATCAGGATCAGCCCCGGCTCGGTCACGTCGAAGCTGAACCACTGCATGTTCTCGCTGTCGCGCACATCGCGCCGCGCGCGCTGCTCGATCGGGCCGAGCGAGGTAACGGGGTAGGAGCCGTCGAGCGGCGGGCTCGCCTCCGCCTGGTTGTAGAGCCCTTCGAGGTAATCGGCCTCGGAATAGCTGTTCACGCTGACCGTCACCGGCGCATTCTCGTCGCTGAGCGCGCGCAGCCCGATGCAATAGGTGCCAGCCGGGAGCGGATCGATGAAGTCGAGGCGGGAGTTCAGGCCATCGAAATCGTCGTTCTCGCCCAGCAGCGTGCCCGCACCGTCGTAGAGCGTCAGGATCGGGTCGGCGCTCGGGTTCTCCGCCGTCAGGCTCAACGGCTGTGCCGCGTCGAGGGTGAAGCGGTAGTAGGGCGTGCCCGCGATCGAGGCCGTCCGCGACAGGCCCTGCTCCAGCATGTCGTCGAGCGGGCCCTCCTCGCGGAACGCCACCGCGTTCGTGTCGGCGGTGCAGGCCGAATCGGCGAAGCCCGTGCTGCCGCCGGCCGTCAGCGCCTCCTGCTCGGGGCGGGAGACGCGCAGTTCCGCCATCAGCGGGGTATCGTCGAAGCTGGTGCCGGTCAGGCAGTAGGTGCCGGGATCGAGTTGCAACTCGGTGCGCGAGGTCAGGAACCCGCCGCCGTCATCGTCGGATGCGATCACCGTTCCAGCCGCGTTGCGCAGGTCGAGCACGGTGTCGCCCGCGTCGGTGGGGGCCGCCTCGACCCGCACCATCTGCGGTGAACCGACCGAGAAGACGATGGTCAGCCCGCCACCGGCGGGGATGTTGCCGATCGTGCCGAGATAGTCGGATGCCGTGCCGATGTCCGAGGCGGAGGCGTCGCCCCCGGCCCAGCTCGCCCCGGCGCCCATGCCGCCGCACAGGCTCGCCAGGTCTTCCTGCGCCAGGGCAGGTGCGCTCAGCGCGCAGAATGCGGCGCCGCAGATCGCGGTCAGTCTCGTCACGGTCATCCGGTCTCTCCCGTTTCGGTTGGGTTTGGGGGTGTCAGCCGCTGCAGCGCGACGACGCGTCCTCGAGCGCGGCGGTGAAGCCGATCAGCGACACGGTATCGACCGTCGTGGTCCCGCGCGAGGAGGTGCCCGTCACCTGCGCGTCCGAGCCTGCGCGCATCGCGGCGACCGCGCGCTGGTCATCGGCGGCGGAGGAGGGCCAGGCCCATTCGCCCGCCGTGTCGAATTCGAACTGCGATCCGCCGACATTGACCGTCACGGTCGAGCCTTCGCGGAACGGGTAGCCACCCGTGTAGCTC
The DNA here is from genome assembly GCF_032464675.1 of Roseobacter sp. HKCCA0434. NCBI lineage: Bacteria > Pseudomonadati > Pseudomonadota > Alphaproteobacteria > Rhodobacterales > Roseobacteraceae > Roseobacter > Roseobacter sp. HKCCA0434. The sequence goes on from NZ_JAWDKL010000005.1 coordinate 72,910, forward strand.
ACCTCGTTGGCGATGTCCTGGCCGGGCCGGTTCGAGACCATCAGCCGGATCTTGCCGCGGCGGACCTGCACGGTCGAGCCGTTGCGCGACGCGGTGCTGGTCTGCGGGGCGGAGGCGATCCAGCATTCCTTGCCGCCTGCATCCGTCTCGAAAACGCTCCAGTCGTCGTGGACCGCGACGCGCGTGATCTCGTCCTGCGCGCTCGCTCCGGTCACCGCGACCACTGACAGGGCCAGGCCCAGGGCTGCCGTCCTCACCGAAATCATCTCATGCTCCTCGCTCGAGCGGCCCGCCACACCTCGATCCGGGTGGGTGCGGACGCGCATAACCTCTTCCAAGAACCTTGCCTCCGGCGGGTTCCGCGCGGATAATGTAGCGGCAAGCGGGCCTCCAGCGCCACCCCGCAAGGGCGATTTTTCCGCGGCTCGCTCTCCTGTCGCGACAGGGGGCGAGGCGCGACGACACGGGGGACCCCACGATCCACGCCGACGACCTTCCCGAGCTTTCCGACGAGGAGCTGGTGTCGCGCATCGCCCGCCGCGACCGGGCGGCGTTCGCGGCCTTCTTCCGCCGCTATGCAGGCCGGGTGAAGGCGATGCTGATGCGGCGGGGGATCGCGGGCGACCGGGCCGAGGATCTGGCGCAGGAGGTCATGGTGCAGCTGTGGAGGCGGGCCGAGACCTTCGATCCCGCCCGCGCCTCCGCTGCGACGTGGCTCTACACCATCGCGCGCAACCGACTGATCGACGAGGCCCGCCGCGCCGCGCGCCGGGTGATCGACCCCGAGGAGCCGACGCTCGACCCCGGTCCCGAGCCGGGAGCGGAGCGCGTCGTGGGCGAGCGCGACCGCGACGCGCAGGTGCGCGCGGCGCTCGACGCTTTGCCCGCAGCACAGCGCGATGTGCTCTATGCCAGTTTTCACGGCGGGCTCAGCCAGCAGGAGATCGCCGCGCGCGACGGCGTGCCGTTGGGCACGGTCAAGAGCCGGGTGCGCCTTGCCTTCGCGCGGCTGCGCGCGCAGTTGGGAGAGGATATGCGAGAGGAGCTGACAGATGACTGACCGATCCGCCGAAGCCGTGGACCTCGTCGAACTCTGGCGCGGGGGGATCCTGGAATCCTCCCATCGCGGTCACGCGGTCGTCGCGCGCGCGGACGGCGAGATCGTCGCGCAGTGGGGGGCGCCCGAGGCGATCGTCTTCCCGCGCTCCTCGTGCAAGATGCTGCAGGCCCTGCCGCTCGTGGAAAGCGGTGCGGCGGACGGGCTGAGCGAGGCGCATCTGGCGCTGTCCTGCGCATCGCACCAGGGTGCGCATATTCATGTCGAGCGGGTCGCGGCCTGGCTGAAGGACATGGATCTGGGCGAGGAGGCGCTGCGCTGCGGCGTCCAGTTCCCGCAGGACAAGGCGGAGGCCGACCGCGTGCGCCGGACGGGCGAGCCCGCCTGCCAGTACCACAACAACTGCTCCGGCAAGCATGCGGGCTTCCTGACGCTCAACCGTCATCTGGGCGGTGGGGAGGAGTATCACGAGATCGACCATCCCGTGCAGCAGGCCGTGAAGGCGGCCTACGAGGAGATGGTCGAGGAGACCTCGCCCGGTTTCGGCATCGACGGCTGTTCCGCGCCGAACCATGCAAGCTCCCTGCACGGGCTGGCGCGGGCGATGGCGAAGATGGCTGATCCGTCCGGGCTGGGCCGGGCGCGCGGCGCGGCGGCCGAAAGGCTGGTCGCGGCAATGAAGGCGCACCCGCTGCTGGTCGCGGGCGAGGGGCGGGCCTGCTCGGAAATGATGTCCGCGCTGCCGGGCCGCACCGTCATCAAGACAGGGGCGGAGGCGGTGTTCGTCGCGATCCTGCCCGAGCAGGGCTTGGGCATCGCGCTGAAGATCGAGGACGGCTCGACCCGTGCCTCGGAATGCGCGATTGCGGCCATCCTCGCGCGTCTCGGGGCCGCGGACCCGGCGCACCCGATGATCGCGAAGCGCCTGACCCCGCCGCAGCGCAACTGGCGCGGGATCGAGACGGGCGTCATTCGTCCCGCACCCGGTTTCTGGTCCGATGGCGCGGCGTTGCAGGGGATCTGACGCGCGATAGCCCTTGTGTTCGGCGCGCGGGCGGATTTTCATGCGGCACGGTCCAACCCAAGGGAGAGACATAATGAAAAAATTCATGATTGGCACGGCGCTCGCCGCGCTCACCGCAACCGGCGTGATGGCGCAGGACGAAACCGTCAATATCGGCATCATCCTCGGCTTCACCGGCCCCATCGAATCCCTGACGCCCGACATGGCCGCGTCGGCGGAGCTGGCCATCGCGGAGGCGAACAAGTCCGAGCTGTTCATGGGCGGCGACATGCTGATCGCCCCCGTGCGCGCCGACTCCACCTGCGTCGATGCGGCGGCGGCCTCGGCGGCGGCCGAGCGTCTGATCACCGGCGACAACGTGATCGGCATCATGGGCGCCGACTGCTCGGGCGTGACGACCGCCATCGCGTCCAACGTGGGCGTGCCGAACGGTGTCGTGATGGTCAGCCCGTCCGCGACCTCGCCCGCGCTGTCGGATATCGAGGATAACGGCTACTTCTTCCGCACCGCGCCCTCCGATGCGCGTCAGGGGCAGGTCCTCGCGGATGTCGTGACCGAGCGGGGCGTGAACTCCGTCGCGATCACCTACACCAACAACGATTACGGCCTCGGCCTCGCCGATGCGTTTCAGGCGGCCTACGAGGCGGCGGGCGGCTCGGTCGAGATCGTCGCGGCGCACGAGGACGGCAAGGGCGACTACTCCGCCGAGGTCGGCGCGCTGGCCGCATCGGGTGCCGAGGCGCTGGCCGTGTTCGGCTATGTCGACCAGGGCGGCCGCGGCATCATCCAGTCGGCCATCGACACGGGCGCGTTCGACACGTTCATCCTCGGCGACGGGATGATCGGCGACAGCCTGACCGAGAATTTCGGCCCCGACATCAACGGCACCTTCGGCACCGCGCCCGGCTCCGACAGCGAGGACTTCGCCAATTTCGACGCGATGGCCAAGGAGAACGGCATCGAGGGCGACGGCCCCTATCGCGGCGAGAGCTACGACGCGGCGGCTCTCATCATCCTCGCGGCACAGGCGGCCGGATCGGTCGACCGGGCCGAGATCCAGGCCAACATCATGAACGTCGCCAACGCGCCCGGCGAGCAGATCGGCGCGGGCGAGCTGGAGCGCGCGCTGCAGATCCTCGCCGATGGCGGCGAGATCGACTACCAGGGCGCGACCGGCGTGGAACTGATCGGCGCGGGCGAGGCCGCAGGCTCCTACCGCGAGCTGGAGGTCATGGAAGGCCAGTTCTCCACCGTCAACGTTCGCTGAGGCGAGCCGACGACATGAAACCTGCGGCCCGGGGGCAACCTCGGGCCGCTTTCGATAAGAAGACCACCAAACCATGAAGATTCGGTTGACGAGAGGGCTGCCATGATCCGGGTCGAGGACCTGCACATGCATTTCGGCGGCATCCGCGCCGTTGACGGGGCCAGCATCGAGATCGAGAAGGGCTCGATCACGGGGCTGATCGGCCCCAACGGTGCGGGCAAGACGACGCTGTTCAACGTGGTCGCCGGGCATTACAGCCCCACGCGCGGGAAAGTATTCCTCGACGGAGAGGACATCACCGGCCTGCCGCCGCATGAGCTGTTCCATCGCGGGCTGCTCAGGACCTTCCAGATTGCCCATGAGTTCTCGACACTTACCGTGCGCGACAACCTGATGATGGTGCCCGGCGGGCAGCGGGGCGAGGGCTTGTGGGACGCCTGGTTCAAGGGGGGCGAGGTCCGCGCGCAGGAGCGGGAGATCCGCGCCAGGGCCGACGAGGTGATCGAGTTCCTGGAGATCTCCCACGTCGCGGACGAGCTGGCGGGCAACCTGTCGGGCGGGCAGAAGAAGCTGCTGGAGCTGGGGCGCACCATGATGGTCGACGCCAAGATCGTCTTCCTCGACGAGGTGGGCGCGGGCGTGAACCGGACGCTGCTCAATACGATCGGCGATGCAATTCAACGACTTAATCGCGAGCGGGGTTACACGTTCTGCATGATCGAGCACGACATGGACTTCATCTCGCGGCTCTGCGATCCGGTGATCGTGATGGCCGAGGGGCGCGTGCTGGCGCAGGGCGATGTGGAGAGCGTGAAGGCCGACGAGCGGGTGATCGAGGCCTATCTCGGCACCGGTCTGAAGAACAAGGAGCCGGCGTGAATATCGTTCTTTTTTCGGCGGCGCAGGCCGTCTGCGCCCGGTCTGCGATGCGTATGGCACGCGTATGGCACGCGTATGGCCGAACATCGTTCCGCGCGGATGGTCGCGCGGTGGCCCGCTCGGTAACGCTTTCTCAAGATTTTCCTGATCTGGTCGGCATTGCGCGGAGGATGGCATGAGCGATCCGTTCGACGGCCGCGCGAACCATGACGCGAGCATCGTGAACCCTGCGGCCGGGCCGCGGGAGGTGGGCGCGCAGGAGGAGGGTGAGATCCGGTCGGGGCGCGGGGACGCGTTCCTCGACGCGAGCGGCATGACCGGCGGCTACGGGGCCGCGGACATCCTGCACGGCTGCGACATCTCGGTCGAGCGCGGCGAGATCGCGGTGATCGTCGGGCCGAACGGCGCGGGCAAGTCCACGGCGATGAAGGCCGTGTTCGGGATGCTGCCGTTGAGGCAGGGTGCGGTGACGCTCGACGGCGACGACATCACGGCGCTGAGCCCGCAGCAGCGGGTGGCGATGGGCATGGGCTTCGTTCCGCAGACGGGCAACGTGTTCACGTCGATGAGCGTGCAGGAGAACCTGGAGATGGGGGCCTATCTGCGGCGCGACGACATTTCGGGCGTGATGGAGCAGGTGTTCGAGCTGTTCCCGATCCTGAAGGAGAAGCGCCGCCAGCCCGCGGGAGAGCTGTCGGGCGGGCAGCGCCAGCAGGTCGCGGTGGGCCGGGCGCTGATGACCGAGCCGAAGCTCTTGATGCTCGACGAGCCGACGGCGGGGGTCAGCCCGATCGTGATGGACGAGCTGTTCGACCGGATCATCGAGGTGGCGCGCACCGGCATCGCCATTCTGATGGTCGAGCAGAACGCAAGGCAGGCGCTGGAGATCGCGGACAAGGGCTACGTCCTCGTGCAGGGGCGCAACGCCTGGACGGATACGGGGGCTGCCCTGCTCGCCAACCCGGAGGTCCGGCGGACCTTCCTCGGCGGATGAGGGCAGGCGCGCGCTACCCTTCGGGCGGACCGTGCGGGGCCTTCAGGGCGGCCCCCTTTGCTGGCGTTGCTGCGTATTTGGAGGAAGTTGAAGGGCGCGGGGCGGTCCGTACTGGTGGCGCTTGTCGGTCCGGCGGAACCCTGGATGCGGGCGCGCCGCCGCCCGGAATGGCCGCTGCCGGGATGTCGGTGCGGGCATGGCCGACGGTCGCGAGCAAGTCGCGGGGCGCGGCAGCCGTCGATCAGTCGTATGGCCGGCACGGCCCCGCTGCGGGATGCGGCGATGCGTGAGCCGTTCTCGGGCAGTCGATCACGATCCGGCAGGCACGCGAAGCCGCGTCGGTTCGGAGGCAATCCGGGCGGATGGGGCAGGGGGAGCGCCAACTGGTATTTCGCGGCGTTCCTTGCAGGCATTTTCGGTCTGATCGCCTATGGCGTCTGGTGGAACGTGAGCGACATCCGCGCGCGGTCCGCGGCGCGGGCCGAGGCGGCGCCGCGCATGGCGTGCCGCTTTGCCGAATGGTGCGTGGCCGGGACCTGCGATGTGCCGCCACCCGGCGATTTCGTTTTGGTGACGCGTGGCGAGTACGACCGGGCCTATCTGCGTATGGCCGAGCGCAGCGGCGACCTGAGCCTGTTCGTCGGCGAGACCGACCGCTTCGCCCGCGCGGCGCGCGAGGATGCACGGTGGCCGCGGCGCTACATGCACACGCAATCCGGGCGTGGCATCGTTAATATCCACTTGAACGCGGCGCTCGATTTCGTGATGACCTACGCGTTGCGCCCGACCGACACGCCCGATCTCGGCCCCGCCTCGGGCGAAGGTCGCGGAACCTGCGCGTGGATCGTGGAGGAGGCGGCATGAGCGGCTGCCGCCGGAAAGACAGGGCGCGCCTTTCGGGTGCGGAGCGAATGACATGACAGATATCCTCAACGCCATCGTCCTGCTGTCGAATTTCGTGCTGATCCCCGGACTGGTCTACGGCTCGCAGCTGGCGCTGGGTGCGCTGGGGGTGACGCTGATCTACGCGGTGCTGCGGTTCTCGAACTTCGCGCATGGCGATCTGATGGCCTTCGGCACGGCGGCGGTGATCCTGATGACCTGGTGGCTGCAATCGCTGGGGGTGAGTGCCGGGCCGCTGCCCACGGCGCTGATCGCGCTGCCGGTCGGGATCCTGGCGGCGGTGCTCCTGAGCCTCGGGATGGACCGGGCGGTCTATTCCTTCTACCGCGAGAAACGCGCCGCGCCCGTCGTCTTCGTCATCGCGAGCGTGGGCGTGATGTTCGTGCTAAACGGGCTGACGCGGTTGATCATCGGGCCGGACGACCAGCGCTTCGCCGACGGTGCGCGCTTCGTTATCAACGTGCGCGATTTCCGGGAGATGACGGGGCTCGATCAGGGGCTGGCGCTGCGCACGACGCAGGTGCTGACGGTGGTGGTGGCGATCGCGCTGGTGGTGGCGCTCTTCGCCTTCCTCAACCGCTCGCGCATGGGCAAGGCGATGCGGGCCTATTCGGACAACGAGGATCTGGCGCTGCTGTCGGGGATCGATCCGCAGAAGGTGGTGTTCTGGACCTGGGTGATCGCGGCGGGGCTCGCGACGGTGGCGGGGACGCTCTACGGGCTCGACAAGTCGTTCAAGCCGTTCACCTATTTCCAGCTGCTGCTTCCGATCTTCGCCGCCGCCATCGTGGGGGGCATCGGCAACCCGGTGGGCGCGGTCGCGGGCGGCTTCCTGATCGCGTTCAGCGAGACGACGGTGACCTATGCCTACAAGCAGTTCGCCGGCTATCTGGTGCCGGGATGGCAGCCGGAGGGGCTGCTGCAACTGCTGTCGACCGATTACAAGTTCGCGGTCAGCTTCGTCATCCTGGTGGTGGTGCTGCTGATCCGGCCGACCGGGCTGTTCCGGGGGAGGGTGATATGAGCCAGGGCGTGCGGATCGCGGTGCTTTACGCCGCGATGGCGGCGATCCTCGTCGTCATCGGGCTGGTCCAGTCGGTGCCGCTGGCGCTGCAGATCGTCAACCTGTGCCTGATCTCGGCGATCATGGCGCTGGGCGTGAACATGCAGTGGGGCTATGGCGGGCTGTTCAATGTCGGGGTCATGGGCTTCGCGGCGCTCGGCGGCGTGGCCGCGGTGCTGGTGAGCGAGGCGCCGCGGGCCGAGGCGTGGTCGGCAGGCGGGTTGGGCCTGCTGGCGGCGGGGCTGGCGCTGGTGGTGACGGTCGTGGTCGCGATGCAACTGCGCAAGGTTCTGCCCGCGCGGCTGCGCACCGTCGGCACGCTGGTCATCGTGCTGATCGGTTATTTCATCGTGCGGCGGCTGTTCGGCCCGGCGGTGGATGCGATCGAAGCGCTGGATCCGGCGCGGTTCGGCAATATCGGTGGGCTGGGCCTGCCGGTGGTGCTGAGCTGGGCCGTGGGCGGGCTGTTCGCGGCCGGTGCGGCGTGGCTGGTGGCGAAGATCGCGCTGGGGCTGCGGTCCGATTACCTCGCCATCGCGACGCTGGGCATCTCGGAGATCATCATCGCGGTGCTGAAGAACGAGGACTGGCTGGCGCGGGGCGTGAAGAACGTGTCGGGCCTCGACCGGCCCGTACCCGACGCGCTGTCGCTGCAGCAGGCGGCGTGGTTCCAGGACCTGGCGGCGAGCGTCGGGATGGGCGTGGTCGAGGCATCGACCATCTTCGTGCGGCTGGCCTATGCGGCGATGTTCCTGATCGTGCTGGCCGTGCTGATGTGGCTGGCGGAGCGGGCGCTCAACTCCCCCTGGGGACGGATGATGCGGGCGATCCGCGACAATCGCGACGCGGCGGAGGCGATGGGCAAGGACGTGGTGCGGCGGCACCGGCAGGTCTTCGTCCTCGGCTCGGCGGTGGTCGGGATTGCGGGGGCGATGCTGGTCAGCTATGACGGGCAGTTCACGCCGGGGACCTACAACCCGTTGCGCTATACGTTCCTGATCTGGGTCATGGTCATCGTCGGCGGGTCGGGAAACAACTGGGGCGCGATCCTCGGCGGCTTCCTGATCTGGGTGACGTGGATCGAGGCGGAGGCGCTGGCGCCACTGGCGATGGACTGGGCGACGGCGGCGATGCCGGACAACGCGCTGGCCGATCACCTGCGCGACACGGCCCCGCATCTGCGGCTGTTCATCATGGGGCTGGTGCTGCTGGTCACGCTGCGCTTCTTCCCCAAGGGGCTGATCCCGGAGCAGGTGCGGCGGTAGGTGTCTGTGAGGTGCTAGAGGCGCGGAATCAAGGCGAAGCCGCCGCGCATCGGTCGTGCTGGAAGCACGCCTTCGGCGTGACCCGCCCCCCGGCACGGCGATTTGGTTGATGCAGGCGCGTCGCGGCGAGGTTTCGCGGACTTTGCCACTATAACGTACGAAGCTCGAACGTCGGATCGCCGCACCGCGGCCCGTCGATCCGCGAGGCTAACGCCCCTCGAACACCGCCATCGATTTCGCGCGCCGCGCCTTCAGGGCCGAGCGGTGGTCGGCGCTGTCGAAACAGGCGGTGACGCGGGCGCTGGCGTCGTCGGCTAAGACGAGGCTGCGCTTCATGCCCTGCACGGCGAGCGGTGCGAGGGCGGCGATGCCCTCAGCCAGTGTTTCGAGACGCTCGGGCAGCGCGACCTCCGGCACGGTTTCGGACACGATCCCGCAGGTGCGGCAGGCGGCGGCGTCGAGGCGCTCCGCCGCCAGGAACAGCCGCGCGGCGGTGGCCTGACCCAGCCGTGCCTGCGCGCGGGCGATGGCGGGGCCGGGATAGTGCACCCCGATCGCCGCGGCGGGCACCTGCGCCGTCAACGTGTCGGTGCCGATACGGATGTCGCAGGCGAGCGCGAGGTCGAGCCCCGCGCCGTAGACCCCGCCATTGATCCCGGCGATGACCGGCACGCGCAGACCTTCGATCCGATCGCTGAGCAGGGTCAGCGGCAAGTCGGGGCGGTGGCCCGATTCGAGCTCGGCGAAATCGGCCCCGGCGCAGAAGGTGGCGCCCTCGCCGGTGAGGATCAGAACGCGCAGGGCGGTGTCGCTCTCGACTTCGGAGAGGGCGACCTGCATCTCGTCCATCGCGGCGATGGTCAGGGCGTTGCGCCGTTCGGGGGCCGCGAGGGTCAGTCGCGCGATGGCGCCGTCGCGCTCGAACCGGATCACGGGGCGAAGCTCGCAAAGACGGGTGCGTGGTCGGAGGGTTTCTCCCACCCGCGCGCGTCGCGCAGGATGCGGGTGGAGCCTGCGATGTGGCCCGCATCGGGGGTGGCCCAGATATGGTCGAGACGGCGGCCCTTGTCCGCCGCATCCCAGTCGCGGGCGCGGTAGGACCACCAGGAATAGAGCTTGCCGCCCGGAATGTCGGCGCGGGTCGTGTCGATCCAGCCGCCCGCATCGCGCGCGCGGTCGAGCGCCTCGACCTCGATCGGCGTGTGGGAGACGACCTTCAGCAACTGCTTGTGCGACCAGACATCGTCCTCGCGCGGGGCGATGTTGAGATCGCCGACCATGACCTCCCGCGCGCGGCCCTCGGCCCCCCAGCGGGCCATCTCGGCCAGGAAGTCGAGCTTGTGCGCGAATTTGGGATTGCTCTCGCGGTCGGGCTCGTCTCCGCCGGCGGGGACGTAGAAGTTGTGGACGACGAGGCCGTTTTCCAGCCGGGCGGCACAGTGGCGGGCATGGCCCGTGTCGCAGAAGGCGCGGGTGCCCGCATCCTCCAGCGGCAGGCGCGACAGGATCGCGACGCCGTTATAGCCCTTGTTGCCCTCGGCGATCATGTGGGGGTAGCCGGCCTCGGCAAAGCGCTCGAGCGGGATCTTGTCCACCGGGCTCTTGGTTTCCTGAAGGCACAGCACGTCCGGCGCCTCCTCTGCCAGCAGGCGCAGCACGAGGTCGGCGCGCAGGCGGACGGAGTTGATGTTCCAGGTGCAGATCGTGACGGTCATCGGGCTCTCCGGTTCAGGTTGGGCGGAGAGTTGCGGAGCGGGCCCGCGGGCGCAAGATGCGATTGCCCCAAAAAGAGAAAGCGCCCGATCTGGGGTCAGATCGAGCGGCAATCCCTTTTTCCGGCCACCTTGGAGGGGGGGTGTGGCCGTGAGTGACCGTCAAGTGTGGGGGGGACGGTCCTCCTAGGTTATGGGCAGGTCTTTTGCATTTTTCAATCGGACTCTGCGCCGGTTGCAGAAAATTGCCCGAATTTTGCCATTTTTGTTACGCGACGAGCCGGTAGCCGCCCGACTCTGTAACAAGTAGCGCGGCGTTCGAGGGGTCCGCCTCGATCTTCTGCCGTAGGCGGTAGATGTGGGTTTCCAGCGTATGCGTGGTGACGGCGGCGTTGTAGCCCCAGACCTCGTGCAGCAGCACGTCGCGCCCGACCACGCCGTCATTGGCGCGGTAGAGGAACTTGAGGATGTTCGTCTCCTTCTCGGTCAGGCGGATCTTCCGGTCGTCCTCGGTGATCAGCATCTTGGCCGACGGCTTGAAGGTATAGGGGCCGACGGTGAAGACGGCGTCCTCGCTCTGCTCGTGCTGACGTAGCTGCGCGCGGATGCGGGCCAGCAGGACGGGGAACTTGAACGGCTTTGTGATGTAGTCGTTCGCCCCCGAATCGAGGCCGAGGATGGTGTCGGCATCGGTGATGTGCCCGGTCAGCATGACGATGGGACATTTCACGCCCTGCTTGCGCATCAGGCGGCAGACCTCGCGCCCGTCCATGTCGGGCAGGCCGACATCGAGGATGACGAGGTCGTAGAGGTCCGCCTTCGCACGGTCCAGCCCGGCGGCGCCCGTGTCGGCCTCGAACACGTCGAACTCCTCGGTCACGACCAGCTGGTCGGCGAGGACTTCGCGCAGGTCGACATCGTCGTCCACCATCAGGATCTTCTTCAAATTGCTCATGACACAGGCCTCCCGTGAACTTTTGCTCTGCCGCGAGAGATGCGGATGGCGGGTCGGCTCTGCAAGTTCTTGCGACGGCGACTCACGGATGCGTGTCGTCGGGGCGGCATTTGTTTCACATCGCGCGACAGGCGGCTTATATCCGGGGGCGGACCGCTTCAGCGTTCGAGAGGGACATTCGATGAGCCTGCGCCCCACCGATGACGAACGCATCGCGCGCGCCCGCAACGATCTGCGGATGGGCCTGCCCGTGCGGGTGGGCGGCACCCTCGTCGCGGCGCTGGAGAGCCTGACGGAGGCGCGGCTCGCCGACCTGCTGGCGCTGGGGCGCGGGGTGATCGTGCTTACGGCCCGGCGCGCGGCGACGCTGAAGGCGGTGGCCTATGATGGCGACGTGGCGCGGATCGCCCTGCCGGCTGGCGCGACGCTCGACTGGCTGACGGCGCTGGCCGACCCGGCGCGCGACCTGTCGGCGCCACTCAAGGGACCGTTCCGCGCGCTGCGCGAGGGCGATGCCAGCGTGCACCGCGCGGCGGTGATCCTGTGCAAGCAGGCGCAGCTCTTGCCCGCAGCGCTGGTGATCGAGAACGTGGCGGACATGCCCGAGGACCTGACGGGGGTGGCGCCCGCGGCCCTGCTGCACCAGCGCGACGACGTGGTGCGCCTGGACAAGACGGCGGCGGCGCGGGTCCCGCTCGACGTGTCGCAGGCGAGCCGGGTCCACGTGTTCCGCCCCCGCGACGGGACGGAGGAGCATTACGCGATCGAGATCGGCAGCCCGCGTCGGGATGCGCCGGTGCTGTCGCGGCTGCACTCGGCCTGTTTCACCGGGGACGTGATCGGCTCGCTGAAATGCGATTGCGGTCCGCAGCTGCGCGCGGCGCTGGCGCAGATGGGGGCGGAGGGGCAGGGCGTGCTGCTCTACCTCAATCAGGAGGGGCGGGGGATCGGGCTCGCCAACAAGATGCGGGCCTATTCGTTGCAGGATCAGGGCTTCGACACGGTGGAGGCGAATCACCGGCTGGGCTTCGAGGATGACGAGCGGGACTTCCGCATCGGGGCGCAGATCCTGCGGGAGCTGGGCTTCGCCTCGGTGCGGCTGCTGACCAACAACCCGCGCAAGGTCGCGATGATGGAGGGCGAGGGGATCGCCGTGGCCGAGCGCGTGCCGCTGAAGGTCGGGGAGACGCCGCAGAACGCGAACTACCTGGCCGTCAAGGCGCGCAAGAGCGGGCATCTGCTGTGAGCGATCTGGTCGTGACCCGCTGGGACGCGCGATTCGCCGGGCGTCGTTTCGCGCGTGCGATCGGCAAGGGCGGTTTCACCTCGGACAAGCGGGAGGGGGACGGCGCCACCCCGGTCGGCGCGCACCGTCTGGTCGGCGGGATGTGGCGGGCGGACCGGCTGGCGCGGCCGGAGACCATCCTGCCGCTGCGCCCGGCGGGACCGCGCGACATCTGGTCGGACGATGTGGACCACGCGGGCTACAACCACCTCGGACGGGCCGGGGAAGGCACCTTCCGGCACGAGCGGATGCGGCGGGGCGATCCGCTCTACGATATCGTGTTGTTCAGCGACTGGAACTGGCCGGAGGCGGAGCGGGGGCGCGGCTCGGCCATCTTCGTGCATTGCTGGCGCGGCGTGCGGGTGCCGACGGCGGGCTGCGTCGCGTTCGCGCGGGCGGATCTGCTATGGATCCTGGCGCGCTGGCAGCCGGGATCGCGGCTGGTCGTTCAGCCGTAATCCCGCTCGCCGAAGATGGCGGAGCCGACGCGCACATGCGTCGCGCCGAAGCGGACCGCTTCCTCGAAATCGCCGCTCATCCCCATGCTGAGGCCGGTGAGGCCATTGCGCTTCGCGAGCTTGGCGAGCAGGGCGAAATGCAGGCTGGGCGCCTCCTCCGCCGGGGGGATGCACATGAGGCCGGTGAGCGGCAGGTCGAGGCTGCGGACCTCGGCCACGAAGGCGTCGAGATCGGCGGGGGCGAGCCCTGATTTCTGCGGCTCCTCCCCCGTATTCACCTGAATGAACAGCTCGGGGCAGTGGCCGAGCTCCTGCGCAAGATCGGCGATGCGCTGCGCGAGCTTGGGCCGGTCGAGCGTGTGGATCGCGTCGAAGAGCTGCATGGCGGGGCGCGCCTTGTTCGACTGCAGGGGGCCGATCAGGTGGACCTGCGTGTCGGGGTAGGTTTCGCGGAAGGCGGGCCATTTGCCCTGCGCCTCCTGCACCTTGTTCTCGCCGTAGAGGCGGTGGCCCTGGTCTAGCACCGCCGTCACGCGGGCGTCGGGCTGGACCTTCGACACGGCGATCAGGTGGACGGGATCGGTGCGGCCCGCGGCGGTGCGCGCGGCCTCGATCCTTTGCTTCACGTCGTCGAGCGGCATGGTCCCTCCCCGGTTTCCGGCCCGGTCATTGGCCGGGTTATGGAAGAGCGGGCCGCAAATGAAAAGAGCGGGCACATGGCCCGCTCTTCCCTGACTTCCGTCTGATCCGGGTGGATCAGAAGGACATGCCGATGCCTGCGCCGAAGCGGGTCTCGTCGGCTGCGCCGTCGACTTCCAGGTTACCTGCTGCTGCGACGAAGTTCGCGCCGCCGCCGAGGTCCATGGAGTAGAAGATGCCGTAGCCGTCGACGTCAAACTCGCCACCGCCGTCAACGTCGGTCTCAGCGGTGTGGTAGTTGATGCCGAGCGAGCCTGCGCCGATGTCGAACTGCACAGACGCCTGCAGCGAGTCCTGCTCAAAGTCGTCGCCTGCAGCCGAACCCGCGACCAGGCCAGCAGTTTCGAGGTCAGCTTCGGCACGCTCGTAGCCGATGTTGAAGTCGACTGCACCGAAGGATGCGCCCATGGTGATGCCGTAGACCTGCGCGTCGTCGATCGTACCTGCAACTGCCACGGGCACTTCTGCGATACCGATGGTGTCGCCGACTGCGAGTGCGGCGCCGTCAGAGGTCTGGTAGCCAACACCGAAGTCGAAGCCGCCGAAGTTGAAGCCAGCGCCGATGCCGTAGACATTCTCTTGACCGTCGTCTTCGCCATCTTCGTAGGACGCGGACAGGGTCACGCCGCCGAAGGTGATGTCGTAACGGCCGACCTGGCTTTCCGCATCGCCGGTGCCGTCGAGGCCAGAGTAGCCATTGGCGTAAAAGTCGGCTTCGTCGACCAGACCGCCGGTTGCGATTTCGATCATCGCCTTGTCGTAGGCGCCGTCGGTGTCACCGATGGTGATGGTGCCGAAGCTGCCGGAGATGAAGGCCGAAGTGTCTTCTTCGACATTCGCCTCGTCCCAGTCGCCGGATGCGCCGAACGCCATGCCGCCGTCGGTGACGCCGGTCAGGGCCCAGGTCAGGTCGAAGTCGTTGTGCAGCTGGATTTCACCGTCCTGTGCGCCGCCGTCGTCGACGGAGGTGAAGCCGAGCTCGGCCGAGCCGGAGAGCGTGATGGAGGTGGAAACTTGAGCAAACGCGGTGCCCGCGAAGCCGAATGCAACAAGCGCCGTCGAGGCGAAGAGCACGTTTTTCATGGGAAGTCCCTCATGTGTTTACAGTCACCGACACTCACACCCCTGTGAGCCGGATGAATGCAAATTCCGCAAACCGCCCCGACTCGTCAAAACCTTTCAGGGGGTGCCGTGGCTAAACGCAAGGTATGATGCGGGGATGCCACAGTGGCGGGACCGGGGCCACGGGGGCAAAAGCCTTGTCGCGCAAGGCCCCCGCCGATATGAGGTGGACTACATACTATAGGGAGGCCAGCCGAGCCGATGTCCGCGAAGATCGTAGTGAGCCTGACCGTCGCCATGCTGGTCCTCGGGGCGTGCAATCGCTCCGGCCCCGAACAGCCCGCCGTCACCGCCGCGCGTCAGGCGCAATCGGATGGTGTCCGCATCAACGACCTGCTGTCGGGCGAAATCTTCCGCGACCGGGGTCCCGAGCTGAACGTCAACCGATTCCTGTGGCAGGCCTCGCTGGAGACGCTGGACTTCCTGCCGATCGCCTCCACCGATCCGTTCGGCGGGGTGATCACGACCGACTGGGGCACGCCCTCGGGGGCGGGCAACGAGCGGTTCCGCGCGGTGGCGGTAATCGATTCGGATGCGCTCGCCGTCAGCTCGCTGCGCGTGGCGCTGTTCCGGCAGGTGCTGACGGGCGGTGTGTGGACCGACGCGCCGGTGGCCGATGCCACGGTGCGCCAGATCGAGGACGCGATCCTGTTGCGCGCGCGCCAGCTGCGCCGCGAGGACGCGCTGCAATAACCGCCGCCCCCCGCGGGGGCGTGGCGACAAGATACGGATAAGATGATGTCACGCTACAATGCGCGCACGGCGGAGCCGAAATGGCAGCAGGCCTGGGACGAGGCGCGCGCCTTCGCGGCCGAGGCCGATCCCGAGAAGCCCAAATATTACGTGCTGGAGATGTTCCCCTACCCGTCGGGGAAGTTGCACATGGGCCACGTGCGCAACTACACGATGGGCGACGTCGTGGCGCGCTACAAGCGGGCGACGGGCCATGCGGTGCTGCACCCGATGGGTTGGGACGCGTTCGGCCTGCCGGCCGAGAACGCGGCGATGGAGCGGGGCGTCCATCCCGGCGACTGGACCTACGACAATATCGACGCGATGCGCAGCCAGTTCTCGAAGCTGGGCTTCAGCCTCGACTGGAGTCGCGAATTCGCGACCTGCGATCCAGATTATTACGGTCAGCAGCAGGCGCTGTTCCTCGACATGCTGGATGCCGGGCTGATCACCCGCAAGAAATCGGTGGTCAACTGGGACCCGGTCGACATGACCGTGCTCGCCAACGAGCAGGTGGAGGACGGCAAGGGCTGGCGCTCCGGCGCGCCGGTGGAGCGCAAGGAACTGACCCAGTGGTTCTTCAAGATCTCGGACATGGCGGACGAGCTTCTGGAGGCGCTGGACGGGCTCGACGACTGGCCGGAGAAGGTGCGCCTGATGCAGGCCAACTGGATCGGGCGGTCGCGCGGGCTGCAATTCGCCTTCGACTTCGCGAGCGGTCTCGACGGGTTCGAGACGCTGGAGGTCTACACCACCCGGCCCGACACGCTGATGGGCGCGAGCTTCGCCGCGATCAGCCCGGATCATCCCTTGGCGAAGGCGCTGGAAGCGCAGCGCGAGGACATCCGGGAGTTCAACGAGGAGTGCCGCCGCACCGGCACCTCGGAGGAGGAGATCGAGACGGCGGAGAAGCGCGGCATCGACACCGGGCTGACCGTGACCCACCCGCTCGACCCCGATTGGGAGCTGCCGGTCTGGATCGCGAACTTCATCCTGATGGATTACGGCACCGGCGCGATCTTCGGCTGCCCGGCGCATGACCAGCGCGACCTCGACTTCGCGCGGAAATACGACTTGCCGGTCAAGGACGTGTTCCTGCCCGCCGAGGGTGGGGAGCCGGTGGCGAACGAAGCCTTCGTGCCACCGAAGACGGAGCCGGTGCGCTACGTCAACGGGCTGGGCCAGGTCGAGACGATGACCGGCGAGGACGCGGTCGCCAAGGCGATCTCGCAATGCGAGGCGCAGGGCGTCGGGCAGGGCGTGACCAAGTACCGGCTGCGCGACTGGGGGCTGAGCCGCCAGCGCTATTGGGGTTGTCCGATTCCGGTCGTGCATTGCGACGCCTGCGGCGTGGTCCCCGAGAAGAAGGAGAACCTGCCGGTCGAGCTGCCCAAGGACGTGACCTTCGACCGGCCGGGCAACGCGCTCGACTGGCATCCGACCTGGCGCGACGTGGCCTGCCCGAATTGCGGCGGCGCGGCGAAGCGCGAGACGGACACGATGGACACCTTCGTCGATTCGTCCTGGTACTTCGCGCGCTTCACAGCACCTCGGGCAGAGACGCCGACGGACATGGACGCCGCGCAGTACTGGATGAACGTCGACCAGTATATCGGCGGGGTGGAGCATGCGATCCTGCATCTGCTCTATTCGCGCTTCTTCGCCCGCGCGATGGTCAAGACCGGCCACCTGCCCGAGAGCGCGTCCGAGCCGTTCGACGCGCTGTTCACGCAAGGTATGGTGACGCACGAGACCTATGCCACCACCGGTCCCGACGGTCGGGCGCGCTGGCACGAGCCGGGCGAGGTGATCCGCGAGGGCGACACCGCGCGGCTGGAGGACGGCACCCCGGTCGAGGTCGGCCCGGTCATCAAGATGTCGAAGTCCAAGCGCAACACGGTCGACCCGTTGGAGATCATCGACCAGTACGGGGCGGATACCGCGCGCTGGTTCGTCATGTCCGACAGCCCGCCCGAGCGGGACGTGGAGTGGACCGCCGCCGGGGCCGATGCGGCGTGGAAGCACCTGCAACGGGTCTGGCGCATGGTGGCCGAGTTGGAGGACACTCCGCCCGCGGTCGACGTGGCCGACGGGGCGGACGCGATCGCGCTGCGCCGCGTGCTGCACCGGACGATCGCGGACGTGACCGCCTCTATCGAGGGGTTCGCGTTCAACAAGGGGGTCGCGAAGCTCTACGAGTTGACCAACGCGATCGGCAAGGCGAAGGGCGGCGCGGACGTGTCGCGCGCGAGACGCGACGCGCTGACGATGCTGGCGCGGCTGATGCAGCCGATGACGCCGCATCTGGCCGAGGAGATGTGGGCCGCACTCGGCGGCGAGGGGCTGGTGCTCGACCAGCCCTGGCCGGTGGCGGACGAGACCTACCTGGTCGACGACACGGTGCTGATGCCGATCCAGATCAACGGCAAGAAACGCTCCGAGATCACGGTGGCGAAGGACGCGGACAAGGCCACGGTCGAGGCTGCGGCGCTGGCCGATCCGGCGGTGGTCAAGGCGCTCGACGGTGGCAGCCCGCGCAAGCTGATCGTGGTGCCGGGACGGATCGTCAATGTCGTGGTCTAGGCGCGGCCTGATCGGTGCGGCGCTGGCGCTGGGGGCCTGCGGGTTCGAGCCGCTCTACGGCACGGGCGGAGCGGCCTCGGCCCTGCGCGGTCGGGTTCGGGTCGGGCACATCGCCAGCCGCGAGGGCTATTTCCTGCGTCAGCGGCTTTTGCAGCGGTTCGGCTCGCCCGAGGCGGATGCGCCCTTCGTGCTCGACGTGACGCTGGCCGTGACGCGCGAGGCGCTGGCGATCACCCAGAATGACACCGTCACGCGCTTCAACCTCGCCGGGATCGCCGCCGTCACGCTGCGGGAGATCGGCACGGCGGAGGTTCTGCTGCGCGAGGATTTTCGGGCGGAAGCGCGATTCAACGCGCCCGCCTCGGTGCCGCCGGCGCCACCGACCGCGTCGCAGATCGCCGCGCGCGCGGCGGAGGAGGACGCGGGGCGCCGGTTGGGCGAGTACCTCGCCGAGCAGATCGCCGACCGGATCCTGATCGCGCTGGAGCAACCGGCGCGATGAAGCTGGGGCCGCGCGACGTTGCAGGCTTCCTCAAGAGACCCGACCTGACGCGCGCGGGCATCCTGCTCCACGGCCCGGATGCGGAGCGGGTGGCGCAGCGGCGCCGCGCGTTGGCAGATGCGGTGGTCGGCCCCGACGGCGTGCAGGACATGCGGCTGGAGCGGATGAGCGGGGCCGAGCTGCGCGGCGACGGCGCGAAGCTGACGGATGCGATGAAGGCGCAGGGCTTCTTTCCCGGTCCGCGTGCCGTGGTGGTCGAGGATGCGACCGATACGCTCGCCAAGACCGTGGCGGCGGCGCTCGACGACTGGCGGGAGGGGGACGCGTTTCTGATCGTCTCCGCCGGGCAGCTGACGGCCCGCTCGGCGCTGCGCAAGCTGTTCGAGGGTGCGGGCAATGCCTATGCGCTCGCCATCTATGCCGATCCGCCGGGGCGCGAGGAGATCGAGGCGGCGATCGAAAAGGCGGGCCTGTCGGTCGAGGCCGCCGCGCGGGAGGAGTTGACGGTGTTGGGCCGCGGTCTGCCGCCGGGCGATTTCGCGCAGTTGCTGGAGAAGCTGGCGCTCTACAAGCGGGGCGACGACAGTCCGCTCGCCGTGTCGGAGATCGCGCTGCTCGCCCCGCAGAGCGTCGATGGCGACGTGGATGCGCTGGTCGCGGCGGTCGCGAACGGCGATGCGGCCACGATTGGGCCCGAGATGGCGCGGCTGTCGGCGCAGGGGACGAACGTGACCACGCTGTGCATCGGGCTGACGCGGCATTTCCGGCAGCTTCATGCGGCCGCGGGCAGCAAGGGACGGCCCGAGGAGGCCTTGCAGCGCCTGCGTCCGCCGGTCTTCGGCCCGCGCCGCGACGCGATGGCCGCGCAGATCCGCAGCTGGGGTCTGCCAAGGCTGGAGCGCGCGCTGACCACGCTGACCGATACGGACCTCACGCTGCGCTCGGCCAGCCGCGCGCCGCAATTCGCCATGCTGGAACGCGCGCTGATCCGCGTCGCCATGATGCGCCCGCGCGGCTGAACGCGGGTCGGAAGGCTTGCCCGGACGGGCGGCGATATGGCTTGATGGCCCGAACCGCACCACCCGAAAGGAGCATCTTTCATGGCCGACACGCTGCGCATCTACGACCGGGCGATCATCCTGCAGGACGCGGAGCAGATCGCCGCCCTGTCCGCGGACCCGCGCGGATTCCTCGAAAGCGTCGGGGCGCTGGAGGGGCTGGACCAGTTCAACGGCCTGTTCGACCTCGACGACGCGCCGATCTCGGATGTCAGCGCCTATCTCGCGGAGGATGACGGGGTGCAGAAGCTGACGCTGGTCCATCGCGGCATTCCCTACGCAGATTACTGCGGCTGGACCGTCATCAAGGTCGCGCCGTGAGCGGCCCGGACCGGACGGAGGCGCTGCGATGACCGACTACACCCTCTACGGCCACCCGCAGAGCCGCGCGATGCGGGTGATGTGGATGCTGGAGGAGTTGGGACAGGACTACGAGCTGGTCCCGGCCAAGCCGCAGAGCGAGGAAATCCGCGCGGTCAGCCCGGCGGGCAAAGTGCCGGTGCTGCGCGTGGGAGCGGCATTCCTGAGCGATTCGGTCGCGATCATCCAGTTCCTGGCCGACCGTCACGAGGCGCTGACGGCACCTGCGGGCACGATCGAGCGGGCGGTGCAGGACGGGCACACGCAATTCCTGTGCGACGAGGTGGATGGCAGCCTGTGGACGGCGGCCAAGCACGCCTTCGTCTGGCCCGAGGAGATGCGGGTGCCCGAGGCGAAGGAGGCGGCGCGGATCGAGTTCTCCCGCGCGATGGCGCGGCTGGAGGAGCGGCTGGGCGAGGGGCCCTACCTCGCGGGCAGCGACTTCGCGGTGCCGGACCTGTTGGCGGCGCATTGCCTGTCCTGGGCGAAATCCGCGAAGTTCGAGGTCGAGAGCGAGGTCGTGACGGCATACGGCAAGCGCTGCCGTGCGCGCCCCGCGTTCCGTCGGGCGCTGGAGCGGGCGGCGGAGCTGGGCAAGGGGTAGGGGCTGCACGAAGCGGACTTGCGCGGAATCAAGCCGAAGGCGCAGCGCATCGGTCGTGCTGGAAGCACGCCTTCGGCGTGACCCGCCCCCCGGCACGGCGATTTGGGTGATGTAGGCGAAACGCTTCGACGTTATACGGATCTGGCCGGCATAAAGTGCCATGCTCGACCGTCGGATCGCCGCACCGCGGCCCGACGCTGCGCGGCTCACACCCAGATCGACCAGTGGGAGCCGCGCGTTTTCGCTCAAAGCCTCTCGTCGAAGACCGGCACTGCGGCGTCGCGGCGGTTGAAATAGGCCGCGAAGCTCTCGTTGTTCCAGTCCATGATGCTGCGCTGGTAGGCGAGGAAGCTCTCGTTCACGCGACCGCCCAGCTCATCCTCCTCGGCCACCGAGGCGCGGACGCGGTAGGCGATCTCGGCCAGCTGGTCGAACACGTCGTCGGGCAGCTTGGTCGGCTGCGTGCCGTATTCCTGCAGCATCTGGCTGAGCGCCTTGCCGTTGCCGCCGTAATAGTCGGAGCATTGGCGCGTGTTCTCGCGGTCGGCGGCGGCGCGGATGATGGCGCGGTCGCGGTCGTCGAGGCTCTCCCACAGCTCCAGATTGGTGCCGAGGCTCGACACCGTGTGCGGCTCCTGAAAGCCGGGATAGATGTAGGTGGCCAGAAGCTTGGGGAAGCCGAAGGCGAGGTCGTCGGCCGGGCCGACCCATTCGAGTGCGTTGATGTCGCCCGCGAAGAGCGCATCGACGATCTGGCCGCCGGGGGTGACGACCGTGCTCGCCCCCAGTTCGCGCAGCACCGCGGCGCCGAGGCCGGGGATGCGCATGGTCAGATTCTCAAGGTCCGACAGGCTCTCGATCGGGTTCTCGTACCAGCCGCCCATCTGGACGCCGGTGCCGCCGCAGGCGACCGACCGGACGCCGTAGCGGGCGGCAAGCTCGTCCCACAGGGCCTGGCCGCCGCCGAATTCCAGCCAGCCGAGCATCTCGGTCTGCATCAGGCCCAGCGGCACGGCGGTGAAGAAGTTGAAGGCGCGGTGCTTGCCTTGGAAATAGTAGTCGGCGGCGTGGTAGAACTCGATATCGCCGTTGCCGACCGCATCATGCACGTCGAAGGCGCCCATGAGCGTTCCCGCGGGGAAGACCTCGACGGTCAGGCGGCCATCCGACAGCTCTCCGATCGCCTCGGCGCAGCGGATGGCGGAGCCGGAGAGGAAGGCGAGGTCGCCGGGCCAGCTGGTGGCCATGCGCATCTCGCGGCGACCTTGCGCGTAGAGCGGGGCGGCAAGCGGAAGCGAGGCCCCGGCGGCGG
Source organism: Roseobacter sp. HKCCA0434 (assembly GCF_032464675.1). Taxonomy (NCBI): domain Bacteria; kingdom Pseudomonadati; phylum Pseudomonadota; class Alphaproteobacteria; order Rhodobacterales; family Roseobacteraceae; genus Roseobacter; species Roseobacter sp. HKCCA0434. The sequence goes on from NZ_JAWDKL010000005.1 coordinate 94,744, forward strand.
TGGCGGCGAGCGCCTGGCGGCGGCTGATGTTCTGCATCTTCGTCATCGTTTCTACTCCGCTCAGGCCGGGACGTTGCGCGCGCGCGCGACGGTGAAGGCGGCTTCGCTGAGCCGGGTCCAGTTCTGCACGTCGCGGGCGAAGCGGAAATAGGCGCGCCAGGCGCGGCGGGCCTCGCCCTCCTGCTCTCCGAGCGCCTCGTAGGTCTCGCGCGCGGCGTCCATAAGGGCGGTCCAGACCGGTTCGGGCAGTTTCTCGACCGTGGTGCCGCCGAGGCGGACGGCCTGGTGGGCGAGCGCGTTGGCCTGCATCGAGCGGGCATTGGTGCGGAAGGTCACGGCATCGGCCGCGTAGTCGAGCACGCGGCGCTGCGCGTCTGTCAGCCCCTCCCATCGCGGCAGCGACAGGCTGAGCGACACGGCGGAGGTCGGCCGGGTGGGCGTGTCGAGATAGAGGCGGGCGGGCGCATTCTCACGCGCGGCATATTGCTCGGCCAGCGGGGCGGTCTCGTAGGCCTCGACGCCGGTGGGGAAGGGGGCGGGGTCGGCGCTGGAGGGAGCATTGGCCCCCGCCGCGCGCCACGTGGCGGCGGACATGCCCCGCGCGGCGACCGACAGGCCATCCAGGGCGGAGGGGTCGGTGAGCGCGACCGAGGACCACAGCATCTCGCCCCCGGCATCGCCGAGATAGAGCGGTTTCATCCCGTATTCGGCGGCGAGCGCGTCCCAGCGCTCCTGCCCGGTGTCGGACCGGATCCAGGCCTCCAGCTCCCGCTCCATCATTCCGCCCGGCACGGCGGCGAACAGCGAGAATGCGGGGGAAAAGGAATACCAGTCGTCCTGCGAGCCGAGCACGCCGTCGACCTCATTGCCCGACAGCCGATCCATGAGCTCGGCGCCCTGTGCGCCCGCCTCGACGATCTGCACGGTGATGTCGCCGCCCGACAGCATGGCGACCCGCTCGGCGAAATCGCGGCCGGTCTGGGCGCGGCCGCTGCCGGGTGCGTAGGTGCTCTCGATGGTGAGCGTGGTGGCGGTTTGCGCCTTCACGGCGGGTGCCGCGCCGAGCGCCGCCCCAGCGACTCCCGCCCCGGCGACGAACTGACGTCGTTTCATTCTTCCCTCCCTCGCCGCGTCGCTGCGCGGCGTTCAGTCAAAGGATGCCCGCGCCCCGCCGATCTGAAGCCGACTGAGATCCACGACGGGCACCATCCATTGCCGCACATTCCATGACATTGCGTTGAATTTATGACGCCGCGTCAAAACCCGCAGGGCGGCCTGCGGAATTCGGCGAGGATAGGGGCGGGTCGCGCGAGGTGGAATACCCACTACCCGAAGAGCAAGGATGCGGCTGCCCGTCGCGGGTCGCATCGGGGCCCTCACCGATTATATCGTGTCGGGGCGACGGGTGCGCGGAACGGCAAGGAGGATCGCGGATGGACGGGACCGATCCGATCTGCCCGCTTTGCGGCCGTCCGATCCCGCCCCATGCACGGCAGAGCCGCCACCACCTGATCCCGCAGCTGCGCGGCGGCAAGGGCGGGCCGGTCGTGCTGCTGCACCAGATCTGCCACAACGAGATCCACTCCGTGCTGACAGAGACGGAACTGGCGCGCGATTACCACACGATCGAGGCCCTGCGCGCGCACCCGCCGCTGGCGAAGTTCATCCGCTGGCTGGCTCGCAAGGACCCCGCCTTCCACGCGCCGACGGTCGGCAACCACCGCAAGGCGCGCAAGCGGCGTTAGGGGCGAAGCGCGCAGGCGGTATCGTCGGCGGCGGTCAGGAAGGTCCAGCGACGCGTGCGGCCACTGGGCCGAGTGGCGCGGAAATCGAATCTGCCCAAGTAGGTTGCATCGGTGAACGTCGCTCCGAGATCGTCGCAGGATGCCGAGCCTGTCAACCTGACGACATGAGTGCGGCCGTCACAGTCGCGCTGCAAGCCGTCGGTGGCAAGGGCCACCTCCCCGTTCGCACAGAGAATGAGTGCGGCGCGTCGGGCGCCTCCCGCATCGACATGGGTTTCGCGCCACAGTTCGGAGCCAGCGCCATCCCGCAGGACGAAGCTGACATCATACTCCGCGAGGAAGCGGTGGATCGGGGTCAGTGTCGCCGTCACCTCCCTCCCCTCCGGTAGCCGCGCGATGGCGTCGAGCGTGTCGTCGTCCCAAATGCCGCGCAGGCTGCCCCCGAGGATCAGCATGGGCGTAAGGAAGGCGAGCGCGACCGGTATGGTGCCGAGGCGGGTCAGGGTCCTTTTCGTTTTGCGGGCATCGGTCCCTTCCGTCACTGATCGGGGAAGTAGTCCTGCAGCCCGCCCTCGCGCCGGACATCCGCCGTGCAGCAGTGCAGGCCGCCGCCGAAGGCGTAGGCGTCGCGCAGCTCGACCGGCACCACCTCGAAGCCCAGCTTGTCGAGCTGGTCCTGCTGGTAGACCTCGGAGGCCTCGACGCAGACGGTCTTCTCGTCGAGCGCCAGCACGTTCATCGACAGCCAGACGCTCGAATAGCACAGCGGGGGCGGCGTGTTGTGGGCGGGCTGGGCCGCGTCGACGATCTGCCAGCCGTTGCGCTCGAACAACCCGCGCTGGTCGTCGGGCAGGCGACGCTGCGGGTTGTTGAGGATGAGGCCGGGACGCAGGGGCGTGAAGGTCGCGTCGATGTGGATCGGGTAGGGGTCGCCGGGGAAATTGACCGTGTGCACGCGGTGCTCGGGGAAATGGCGGCGCAGCCACTCGATGCCCTTGAGGTTGGTCGTGAAGCCATGCTGCACGACGAGATCCCGCCCGAAGCGCAGCACGTCCGCCGCGTCGAAGAGCGGCTCCTCCTCCGTCGTGACGAAGTGGCGCTCGGCGGCCCATTTCAGGCGCTGCTCCACCCCGATCGAGTCGCTGAGGTAGTTGTCGTGGTAATCGGCGTCGGTGAGGCGCGGCTTCGGCGCGGCCTCGTGTCGGAAGTTCGGATCCTCGTCGAAATAGCGCTGCATGAGCGGTCGGTAGCAGAGATATTCGAACCAGCGACAGCGATAGGACATCGTCGCCTCCAGGATCTCGTGCCCCACGGTCAGCAGCACGTCGCGCGGCGGCATGCAGCCAAACTGGCTGTCGGTGTGGAAATCGGGCGTGGTGACGGGCTGCGAGAAGTCGATGGGCGTCGGGCGGTCGACGGTGATGCCGCGCGCCTCCAGCTGGGCGGCGAAGGTGTCGAGCAGCTCGTTGGCGCGGTCGATGGTTTCCTGCGGGCGGCGGCCGTGCTGGCCGCGCATGTCGCTGTCCTCGGGGACCTTCGCCTCCAGCGCGGGCTCGTTGGGCGGGATGTGGCAGTCGGTGGCGCGCCCGACGATGACGTGGCGCAGCGGATCCCACTCGGTCCAGGACTCGACGGTTGTTTTATTGCTCATTCCGGGGCCTCGCAGACATGAATGCGTATTCAGTTTCCGCATACGCCATCGGAACGGGTGATACCAGTTATTGCGTATTGTGAGGTATTTGTGCGCTTGCTAACACTTCGCGCAACGCGACCCCCAGATTGCCGGGAGGCCTCCTCATGCCCGACTTCAAGAAGATCCTGATCGCCAATCGCGGCGAAATCGCCATCCGCATCATGCGTGCGGCCAACGAGATGGGAAAGACGACCGTCGCCGTCTTCGCCGAGGAGGACAAGCTGGGTCTGCACCGCTTCAAGGCGGACGAAGCCTACCAGATCGGCGAGGGGATGGGGCCGGTTGCGGCGTACCTGTCGATCGAGGAGATCATCCGCGTGGCCAAGCTGTCGGGCGCGGATGCGATCCATCCCGGATACGGCCTGCTGAGCGAGAACCCGGACTTCGTCGATGCCTGCGTCAAGGCGGGGATCACCTTCATCGGGCCGAAGGCGGAGACGATGCGTGCGCTGGGCGACAAGGCCTCCGCACGGCGCGTCGCCATCGCGGCGGGTGTGCCGGTCGTGCCCGCGACCGAGGTGCTGCCCGACGACATGGACGAGGTGCGCCGCATGGCCGACGAGGTCGGCTATCCCTTCATGCTGAAGGCGAGCTGGGGCGGCGGCGGGCGCGGGATGCGTCCGATCATGAAGCCCGACGAGCTGGCGGAGATGGTGCTGGCCGGTCGGCGCGAGGCGGAAGCCGCCTTCGGCAACGGCGAAGGCTATCTGGAAAAGCTGGTGCAGAACGCGCGGCATGTCGAGGTGCAGATCCTCGGCGACAAGATGGGCAACATCTACCATCTGTATGAGCGCGACTGCTCGGTCCAGCGCCGCAACCAGAAGGTCGTGGAGCGGGCCCCCGCCCCGTACCTGTCCGAGACCCAGCGAGAGCAGCTTTGCGAGCTGGGCCGCAAGATCTGCGCGCATGTGAACTACGAATGCGCGGGCACGGTCGAGTTCCTGATGGACATGGATTCGGGTGAATTCTACTTCATCGAGGTGAACCCCCGCGTGCAGGTCGAGCATACGGTGACCGAGGAAGTCACCGGCATCGACATCGTGCGTGCGCAGATCCTGATCGCCGAGGGCAAGAGCCTGACCGAGGCCACGGGTGTCGCCAGCCAGTACGACGTGAAGCTCGACGGCCACGCGCTGCAGTGCCGGGTCACGACCGAGGATCCGCAGAACAACTTCATCCCCGACTATGGCCGGATCACCACCTACCGTTCGGCCACCGGCATGGGCATCCGGCTCGACGGCGGCACGGCCTATTCGGGCGCGGTCATCACGCGCTACTATGACAGCCTGCTGACCAAGGTGACGGCCTGGGCGCCGACGCCGGAGGCCGCGATCAGCCGCATGGACCGCGCGCTGCGCGAGTTCCGCATACGCGGCGTCGCGACGAACATCGCCTTCGTGGAGAACCTGCTGAAGCACCCGACCTTCCTCAACAACACCTACACCACCAAGTTCATCGACACGACGCCCGAGCTGTTCGCCTTCGAGAAGCGGCGCGACCGGGCGACGAAGCTGCTCAACTACATCGCCGACATCACGGTTAACGGGCACCCGGACGTGGACGGACGGCCGAAGCCCCCGGCGCATGCCAAGCTGCCGAAGGCACCGCGCATGCCGGTGGACGCCCCGCCGCCGGGCACCCGGACGCTGCTGGAGGAGAAGGGTGCGCAGGCGGTCGCGGACTGGATGCTGGAGCAGGACCGGGTCCTCATCACCGACACCACGATGCGCGACGGGCACCAGTCGCTGCTCGCCACCCGGATGCGCAGCGCGGACATGATCGCCATCGCGCCGGCCTATGCGCACCAGCTCTCCAACCTGTTCTCGGTCGAGTGCTGGGGCGGAGCGACCTTCGACGTGGCCTACCGCTTCTTGCAGGAATGCCCGTGGCAGCGGCTGCGCGACATCCGCGCGAAGATGCCCAACATCATGACGCAGATGCTGCTGCGCGCCTCGAACGGGGTGGGCTACACCAACTATCCCGACAACGTGGTCGTGAGCTTCACCAAGCAGGCGGCGGAGAGCGGCGTGGACGTGTTCCGCGTGTTCGACAGCCTCAACTGGGTGGAGAACATGCGCGTCGCGATGGACGCGGTGATCGAGAGCGGCAAGATCTGCGAGGGGACGATCTGCTACACGGGCGACATCCTCGACGCGGACCGGGCGAAATACGACCTCGCCTACTATGTCGACATGGGTAAGAGCCTGCGCGACGCGGGCGCGCATGTGCTGGGGCTGAAGGACATGGCGGGCCTGTTGAAGCCCGCGGGCGCGCGCGTGCTGATCAAGGCGCTGAAGGAGGAGGTCGGCCTGCCGATCCACTTCCACACGCATGACACCTCGGGCATTTCCGGCGCCACCGTGCTGGCGGCGGCCGAGGCGGGCGTCGATGCGGTCGACGCGGCGATGGACGCGTTTTCGGGCCTGACGGCGCAGCCGCCGCTCGGCTCGATCGTCGAGGCGCTGGAGAATACCGAGCGGGCGACCGGCCTCGACCCGGCGGCGCTGCGCCGGATCAGCGAATACTGGGAGGACGTGCGCGACCAGTATGCGGCCTTCGAGACCACGATGAAATCAGGCTCCGCCGAGGTGTTCCTGCACGAGATGCCGGGCGGCCAGTTCACCAACCTCAAGGCGCAGGCGCGCAGCCTGGGCCTTGAGGATCGCTGGCACGAGGTCGCGCAGACCTATGCGGACGTGAACCAGATGTTCGGCGACATCGTGAAGGTGACGCCGTCGTCCAAGGTCGTGGGCGACATGGCCCTGATGATGGTCAGCCAGGGCCTGACCCGCGCCGAGGTGGAGGATCCGAAGGTCGACGTCGCCTTCCCCGATTCGGTCGTGGACATGATGCGGGGCAATCTCGGCCAGCCGCCAGGCGGCTGGCCCGACAAGCTGCAAAAGAAGGTGTTGAAGGGCGAAAAGCCGATGACCGACCGCCCCGGCGCGCATCTGTCGCCGGTCGATCTGGAGCAGACCCGCGCCGATCTGTCCGAACAGCTCGACGGGATGGAGATCGATGACGAGGATCTGAACGGCTACCTGATGTATCCCAAGGTCTTCCTCGACTACATGGGCCGTCACCGCGATTACGGCCCCGTGCGCATCCTGCCCACCAACGTCTATTTCTACGGCATGGAGCCGGGGCAGGAGATCACGCCGGAGCTCGATCCGGGCAAGACGATGATCATCCGCCTGCAGGCGATCGGGGAGACCAACGAGGACGGCGAGGTCCGCGTCTTCTTCGAGCTGAACGGCCAGCCGCGCGTGATCCGCGTCGCCAACCGCAAGGTCGCGGCGACGGCGGCCAAGCGTCCGAAGGCGGAACTGGGCAATGCGAACCACGTCGCCGCCCCGATGCCGGGCGTCATCGCCTCGGTCGCCGTGACGGTGGGCCAGAAGGTTGCGGCGGGCGACATGCTGCTGACCATCGAGGCGATGAAGATGGAAACCGCGATCCATGCCGACCGCGACGGCGAGGTGAAGGCGATCCACGCTCCTGCCGGCAGCCAGGTCGACGCCAAGGATCTGCTGATCGAGCTTGGCTGATCCACGATGCGCCCTGTCCCGTGAATGCGGGGCGGGGTCACCCTCTTGAAGCGCCGCGCGCCCGTCCCGATATGGAGATCATGTCGCGGACGGGGCGCTAGGTCGCAGGCTGATCCGCTCAGTTTCAGGTGATCTTAGGCGTTTTGCCCTTGATCCCCTCCCAACCAGACCGAATTGTTAAAGGGAGCGCCGTCGTCGCGCTCGCCCGCCGTGCCCTCACGCGCGGCGGCAGACGAAAGGATACGCGGTATGCCGTCATTCTCGAATACACTCGAAGCCGCAATTCACAACGCGCTGTCGCTGGCGAACGCGCGCAAACACGAACTCGCCACGCTGGAGCATCTGCTGCTCGCGCTCATCGACGAACCCGACGCGGCGCGGGTGATGACGGCCTGTTCGGTGGACCTCGACCAGCTGCGCGCGACGCTGACGGATTTCCTGGACGAGGAACTCGACGCGCTCGTCTCCGACATCGAAGGGTCCGAGGCCGCGCCCACGACCGGGTTCCAGCGCGTGATCCAGCGCGCGGCGATCCATGTGCAATCCTCGGGCCGGACCGAGGTGACGGGCGCCAACGTGCTGGTCGCCATCTTCGCCGAGCGCGAGAGCCACGCGGCCTATTTCCTGCAGGAGCAGGACATGACCCGCTATGACGCGGTCAACTACATCAGCCACGGTGTCGCCAAGGATCCCGCCCATTCCGACAACCGACCGGTGCTCGGCGCCGAGGACGTGTCGGAGGAGCAGGCGCAGGGCGGGCCCTCCGGCGGCAAGGAGGAGACGGCGCTGCAGAAATACTGCGTCGACCTCAATGCCAAGGCCCGCTCGGGCGACGTGGATCCGCTGATCGGCCGGGCCGACGAGGTGGAGCGTTGCGTGCAGGTGCTGTGCCGCCGCCGCAAGAACAACCCGCTGCTGGTGGGCGATCCGGGCGTGGGCAAGACGGCCATCGCCGAGGGCCTCGCGCGCAAGATCGTCGACGGCGAGACGCCGAAGATCCTTGAGGATGCGACGATCTACTCGCTCGACATGGGTGCGCTGCTCGCCGGAACCCGCTATCGCGGCGATTTCGAGGAGCGGCTGAAGGCCGTGATGAAGGAGCTGGAGGAGCATCCCGACGCGGTGCTGTTCATCGACGAGATTCACACCGTGATCGGCGCCGGGGCCACCAGCGGCGGCGCGATGGACGCGTCGAACCTCTTGAAACCCGCGCTTCAGAACGGCGGCCTGCGCTGCATGGGCTCCACCACCTACAAGGAGTTCCGCCAGCATTTTGAGAAGGACCGCGCGCTGTCGCGGCGCTTCCAGAAGATCGACGTGAAGGAGCCGACCGTGGACGACGCGGTGAAGATCCTGCGCGGGCTCAAGCCGATTTTCGAGGAGCATCACGAGATCCGCTATACGCAGGAGGCGATCAAGTCGGCGGTGGAGCTGGCCGCGCGCTACATCCACGACCGCAAGCTGCCCGACAAGGCGATCGACGTGATCGACGAGGCGGGGGCCGCACAGCACCTGTTGCCCGAGAGCAAGCGGCGCAAGACGATCACAGCCAAGGAGATCGAGGCCGTGGTCGCCAAGATCGCGCGCATCCCGCCGAAGAACGTGTCGAAGGACGACTCGGCCGTGCTGAAGGATCTGGAGGCGTCGCTCAAGCGCGTCGTCTTCGGGCAGGACGCGGCCATCGAGGCGCTGTCGGCCTCCATCAAGCTGGCCCGCGCCGGTTTGCGGGAGCCGGAGAAGCCGATCGGCAACTACCTGTTCGCCGGTCCCACGGGCGTGGGCAAGACCGAGGTGGCCAACCAGCTCGCCGCGACGCTGGGGGTGAAGCTGCTGCGGTTCGACATGTCCGAGTACATGGAGAAGCACGCGGTCTCCCGCCTCATCGGCGCGCCTCCGGGCTATGTCGGCTTCGACCAGGGCGGTCTGCTGACCGACGGGGTCGACCAGGATCCGCACTGTGTGCTGCTGCTCGACGAGATCGAGAAGGCGCATCCGGACGTGTTCAACATCCTGTTGCAGGTCATGGATCACGGGAAGCTGACCGACCATAACGGGCGGCAGGTCGATTTCCGCAACGTGGTGCTGATCATGACCTCCAACGCCGGTGCGGCGGAGCAGGCCAAGAACGCCATGGGCTTCGGTCGGCAGCGGCGCGAGGGCGAGGATACCGCCGCGATCGAGCGGACGTTCAGCCCCGAGTTCCGCAACCGCCTGGACGCGGTGATCTCGTTCGGCGCGCTGCCGAAGGAGGTGATCCTGAAGGTGGTCGAGAAGTTCGTGCTGCAACTCGAAGCGCAGCTGATGGACCGCAACGTGACCTTCGAGCTGACGCGCGAGGCGGCGGAATGGCTGGCCGACAAGGGCTATGACGACCGCATGGGCGCCCGCCCGCTGGGCCGCGTGATCCAAGAGCACATCAAGAAGCCGCTGGCCGAGGAACTGCTGTTCGGAAGACTGGCCAAGGGTGGCGTGGTCCGCGTCTCGGTGGTCGAGGATGCGCTGAAGCTCGACATCGCCGAGGATGGCAAGCGCCTGTCGAACGACCGCCCGCCGCTGTTGACGGCGGAGTGATCTTGAGCAGGTGAGTTTGGAAAGGCGGCCCCAGTGGGGCCGCCTAATATCCATCTAAAACTCGTCCTTAGGAAGATCTAAGAGCGCTTGGGTTCAGCAGTTGTACGCATCGGCTTGAACAACAGTACTAAACTCTGATGTGGAGGAAGCGGATACCACAAACGCATTACCTCCGCGCAACGCGACTTCATTGCGGACTTGATTAAATGCGCTTTCCATATCCATAGCGATATCGAGCCCCATGCTTTCCGATGCGGTGATCGGGCCGAGAAATTCGCAACTCTCCGAAGTTCCGCTCGATATTTGCCGCACAGTCTTTCCTTGACTAGTAAGCTCCGTGCTGCATGACGAAATTAGCATGAACGCAATTAGTGCAATGTAGTCTCTCATCTCTTTTCCTTGGTCTTGCTCCCCAAAATGCACTCTACTTCGCTGCTAGAATGCCGAGAGCATCTCAATTGAACCGATCCACACTTGCCTACCGCTCCGTAAACTTAAGCTCGATCCGGCGGTTGCGGGCTAGGGCCTCGAAGCTGTCGCCCTCGTCGATCGGCTGGTACTGGCCGTAGCCCGCGGCGGCGAGGCGGCCGGGGGGGATGTTTTCCACTTCGGCGAGGTAGCGGACGACCGACAGGGCGCGGGCCTGGCTCAGCTCCCAGTTGTCGGCATATTCGGAGGTGACGCCGACCGGGATGCGGTCGGTATGGCCGTTGACCTGAAGGACCCAGTCGATGTCCTCGGGGATCTCGTCGGAGATGGACTGGATCACGCGGGCGACCTCGGTGATCTGGCCGCGCCCGTCGAAGCCGAGCTGGGCGCTGCCCGGCTCGAACAGCACTTCCGAGGAGAACACGAAGCGGTCGCCGACGACGCGCACGCCGTCCTGATTGCCCAGAAGCTCCCGCATCCGGCCGAAGAACTCGGAGCGGTACTGGCGCAACTGCTCGGCCTCGTCCTCCAGGGCGGCGGCGCGCCTGCGCTGGTCGGCGGCGACCTGGGCGAGTGCGGTGTTGAGCTGCGAGCCGAGCGCCTCCAGCCGGACCTCGTTCTCCTCGTCGCGGGCCTCGGCCTCGTCCAGCAGGCCCTGCAGCGAGGAAAGCTGCTGGCGCAGGGCCGCGGATTGCTGATTGAGCAGCGCGATCTCGCGGCGCGCCTCCGATGTCTCCCCCCGCTGCTGCGACAGCAACTCGTTGGCCTGCGCGAGGAGCGCACGCTGGCGTTCCAGCTCGCTGAGGTCGTCGGCGCGGGCCTGATCGACGAGGCGGCGGGCCTGTTCCTCCGCCGCGAGCAGGGTCAGCGTCTCCTCCGCCTCGCGGCGGCGTTCCTCGAGCGCGAGGGTCATGGCCGTCAACTCGGCATCGGCCCCGGCAAGACGTTCGCGCAGGGCTTCGGCGGCGGCGGCTTCGGCCAGGCGGGCGGCTTCCTCCTCCGACAGGGCACCTTCGGCATCGGCGAGCCGTTCGCGAAGGGCCTGGGCGGCGGCGGCCTCCTCCAGCCGCGCGCGCTCCTCCTCGGTCACGGCTTCGGCGGCGGCGTCGAGGTCGGTCTCGAGTGCTGCGATGCGGGCGGCGCGCTCGGCGCTCTCGCCTTCGGTTGCATCGAGCCGCGTCGACAGGTCGGCAAGCTCGGCGCGCTGCTCCTCGGACAGCGATTCGAGCGTGGCGATCTGCGCGGCCCGTTCGGCATTCTGCTCGGCCGTGCGGTCCAGCTGGGCGGCGAGGTCGGCGAGGCTGGTCTCGCGCGCGGTGGCCTCGGTTTCGAGATCAGCGATCAGCGCTTCGAGCGCCTCGCGCTGCGCGGCGGCGAGGCGGGCCTGCTCGGTCTGCTGGTCGATCTCGGACCGGGCATTGGCGAGTGCGAGCTGCAGGGCCTCGGCCCGACTGATCTCCTGTGCGTTGGCATCGCGCAGGCGGGCGATCTCCTCGGCGCTGGCGGTGAGCGCTTCGTCCCGTTCGGCGAGCGTCGCATCGCGCTCGGCCAGCGCGGCCTCCTGCTCCGCCAGGGTGGCGTCGCGCGCGGCCAGCGTATCGTCCCGCTCGGAAATCGCGGTGCGCGCCGCGGTCAACGCGCTGTCGAGATCGGTATTGGCGGCCAGCAGCGAGGCGACCTGCGCCTCGAAATCGGCGATGGTGGCGTCCGCGTCGCGGATATCGGCCTCCAGGGAGGCGATCAGCAGGCGGCGGCTCTCGGACAGGTCCTCGCTCTCGGCCAGGGTGCCGGTGAGGCTGCCGACCTCGGTTTCCAGTTGGTCGGTCAGCTGCTGTTCCAGGCCCAGCGCCTCGGCCAGCGAGGTGATCTCCACCCCCAGCTCCTGCAACTGCCGGTCCTGACCCGAGATGGTTTCCTGCAGCACGAACTGCATGACCATGAAGATCGTCAGCACGAACATCAGCACCAGCAGGAGCGCCGTCATCGCGTCGACGAAGCCCGGCCAGATATTGGCCGTAAAGCGTTGCCCCGATCGCCTGAGAAGCGCCATCAGTCGCCCCTCACCGCCGCCGTGAGGCCCGCGATCTCGGCCCGGATCTCGGAGATGCTATCCTGCCGCCCGGCGGAAATCTCCTCCAGCACCCGCAGGAGCTGGGTGTCGATGCTGCGCAGACGCTCCCGCGTTTCGGCGTCGAGCGCGCCGCCCTCATCCTCGCGCGATTCCATCAGGGCGATCAGACGATCCTGCCCCTCGGCGATGCGGGTCAGCGCGGCGTCGGACGCACCCGTCTCGACCGGGCGATCGCCCATCGCGGAGACAAGCCGTTCGAGTCGGGCCGCATCCTCCTGCCGACGCTCCTCGGCACGGATCAGGATCTCACCCAGACCTTGCAGGTCGTAAGCCTGATGCGCGGCGGACCCGCCCTCGCCATCGCCCGACACGCCGATCCGGGTGATGGAGGACAGCCATTCCTCCAACTCCATGTAGAAGCGGTTCTGCCCGTGGCCGGCGAAGAGCTCCAGCATGCCGACGACCAGCGAGCCCGCCAGACCCAGCAGCGATGAGGCGAAGGCCGTGCCCATGCCGCCGAGCTGGCTTTCCAGCCCGCTCATCAGCCGGTCGAACACGGCGATGCCCTGCTCGCCCTCGCCGGGGGCGAGCGAGCGGATCGTCTCGACCACGGCGGGAACGGTGGTGGCGAGCCCGTAGAACGTGCCCAGAAGCCCAAGGAAGATCAGTAGGTTGATAATGTAGCGAGTGATATCGCGCGCCTCGTCCAGGCGGGTCGCGACCGAGTCGAGGATCGAGCGGTTGGAGTTCGCGGTGATGCCCCGCCGCGCGCGCTGATCCTTCAGGAGCGCCGCGAGCGAGGCCAGCAGGCGCGGCGACTGCACGAACTCGTGTCCCGGCCGGTTCATCGCGAACCCTTCGATCCAGTTGACCGCGCTGACGAGTTGCAGCACCTGCCAGAAACAGGCGAGCACCCCGATCACGAACACGGCGAGGATGAAGCCGTTGAGATAGACGTTGGCGAGGAAGATCGGCGCGACGCTGCCATAGATCAGGAAGCCGCTGAAGCCGGTCAGCGCCAGGATCAGCACCATCAGCACGACCTGCCGGATCGGCTGGGAAAATTGCGGTTCTTTTTCGCTGTCCAGAAGCATGGTGCCCGTTCTCTCTTTTTGCGGGCAGTCTACGCAGGCGAAAAGGGCAATCCAATGACGAACTGGTGGGGGGGCGGCTTTGCCTTTTTTTGGTACGCATTTGCATGCATGCTCGCGGTGCAACATCGTCATCAAGAGCGAGGGACAGCCGTGAAGACATTTCTCAGGATCGGGGCCGCGGGGGCCGTACTTCTATCCGGGACGGGCATCGCGCAGGCGCAGACCGCGTGCGAGCCCTACACGATCCAGCCGGGCGACACCCTGCGGGCGATCAACCTGCGCGCCTATGGCGACGGCGGCTTCCGTTCGCTGTTCGAGGCCAACCGTGCCGTGATCGGCGACGATCCGAACCTGATCGAGGTCGGCGACGTGATCGAGATCCCTTGCGACGGCGATGCCCCGGTCGTGGCCGCGGCCCCGGCGCCGGAGCCCGAACCGCAGCCCGATGCCGAACCCGTGCCGGTGGTGGAGCCGCTGCCGCAGCCGGTCGCGGAGCCCGAGCCGGAACCCGAGCCCGAGCCGGAACCGGAGCCGGAACCCGAACCGGAGGTCGCGGCCGCGCCCGCCGATATCCGCTTCGTCACCTATGACGGCAACGCGCCCTATTCCGGGGCCGACCTGCCGCAGCAAGGTCTCGCCACCGAACTGATGCGCACCGCCTATGAGGAGATCCGGCCCGAGGACGAGATCGAGATAACGGTCGCGCCGGACCTGAGCGGGTTTCTCATGGCACTGGGGTCGGAGGCCTACGAGGTCGGCTTCCCCTCGATCCGGCCGGATTGCAACGTGATCGACACGCTGACGGTCGACATGATCGAGCTTTGCGCGGAATACGCGTTCTCCGAGCCGTTCCACGAGATCCAGATGACGGCCTGGGCCCGCGGCGGTGCGCCTGCGACCGGCGCGGTCGAGGCGGGCGACCTGTCGGGGCAGCGGATCTGCCGCCCGCAGGGGCTGTTCACCTTCGATCTGGAGGCCGACCGGCTGCCGGGGCGCGGCGGCGCGCTGGTCCGGGCCGCGGATGGAGAGGGCTGTTTCGAGCAACTTCTCGCCGGTGACGTGGACGTGGTCAGCCTGCCGCGCGCCGATGCGCGCCGGGCCCTGCGCGCGGGCGGCATCGAAGGCGAGGTCGCGGCGGTTCCAGCGCTGGAGCGGGGCGTGACGCTGCACGCGATCGCCAATCAGGCGAACCCCGACGGCGTGCGGGCGATCTCCGCGCTCAACCGGGGCCTCGCGGAGATGCGCGGCAATGGCAGCTGGTTCTCGATCGTGTCGCGCCAGCTCGCCGGACAGTAACGCCTAGATCCCGGCCTGGTCCGCCACGCGGCGGGCCAGCTCGGCCAGCTCCTCGTCGGCGATCCCCTGTTCGTCCAGCGCCGCGACGGTGGCGTGCAGGTAGTCGGTATTCGGCCCCCGCCCGCCGACGGCGCGCCCGATGATGGCCGCCTGATCGTCGAGGCTGAGATCGCGCGCGTATTGCGCATGTTCGAGGTCCATCACGTAGGTCAGTGCCTCGACCTGCCGTCCGTCATCGAGCGTCAGCGGGCAGTGACGCTCCAGATAGGCGTCCGTCACCAGCTCGCGCGCCCGCAGATAGGCGAGCGTTTCCTCGGCATGGTCGGGCCCGACGCGGAAGCCGACGCCGCGACAGCTCGCGCCCGCCATCTCCTCGAGCGCGAGCACGAGGCCGGGGCGGTCGGGCGTGCCGCGATGCTCGATCGAATGCATGCAGAACGAGCGGCGATAGCCGTGCAGCGTCGCGACCTGCCGCTCCTGATATGCGAAGCCGGGATTCCACATCAGCGAGCCATAGCCGAAGACCCAGAATTCACCTTGCGCCATTGCCGTTCCCTCCTGCCGGGCCATGCTATAGGCCGTCGCGGGACGAGGATCGAGAGGGAACCGGCATGCGCATTCTGATCGCCGTGATCGTGGTGGCCGTCATCGGCTGGTCGGGCTACTGGTGGGTGAACGCGAGCCTGCGCCGCGGCGCGGTCGAGGATTGGTTCGCCGCCCGTGCAGCCGAAGGCTGGGTCGCGGAATATGGCGATCTGCGGGTGACGGGCTTTCCCAACCGTGTCGACACGATCCTGACCGACGTGGAACTGGCCGACCCTGACAGCGGCTGGGCCTGGTCCGGCCCGCGCTTCGAGATGCTGACGCTCAGCTACCAGCCCTTCGAGATCATCGCCGTCTGGCCGGGGCAGCATGTCCTGTCCTCGCCCTATGACCGGATCGCGGTGGAGGGGGAGACCCTGCGCGCCTCGCTCGCCGTGTCGGCCAATGGTGCGTTCGAGCTGGAACGCTCCCGCATCGAGGGTCGCGACGTGCTGGTCGAGGGGCAGAGCGGCTGGGTGGTCGAGGTGCCGGTGCTGGACGTCGCGACCGAACAGCCCGAGGGGCTGGCCGACGATGGCACCGTGCAGCGGCTCGGCATCAACATGACCGACCTGCGCCTGTCGGACGACCTGACCGACGGGTTCGACCGCACCGGCCTGCTGCCCGACAGGGTCGAGGAGGTCCGCGTCGATGCGACCGCGACCTTCGGCAGCCCGATCAGTCTGCGCACGCTGGAGCAGGACCTGCCGCCGCTGACCGCGCTGTCCATCGACGACATCACGGCGATCTGGGGGCGGCTCGACCTGCGCGCGCAGGGCGAGCTGGCGGCGGATGCGCGCGGCTATGCCGAGGGCGACCTGAACGTCCGCGCGCGCAACTGGGAGGATATGGTCGCGCTCGCCGTCGAGAACGGTCTGATCCAGGAAGGCGCGGCGCGCACGGTGACTTTCGGACTGGGGCTGCTGGCGAGCGCTGGCGGGGATCGCAACACGCTCAACGCGCCGCTGAGCTTCGAGGACGGGCGCACGCGGTTGGGTCCCGTGGCGATCGGGGAGGCCCCGCGGCTGAGTCGGTGATTGGCTTTTCAGCGCGGCCCCGGTTCAGGACCGGGGCATGACAGAGCGCAGCGGCGGGCCGCGGTGCGGCGATCGCACTTTCGAACATGGCACTTTATGGCAGCAAAGTCGGCAAAACCTCGCCGCGACACTGCTAGATCAGCCAGATCGCCGTGCCGGGGGGCGGCCCGGCGATGCGCGGCGCCTACGGCTTGATTCCGCGCAGATGCGCCAAAGGTTTTTTGCAGGTTACTCCGCCTTCCGCGCCCGGCCGAAATCCGGTGCATCCGTATCCTGTCCCGCATCGAGGATGCCGCGCCGGATCGCGCGGGTCCGGGTGAAGTGGTCGAACAGCGCCTTCCCGTCGCCCTTGCGGATGGCACGTTGCAGCGTGAACAGTTCCTCGGTGAAGCGGCCCAGGATCTCCAGCGTCGCGTCCTCGTTGTGCAGGAACACGTCGCGCCACATCGTCGGGTCGGAGGCCGCGATTCGGGTGAAGTCGCGGAAACCGGCGGCGGAATACTTGATGACCTCGGAGTTGGTCACGCGCCGCAGGTCGTCCGCCACGCCGACCATCGTGTAGGCGATCAGGTGCGGGATATGGCTGGTGACGGCGAGGACGCGGTCGTGATGTTCGGCATCCATTTCCTCGACCAGCGCGCCCATGCCTTCCCAGAACGCGCGGTAACGGTCGGTCTCCGCTGCGCTCGCGCCTTGCGGTGTCAGCAGACAGAAGCGGTTTTCGAACAGCGTGGCGAAACCGGCCTCCGGTCCCGAATGCTCGGTCCCTGCCAGCGGATGCGCGGGGATGAATACGGTATGATCCGGCAGGTGCGGCGCAACCGCATCGATCACCGCCTGCTTGACCGACCCGACATCCGAAACGACGGCACCCGGCGCCAGATGCGGGCCGATCTCCGCCGCCACGACCCCCATCGCGCCGACCGGCACGCAGAGGATGACGAGGTCCGCGCCCGCCACCGCCTCGGCAGGTGTGTCGAACACTTCGTCCACCAGCCCGATCCGAAGCGCGGTCGCCCGCGTCTCCGCCGTGCGGGCGGTCCCGACGATCGTTCCGGCCAGCCCGCGCCGTTTCGCGGCGAGCGCGATGGACCCGGCGATCAGGCCCAGCCCGATCAGGCAGACGCGATCGTAGCTCATCGGCTCGCCATGAAGCGGGTCAGGGTGTCGGCCACCGCGCGCACCGCGGCCTCGTCGCCCACGGTGATGCGCAGGCAGCCGGGCAAGTTGTAGCCCGACACGTCGCGCACGATCAGGCCGCGATCGCGCAGCGCGGCATCCGCCGCCTTCGCCGTCGCGGGATCGGGGAAGCGGGCGCAGATGAAATTGGCGTGGGAGGGATCGCTCTCGATCCCCGCGCGACGCAGCTCACGCGCCAGCCATTCGCGCCAGACCTCGTTCTGGATCACGCAATGTTCGGTCCAGGCCGTGTCGCGCACCGCCGCCTCCGCCGCCGCGAGCGCCGCTGCGGTCACGTTGAAGGGCCCGCGCACCCGCGACAGCACGTCCGCGACATGAGCGGGGCAATAGGCCCAGCCGATGCGCAGGCCGCCTAAGCCATAGGCCTTCGAGAAGGTCCGCGTCATCACCACGTTGTCGCGCCGGTCGACCAGGCTCGCATAGCCATCATAGCCCGGTTCCCGCACGAACTCGGCATAGGCGCCGTCCATCACCAAGAGCACATGCGGCGGCAGGCTGTCGGCCAGCCGCTCGATCTCCGCATCCGGGATCAGCGTGCCGGTCGGGTTGTTGGGATTGGCGAGGAAGACGAGGCGCGTGCGCTCGGTCACGCCCGCGAGGATCGCATCCACGTCGGTGCGGCGCGTATCTTCAGGCACCACCACGGGCGTCGCGCCGGCGATCTTGCCGTAGATCGCGTACATGGCGAAGCCGTGCTCGGTGTGCAGGATCTCCAGCCCCGGCCCGGCATAGGCCTGACACAGCATCGACAGGATCTCGTCCGAGCCCGCGCCGCAGACGATCCGGTCCGCGTCGATGCCGTGCAGATCGGCGATCGCGCGGCGCAGCGCGCCATGCCCGCCATCGGGGTACACCGCCAGCTCGCCCGAGAGGGCGCGGTACGCCTCCTGCGCCGCGGCGCTGGGGCCGAGCGGGTTCTCGTTGGCGGACAGCTTCACGACCCGGTTGGCGCCGGGCGTGCCCGCCTCGCCCTGCACATAAGGGGTCACGTCGAGGATGCCGGGCTGTGGTGCGATCTGCTGGGTCATGGGAGGACGGCCTTGCGCTGTGTCGCGCCTTGCCTAGCCTGTCGTCCCGTCCGTTTCCAGCCCGAGATGATCGCGCAGGAACGCTGCTGCCTGGTCGAGCGCCACGTCCGCTTCGGGCAGCCGTCCCTGCAGCAGTTGCCAGACATGCGGCGTGCGCTGCCAGAACTGCGTCTCCACATCGACCCCGGCATCCGCGAGCGTGGCCGCCATGCGGCGGGCGTCGTCCTCCAGCACCTCCGCACAGCTTGCCTGGATCAGCACCGGTGGCGCGCCCTCGAAGCTGCCGAAGAGAGGCGAGGCCCGCGGATCGTCCGGCGCGGCCTCCCCGAGGTAGAAGGCCCGCGCCTCTTCGATCCGCTCGACCGGAAGCAGCGCTTCGCGCCTGGCGTTGCGGCTCAGGCTTTCGCCCGCGAGGGTCAGGTCGCACCACGGGCTGAACGTCACCGCCGCGGCCGGGTAGGGCAGATCGGTGCCCACGACATGCAACAGCGCAAGCACCAGCCCGCCGCCCGCGCTGTCGCCGAGCAGGGCGATATCCTCCGGCGCATGGCCGATATCGAGCAGGTGGCGATAGCTGGCGACGGCGTCCTCGATCGCGGCGGGAAAGGGATGCTCGGGCGCGAGCCTGTAGTCGGGCAGAAGCACCCGCGCGCCCGTCCGCTTCGACACGGCGCCCGCCAGTCCGCGATAGGAGGGAATGCCCCCGAACATGTAGGCGCCGCCGTGCAGCATCAGGATCACCTTGTCGCGGCGCGCCCGACCGTGGCTGATCCAGCACCCCTCGAGCGGTCCGTCCGGCGTCGGGATGCGGCACGGATTGGCGTGGGTGCCCGGCGGCTCGTGCAGGAAGCCGTCGCCCTGACGGCGCATGCGCGCGCGGATCGCTTCGGGACCCGCCGCGCGCGACAGGGCCCGCCGCTCGACATGGCGATAGTAGAGATTGACCAGTCCCAGGCGCAGCGACATCAGCCCGCGATCCGCCCTTCGATCGCCTCCCAGATCGTCGCGGTCACGTTCGTGCCGTCGAACCGCTCCAGCTCCTGCAGGCCGGTGGGGGAGGTGACGTTGATCTCGGTCAGCCAGTCGCCGATCACGTCGATGCCGACGAAGATCTGGTCCTTCTCGCGCAGCAGCGGCCCGATGGCGGCGCAGATCTCGCGGTCGCGGTCGGTCAGTTCCACCTTCTCGGCGCGCCCGCCGACATGCATGTTGGAGCGGGTCTCCCCCTCGGCCGGGACGCGGTTGATCGCGCCTACCGGTTCCCCGTCGACGAGGATCACGCGCTTGTCGCCCTTCGACACGGCGGGCAGGAATTTCTGCATGATCAGGGGCTCGCGGTTGATGCCGGAAAACAGCTCGTGCAGCGAGGCGAGGTTGCGGTCCTCGGGCGTCAGCCGGAACACGCCCGCGCCGCCATTGCCGTAGAGCGGCTTGAGGATCACGTCCCCATGCTCGGCCCGGAACGCCTTGAGCGCCGCGAGGTCGCGCGCGACGATCGTGGGCGGCGTCAGATCCGGGAAGCGCAGGACCAGGAGCTTCTCGGGATAGTTGCGCACCCAGGTCGGGTCATTGACCACCAGCGTGTCGGGCGCGAGGAAGTCGAGCAGATGGGTCGTTGTGATGTAGCCCATGTCGAAAGGGGGATCCTGGCGGAGCCAAACCACGTCGAACTCCGACAGATCCTCTTCGACGAAATCGCCCGCCATCATATGGGCGCCCCGCTCGCGCGTGACGGTGACGTGCCGCCCCCTCGCCACGACCCGCCCCTCGCGCCAGCTCAGCCGGTCGGGCGTGTAGTAGAACAGCGTATGCCCGCGCGCCTGTGCCTCTTCCATGATGCGGAAGGTGCTGTCCGCGTCGATGTTCACGTGTTCGAGCGGGTCCATCTGGACGGCGACCTTGAGCGGCATCGGCTATTCCTTTCGGCCGGGGGCCGAGCGGGCCGCTCAGCCGGTGGTGCGCCTGCGCGGGTCGGTGACGAGGAGCGCGTGGCTGACCACCTGCCGCACCCCCGACACGCGCGAGACGAGATCGGTGACGCGGGCCAGCTCTGCGCTGTCCTGCGCCAGTCCCATCACATGCGCCACGCCATTGATGGTTTCAACGTCGTAGTTGATCGAAAGGATATCCTCGGCCGCCAGCATGCGGCCGGCGATCTCCGCGTCGATGCGGGTGTCGCGCGCGATGTCGCGCCAGCCGCGATCGGCGACGACCAGCTCGTTGGTGACCTCGCGCACCTCGGGGATCGCGCGCGTCACCTCCTCGGCCAGCATCCGTTCCTGACCGTCGGCCACGGCCCCCAGCAGGACGACGCGCCCCTCGGTCACGCTGGTCTGGACCCGGCTGAACAGCGTGCTGTCGCGCTGGAACAGCGCATCGTTGATGCGCAGCTTGATCTCGGCATCGGTCAGGGCTTCCCCGGTGCTGCGGGTCTGGGCGGCGGACATCGCACCCGCCCCGATCCCGCCGATCACCACGGGCGCACAGCCCGACAGGAGCGCGGCCAGTCCGACCGCGGCAGTCAGTTTCGCGAAAATCATTGGATCGCCTTTCATGCCCGTGAAAATCTGCCTCAGAACAGATGGGCGTTCTCGACGACCTCCAGCGATCCGTGCCGGTCCATAAGGACCACGTCGAAGCGCATCGGGGTCGCGGCACCCACGTTGCGATCGACCATATACCGATTTGCCGCCTGCTCCAAGCGCTGCCATTGCCGGGGCTGGATCGAGGCGGCGGCCTCCTCCAGCGAGCGGCGCGCCTTGACCTCGCAGAAGACGAGCACGCCGTCATGCTGCACGACGAGGTCGATCTCCCCCTCGCGGACGCGGAACCGGCGGTCGAGAATCCGGGCGCCGCGTGCCGCGTAGTGGCGTTCCGCGGCGTCCTCGGCGGCATGACCGGTCCGGTAGGCACGTGCGCCGCGCGTCCGCCGTCGTTCCCGCACCGGGTTGCAGGTCGCCACCGGCGTCAGGGCGGAAAAGAAATCGAGCTGGCGTGGCTGGTACGACATGGGTCTCCTTCTCGCACAGCCACATTAACAGATCCCTAATCGTCGCGCTGCAC
The DNA here is from genome assembly GCF_032464675.1 of Roseobacter sp. HKCCA0434. Classification (NCBI taxonomy): domain Bacteria; kingdom Pseudomonadati; phylum Pseudomonadota; class Alphaproteobacteria; order Rhodobacterales; family Roseobacteraceae; genus Roseobacter; species Roseobacter sp. HKCCA0434. The sequence continues at coordinate 116,101 of NZ_JAWDKL010000005.1, forward strand.
CTTCAGCGCAAGTTGGTAAACGTCCCGGCGGGCCCTGCCGGTGGCCGCCGCGACCGCATCGGCGGCGTCGCGCACGCGCATCGTGGCGAGTGCCTCGCGCAGCATCGGCTCGAGGTTGTCCTCCGCGGCTGGATCGTTCACGGGCGGCCCCACGACCAGAACGACCTCGCCTTTCGGAGCGGGTTCTTCCGCGAGGGTCGCCGCCAGGTCGGCGAGCGTGCCGCGGCGCGTCTCCTCGAAGCGCTTGGTCAGCTCGCGGCAGATCGCGGCATGGCGCGCTCCGCCCAGCGTGTCGGCCATGTCGGCGAGCGTCGCGGCCAGCCTGCGCGGACTCTCGTAGAAGATCAGCGTCGCCTCGACCTGTGCGAGACCTGCAAGGAACGTACGCCGCGCGGACTGCTTCGGTGGGGCGAAGCCGGCGAAGAGAAACCGGTCGGACGGCAGGCCCGCGACGCAGAGCGCGCTGAGCGCCGCCGATGCGCCCGGCACGGCGCGCACCTCGTAACCCTGCGCGATCACCTCGCGTGCCAGCTGGAAACCGGGATCGGCGACCAGCGGCGTGCCTGCATCCGAGGCGTAGGCCACGCTCCGCCCGGCCTCCAGCGCCTCAAGGATGCGGGGGCGCATCGCAGCACCGTTATGGTCGTGATAGGGCAGGATCGTGCGGCCCGAGAGCGGGACGCCGTGGATCTCCATCAACCTGCGCAGGGTCCGCGTGTCCTCCGCCGCCAGCACATCCGCGTCGCGAAGCACGTCGAGCGCGCGCAGCGTGATGTCGCGGGCCGATCCGATGGGCGTGGCGACCAGATGCAGGGCCGGTTCGAGCGGGGACATGGGGCAGCTCCGGTTTTGCAAGTGCGGCGAAGGCGTTGCCGCTGGTCCGGGGCGTACTACACTCAAGAGCACGACACCAACAGCGTCTCCCACATCACCAAAATTCGGAGGTATCGCCCGATGACCGCCCACACCCCCTCGCAGCCGCTTCGCCGGCGCGTGCTGGCCTCGATGGCCGCCGCCGCATTCGCGCTCGCCGGATGCGCCACCCCGATCGGCGAGGCCGCGGGCTCGATCATTCCCGGAGGCCTGTCGGGTGCGCCGGCGGAGACCGGTCCGGTCCGCGTCGCCCTGCTGGTGCCGAGCGGCAGCGGCGATGCCGAGCGCGACGCGATCGCCCGCAGCCTCGAGAACGCGGCGCGGCTCGCCATTCAAGATAACCCCGGCGCGAATATCGACCTGACGGTCCTGTCGACCGGCGGCGACCAGAACATGGCGGCGACGGCGGCCAGCCAGGCGGCCTCCACCAATGCGGAGATCATCGTCGGCCCGCTCTTCTCCTCCTCGGTCTCGGCGGTAAGCCCGATCGCGGCGCAGTCGGGCATCCCGGTGCTGGCCTTCTCCAATAACACCGCCGTCGCGGGCGGGGGTACCTACGTGCTCGGTACGACGTTCGAATCGAAGGCGCGGCGCCTGCTGTCCTACGCGGCGGCACGCGGCCTGCGCAGCACCGGCGTGATCTATACACAGGATGCCGAGGGCGAGGCCGCACTCGGCGCGGTCCAGTCGGCGGCGCGCAACACCGGCACGCAGCTGGTGGCGAACGCCTCCTATCCGCGGTCGCGCGACGGGATCCCGGCAGCAGCCGAGGGCTACACCAATGCGATGATCGGCGCGGGCGTCGACAACATCGTGATGTCGGATAACGGCACGGGCCTCGTCTACGCGTCCTCCTTCCTGCCGTTCCACGGGCTGAACCTCAACAATGTGCAGCTGATCGGCCTGCAGGATCTCAGCGCACCCGCGCTGCAGGCGGAGCGGTCGCTGGAAGGCACCTGGTACGCGATCGAGGACCCGTCCGCGGCGGCGAGCTTCGCCTCGCGCTACTCCGCACGCTACGGCACCGCGCCCCATCCCCTTGCCGGACTGGCCTATGATGGTATCTCTGCGGTGGCCGCGCTGGCTGGCAGCGGCACCCGCCGCAACGCGTTCTCCGCGGCGAACCTGACGCGCTCCGCAGGGTTTTCCGGGGCGGAAGGGGCGTTCCGCCTGCGCTCGGATGGCAGCGCGGACCGGGCCCTCGCGATCATGGAAGTGAACCGCAGTGGACCCCAGCTTGTTGATCCCGCCGCAGGAGCCGGACAGCCCGGTCTCTGACGATGCGATGACCGATCCGGCGGCGAGCGAGTTCTCGCTGTCGGGCCGGATCGTCGCCGCCGATGTCCTGGTCGCGCGCATGGCCGCGCGCGATGCCGATACGCAGGACGAAAGACGGGCGATCATCCTCGACGTTCTGGAGGCGGCGCGCACCGATGCGCGCCGTCGCATCGCCGACGCCCTGGCCGATGCGCCGCTATGCGGACCCGAGGTCGCCGGGGCCTATTCCCGCCTCACCGACGGAATCGTGTGTGCGGCGCTGGAGGCGGCCTCCCGCTGGCTGCATCCCAACCCCAATCCGACAGAAGGCGAGCGCATCGCCGTGCTGGCGGTCGGCGGCTTCGGCCGGGCCGAGATGGCGCCATTTTCGGACGTCGATCTGCTGTTCCTGACCCCCTACAAGCAGACCGCCTGGGGCGAGAGCCTGATCGAGGCGACGCTCTACCTGCTGTGGGATCTCAAGATGAAGGTCGGGCAGTCCGTCCGCACGGTCGAGCAATGCCTGCGGCTGGGCCGCGAGGACATGACGATCCGGACCTCGCTGCTCGAGCGTCGGCACATCTGGGGTGACGAGGGATTGAGCGCCGATCTCGACACCCGCCTCGGGGAGGAGCTGTTCCACGACACCGGCCCCGAATTCGTCGAGGCGAAGCTGGCCGAGCGGGACTCCCGCCACGAGCGCAACGGCGGCTCGCGCTACCTGGTCGAGCCGAACGTCAAGGAATCGAAGGGCGGGCTGCGAGACCTGCAGACGCTCTACTGGATCGAGAAATACCTCTACAACGTGGACGACCCCGAGACGCTGGTCGGCAAGGGCGTGTTCACCGCGGACGAGTTCGCGATCTTCACCGCCGCGGAGAGTTTCCTGTGGTCGGTGCGCTGCCACCTGCACGTCATCGCCGGGCGCGCGACCGAGCAGCTGACCTTCGACATGCAGGTCGAGGTCGCCGCCGCGATGGGGTTCGAGGATGCGGACGGCCAGCGCGCGGTCGAGCGGTTCATGCAGGTCTACTTCCTGCACGCCCGCTCGGTCGGAGAGCTCAGCCGGATCTTCCTCGTCGCGTTGGAGGCCCAGCACATCAAGCCCAAGCCCTCGCTCGGCCGCACGCTGCGCGGCCTCTTCGGGCGGGAGGCCGCGGCGCCCGAGGGCTTCACCCTGATCGAGGGAAGATTGACGGTGGACGAGCCTGCGGCCTTCCTCGCCGATCCGGTCAACCTGTTGCGATTGTTCAAGTTCGCGCTCGATCTCGACGCGCTGATCCATCCCGATGCGCTGCGGCTCGCCACCTCCAATCTCGACCTGCTGGAGCGGGTGCGCGGGGATGCGGAGGCGAACGCGATCTTTCTCGACATCCTGCTGGGCCATGCGAACCCCGAGCGGGCGTTGCGGCGGATGAACGAGACCGGCGTGCTCGGCGCCTTCCTGCCCGAATTCGGGCGGATCGTCGCAATGATGCAGTTCAACATGTACCACCACTACACGGTGGACGAGCATACGATCACCTGCCTGTCGGTCATGTCCCGCATCGAGCGGGGCGAGCTGGCCGACGAGCTGCCCTATGCCACTGAAATCATGCGCGGAACGCTGAACCGACGTGTGCTCTACGTCGCGATGCTGCTGCACGATATCGGCAAGGGTCGGCCGGAGGATCACTCCGAACTGGGGGCGGAACTGGCCGCCGAGATCTGCCCGCGGCTCGGCCTCGACGCGGGCGATACGCAGACCGTGATGTGGCTGGTGCGGCACCACCTGCTGATGAGCGACACCGCGCAGAAACGCGACATCGCGGATGCGCGGACGGTCTCGGATTTCGGCAAGATCGTCGCCTCGCAGGAACGGCTCAAGCTGTTGCTTGTATTGACGGTTTGCGACATTCGCGGGGTCGGGCCGGACACGTGGAACAATTGGAAGGCGACGCTGTTGCGGCAGCTTTACGCCGCGACGCGCGACTACCTGACCGACGGGATCGACAGCCCGTCGCGGCCGCAGCGGGAGAAGGCGGCGAAGGAGGCGCTGGTCGCGGCGCGGCCCGATGCGGACCTCAAGGCGGAGCTGGAGCGGCACTACGCGCCCTATTGGCTGGGGCTGCCGACGGCGGTGCATGTCTGCGTCTCGCAACTGATCGGGCAGGTCACAGACGCGGAGATCGCATCCGATTTTACCGAGGATATTGAACGGGATGCGACCCGCGCGACCTTCGTCAACGCCGATCATCCGGGCGCGTTCGCGCGCATGGCGGGGGCGCTGGCGATGGTGGGGGCGAACGTGCTCGACGCGCGCAGCTACACGACCTCGGACGGGTTCGCGATCTCGGTGTTCTGGATCCAGGATGCGGAGGGGCATCCTTACGAATCCGGGCGGCTCGACCGGTTGAGCAAGACGGTGCGGCGCACGCTGATGGGCGAGGTTCTGGCGCGTAAGGAGTTGGAAACGAAGGACAAATTGAAGAGGCGGGAAAAGGATTTCATCGTCCCCACCAATATTACCTTCGACAATCACGGCTCTGACCTGTTCACCATCATCGAGGTGGATACGCGTGACCGGCCGGGGTTGCTGCATGATCTGACGCGCGCGCTCGCCAATGCGAACGTCAATATTTTCTCTGCGATCATCGCGACTTACGGGGAGCAGGCGGTCGATACGTTCTACGTAAAGGACCTGTTCGGGATGAAGCTCGCCTCCGAGAACAAGCGGCGGCAGGTGGAGCGGGATTTGCGCGCGGCGGTGATGCTGCGGCCGGAGGGGACGCGATAGTTAACGCCGGAAATCGCGGTCTGCCCTGCGTATGGCACGCGTATGGCATGCGTATGGCGACCGAATGGCTCGGGTATTCGCGTTAACCTTTGGTCGGGTCGAGTATTTGCGCCAATCCGAAGGGGGGCTCTGGACGGGATGTCGGCGCAGTGACAGCCTCGGGTCGGAGCCACGACGAGGAGGTGCGGATGATCGGCTACGTCACGGTCGGGGCGGACGACATCGCCGCGGCGCGGCAGTTCTACGATGCGATCCTGTTGCCGCTCGGCTACGGGGTGACGGAAGGTCCCGAGGGTCTGAGCTACGCGTTGGGGGCCTCGGAACCGATGCAACCCGAGTTCTACGTGAAGCCGCCCTTCGATGGCGCGGCGGCCTCGGCGGGGAACGGGGCGATGGTCGCGTTCGAGGCGGGCGCGCAGGCGCAGGTGCGCGCGTTGCATGCGGCGGGACTGGCGGCGGGCGGGTCGGACGAGGGCGCGCCGGGGTTCCGGCCTGATTACGGCGCGCGGTTCTATGTCGGCTATCTGCGCGATCCGCAGGGCAACAAGGTCGCGCTCTATTCCGCGAACCCGGACGAGCCGGGGCGGGACGGTTAGCGCGCCCCCTTACCTCCGCGCCGCAAAGCCGGTATCGGTGGGCGTTCAAGTTCCGTCGGAGTGACCGAGAATGAAGCCGATCCGCCTGCTTGCCGCCTTCGTGACCGTGGGGGGGTGGACGCTTCTGAGCCGTCTGCTCGGCTTCGCGCGCGATATCCTGATCGCGGCGTTTCTTGGCGCGGGGCCGGTGGCGGAGGCGTTCCTGGTGGCGTTCGCGCTACCCAACATGTTCCGCCGCTTCTTTGCCGAAGGGGCGTTCAACACCGCTTTCGTGCCGATGTTCTCCAAGAAGCTGGAGCGGTCGGAGGACGAGCAGCGGATCGACGCGCTGACCTTCGCACGCGATGCGTTCGCCGGGCTGGGGGGCGTGCTGATCGTCTTCACCCTGATCGCGCAGCTTGCCATGCCGGGGCTGGTGCTGCTGATGGCCTCGGGCTTCGCCGAGGACGGGCGGTTCGACATCGCGGTGGAGATGGGGCGGATCACCTTTCCCTACATCCTGTTCATCTCGCTGGCCGCGTTGCTGTCGGGGGTGCTGAACGCGCTGGGCTATTTCCGCGCGGCGGCGGCGGCGCCGGTCGTGCTCAATATCATCCTGGTCGCGGCCATGCTGATCGGGCGCCAGATCGGCGCGGATATCGGGCTGGCGCTGGCCTGGGGCGTACCGCTTGCCGGGCTCGCGCAGCTGGTGCTGGTCTGGGTCGCGGCGGCGCGGGCGGGGTTCCGCATCGTGCCGCACCGCCCGAAGCTGACGCCGGAGCTGAAGCGGCTGGCCGTGATCGCCTTCCCGGCGGCGCTGGCGGGCGGGGTGATGCAGGTCAACCTGCTGGTCGGGCGGCAGGTGGCGAGCTTCTTCGACGGGGCGGTGGCGTGGCTGAACTACGCGGATCGGCTGTATCAACTTCCGCTGGGCGTGGTGGGGATCGCCATCGGCGTGGTGCTGCTGCCCGACCTGTCGCGGCGGTTGGGTGCCGGTGATGACGCGGGCGGGCGCGATGCGGTGAACCGCGCGGCGGAGTTCAGCCTGGCGCTGTCGGTCCCTGCGGCGGTGGCGCTGATCGTCGTGCCGCTGCCGCTGGTGGCGGTCCTGTTCCAGCGCGGAGCGTTCGAGCTCTCGGACGCGGCCTACACGGCGCGGGCAGTGGCGGCCTATGGCTGGGGGCTGCCGGCCTTCGTCCTGATCAAGGTGATCTCTCCGGTGTTCTTCGCGCGGGAGGATACGAAGACGCCGTTCCGGCTGGCACTGTTGTCCATGGTGGTGAACGTCGCGGTGGCGGTCGGGGGCGCGCCGTTCTTCGGCTATATCGCCGCGGCCTGGGGGACGACCATCGCGGCCTGGGTGAATTTCGCGCTGCTGTGGCGGGCCTCGCGCCGGTTCGGCGACGCGGCGAAGATGGACCCGCGGCTGGTGCGCGCGGCGCCGCGCATCTTCCTGTCGGCGCTGCTGATGGGCGGCTTGCTGGCGCTGCTGGTCTGGCTGTTTGGCGAATTGGTCGACCTGCCCGGCTGGCGCTACCCGGCGCTGTTCGGCCTCGTGGTGATCGGGGCGGTCAGCTACGGCGCGCTGGCGCTGGCGACGCGGGCGGTGAGCCTCGCGGGATTGCGCGGGATCGTCCGGCGGTGAGGGTGCTCGCGCTCCTCTGCGTCAAGGACGAGGCGGCGCAGCTGGTGGAGTGGCTGGCCCATCACAGGGCGCTGGGGGTGACGGATGTCCTCGCCTTCTCCAACGATTGCTCGGACGGGACGGAGGCGCTGCTCGACCGGTTCGCAGACATGGGCTGGCTGGTGCATCTGCGGGCGCGGGCCGGGCAGCGGGGCGTGCAGTGGAAGGCGCTGCGCGAGGCGGCGGCGCATCCGCTGTTCGATGCGGCGGACTGGGTGCTGCCGATCGACGTGGACGAGTTCGTGATGCCGCGCGCGGGCGGGCTGGTGGACCTGATCGCGGCGGTGCCGGGGGCCGATTGCATCGCGCTGACCTGGCGGATGTTCGGCTCCTCGGGGTTCGTGCGCTACGCGCCGGGGCGGGTGACGGAGCGGTTCGTGCGCTGCGCGCCCGATCCGCTCAACTGGGGCTGGCGCTGCGCGATGGTGAAGACGCTGTGGCGGCGGGGCAGTCACGGGCGGGCGGGCGTGCACCGGCCGCTCGACCCGGTGGGGGCGCCGGTCTGGGTCGATTCGAACGGGGATCGGCTGGAGGCGCCGCGCGTCTTCGCCGATTACCGGCGGCCTGCCTACGGGTTGGTGCAGCTCAACCACTATGCGCTGGGCGATGCGGAGAGCTTCGTCGTGAAGGCCGCGCGGGGGCGGGCGAACCGGGAGGGCTCGCCGGTCGATACGGGCTACTGGGCGGAGCGCAACCTCAACCAGGCGGAGGACCGGCGCGCGGCGGTTCCGCTGCCGCTGATGGAGGAGTGGCTGGCGGATGGCGAGATCGCGCGGCTGCATGGGGAGGGCGTGGCCTGGCGGCAGGCGCGCTTCGCCGAACTGATGCGTGAGGAGGCGTGGCGCGACCTCTATACCCGCGTGGTCATGGCGGGGGAGAGCCGGGCCTTCAGCGCGGACGAAGCTGCGGCGCTGGCGGCCTTGGCGCGCGGCCTTCCCGCCAGGTGAGCAGCAGTGCCGCGCCGACGATGAGGCCGGCGCCCGCGAGGCTCCAGCCGCCGGGGATGACGCCGAACAGCGCCGCATCCCAGAGGGCGGCGAAGATCAGCGTGGCATAGAAGAACGGCATGGCGAAGCTCGCCTCGGCCGCGCGCATGGCCTGCAGGAAGCAGACCTGTGCCGACACGACCGACAGGCCGACGAGCGCCATCAGCCCCCATTCGGTCGCGCTCGGCATCCGCCAGACGGTGCTCGCCACGGTGAGGGCCAGCGCGCCGCCGATCAGGTTGTTGACGATCAGGATCTGGAAGGGCGGCTCGGCGCGGGTCAGGCGCTTGATCGCGATGACCTCCGCCCCCATGAAGCACGCGGCGGCGAGCGCGATCAGCGCGGCGGGCTGCATCGCGCCCGCGCCGGGGCGGATCAGAATCAGTGCGCCGAGAAAGGCGACGGCGACGGCGGCCCAGCGCCAGGGGCCCGGACGCTCTCCCAGCAGCGGGATCGCCAGCAGCATCGCGATCATCGGGTTGAGGAAGGTGATCGCCGTCGCATCGGCCAGCGGCATCAGTGCCACGGCGAAGAACAGCCCCGTCACCCCGGCCCAGCCGAAGCCGACGCGCAGCGCGTGCAGGGGCAGGTTCGGCCGATGGATGCGCGGGCGCAGGATCGCGGCGGCGATACCGATCGCCATCAGAGCGAAGATGAACCGCCCGGCGCTGATCTGGAAGGCGTGCATCCCGCCCGCGCCCAGCACCTTGGCCACCAGCGAGGCGGTGCCCATGCAAAAGGCGGCGAGCAGCATCATCAGGGCGGCGCGGGGGCGGTTCGGTGTCATGCCCTCGCGCCTACGCCCGCGCAACTGTGCGATCAATACGCGAGGCGTATCGCTACAATCGCAACGCCATGCTGACAGATGTGGGGCGGTCGTAGCCGGGATGCGTGGTGCGCCCCGTTTCCACGAAGCCGAGGCGGGCGAAGGCGGCGTGGTTCTCCACCAGCTCCACCCGTGTCTGGAGCCGGATCTCGGGGCGCGTGGCGCGGGCGATGGCGGCCTCGACCAGCGCGCGGCCTAGCCCCGTCCCCTGCCGATCCGGGTGCACGGCCAGCTTGCCTAGATAGTGGTGGTCGGGATGGGTGGCGAGGAAGGCGCAGGCGACCAGCCGTCCGCCCTCGCGCACGACCAGCACGTCCTCCTCCGCGCGCTTGGCCGCGATCTCGGCGCGGTCCATCCGCACCAGCGACGAGGGTGGGTCGATGCGCCCGTCCATATAGGCGAAGGCTGCGCGCAAGAGCGCCAGAAGCTCCGCATCCGAGGTCTCCGCCCCTGCTTTTCGGACGTGCCAAGGCCGCATTTCACTTCCTTCAAATATCCCCGCCGAAGGCGCTGGCCCGTCATCTTGCGAATCGCCGCCGTTGACTTGGCCCCTGCCGCTCACGATAAGCAAAGTTTCCGCATGGCGATCGCGTGCGGAAGATTTGTGATCCGATTACGAGGAGAAACAGACGTGATCACGCCCGTTCTGCCGACCTACGCACGGGCACCGCTTTCCTTCGTGGAGGGCGAGGGCTCCTGGCTGAAGACCGAGGATGGCACGCGCTATCTGGACATGGGGGCCGGCATCGCCGTCAGCGCCCTGGGCCATGCGCATCCGCGCCTCGTGGCGGCATTGGAAGCACAGGGCCGACGTCTGTGGCATACCTCCAACCTCTACCAGATCCCCAACCAGACGCGACTCGCCGAACTGCTGGTCGACAACACGTTCGCGGACACGGTGTTCTTCACCAATTCGGGGACCGAGGCGACCGAGGCCGCGGTGAAGATGGCGCGCAAGTACCACCATGCGCACGAGACCGGGCGCGACGAGATCATCACCTTCAACGGCTCTTTCCACGGGCGGACGCTGGGCATGATCTCCGCCGCCGGATCGGAGAAGCTGACCAAGGGGTTCGGGCCGCTGCTGCCCGGTTTCGTCCACGTGCCCTTCGGCGATCACGAGGCGCTGCATGCCGCGATCACCGAGCGCACGGCGGCCATCATGATCGAGCCGGTGCAGGGCGAGGGTGGCATCCTGCCGGTGCCCGACCAGTGCCTGAAGGGCCTGCGCGACCTGTGCGACCAGAACGGCATCCTGCTGATCTATGACGAGATCCAGTGCGGCATGGGCCGGACCGGCAAGCTGTTCGCGCATGAGTGGTCGGGCGCGGAGCCCGACATCATGGCGGTCGCGAAGGGCATCGGCGGCGGCTTCCCACTGGGCGCGTGTCTCGCCACCGAGGCGGCGGCGGTGGGTATGGCCGCGGGCACGCATGGCACGACCTATGGCGGCAATCCGCTGGCCTGCGCGGTCGGGGCCGAGGTGGTGGAGATCATGGTCGAGGACGGGTTCCTCGGCCATGTGTCGGAGGTGTCGGGCCATCTGCGCCAGGGGCTCGAAGGGCTGGTGGCCTCGCATCCGGACGTGTTCGAGCTGGTGCGCGGATCGGGGCTGATGCTGGGCGTGAAGTGCCGCGTGCCCAACATGGACGTGGTGAACGCGGGCTACGACCAGAAGCTGCTGACGGTGCCGGGCGGGGACAACGTGATCCGCATCCTGCCGCCGCTCAACATCTCGCGCGAGGAGGTGGACGAGGCGCTGCGACGGCTCGACGCCGCGGCGGGCGCCATCGAGAGTTCCCAGGACTGAGACGGTGCGCGTCGCGGTGGCCCGCGGCGCGCCAGCCGAGAGAGACGCATATGAGACATTTCCTCGACCTGCACACCACCGACGCGGATGCGCTGCGCGGCATGATCGACGACGCGCGGAAGGTGAAGGAGAAGCGCGCGGGCAAGCCCAGGGGCGCGCCCGACAAGGCGCAGCCGCTCAAGGACCGGATGGTCGCGCTGATCTTCGAGAAGCCCTCGACCCGGACGCGCACCTCCTTCGATCTCGGCGTGCGGCAGATGGGCGGGCAGACGATGGTGCTGACCGGGGCGGAGATGCAGCTGGGCCACGGCGAGAGTATCGCCGATACCGCGCGGGTGCTGAGCCGCTATGTCGATCTGATCATGATCCGCACCTTCGCCGAGGAGACGCTGATCGAGATGGCCGATCATGCGAGCGTGCCGGTCATCAACGGCCTCACGGACCGGACGCATCCCTGCCAGATCATGGCCGATATCCTGACCTTCGAGGAGCATCGCGGGCCGATCGCGGGCAAGCGGGTGGTGTGGACCGGGGACGGCAACAATGTCTGCGCGAGCTTCCTGCATGCGGCGGGGCAGTTCGGCTTCGACTTCACCTTCGCGGGGCCCGAGGCGCTGGAGCCGGAGGCCGAGGCGATCGCCTTCGCCCGGTCGAAGGGCGTGGACGTAACCATCGAGCGCGACGCGGAGACGGCCGTGCGGGGCGCGGACCTGGTTGTCAGCGATACCTGGCTGTCGATGCATGACGACGCGAGCGCGCGCGACCGGCGGCACAACCTGCTGAAGCCCTACCAGGTGAACGAAGCGCTGATGCAGGCGGCGGGGGAGCAGGCGCTGTTCATGCATTGCCTGCCCGCGCACCGGGGCGAGGAGGTCACCGACGCGGTGATGGACGGCCCGCAATCGGTCGTCTTCGACGAGGCGGAGAACCGCGTGCACGCGCAGAAGGCTGTGATGAAGTGGTGCCTCGGCGCCGAGTGACGCGGGGCGCGTTTCCAAGGGCGCGACAATCTGATCCGGGCGCGTGGCTTTATCGCCGCGCGCTCGCTGCTATCTGGCCCCCTCGACAGGGGCGGCCGTCGCCGCTCCGTTCGGAAAAGGGAGACCGGCAATGGCGAAGATCGCGATCGTCTATCATTCGGGCTATGGCCACACGGAAAAGCAGATGGAGGCCGTGGCCGAGGGCGCGCGCGGCGCGGGCGGCGAGGTGACGGTGCTGAAGGCCACCGACCTGCACGACCCCGAGAGCGGGCCGTGGGACGTGCTGGAGGCGGCGGATGCGATCATCTTCGGCTCCCCGGTCTATATGGGGTCGGTCTCCGGCCCGTTCGAAATGTTCGCGGATGCGAGCTCGAAGGCATGGTTCGACCGAAAGTGGCAGGACAAGCTGGCCTCGGGCTTCGTCAACTCGTCCAATCTGGATGGCGACCGGGGGCAGGCGATCCACCGGATGATCACGCTCGCCATGCAGCACGGGATGCTGTGGGTGGGATCAGGGCTGCCGCCGCAGGACCCGGCCTATCCGGGGGACGATCCGGACAACCTGAACCGGCTGGGCTTCTTCGCGGGCGGCGGGTCGCAGTCCGATGCGGACAAGGGGCCGGACGTGGTGCCGCGGGCGAGCGATCTGGCGAACGCGCGCCATCTGGGCAAGCGGGTTGTGGAGCAGGCGGAGCGGCTGAAGTAGAGGCCCCGGCTCGAGGCCGGGGCGTGACGGAGCGCTTCGGCGGGCCGCGGTGCGGCGGTCTAACGTCGGATCGTGGCACTTTATGGTAGCCAAGTCCGTGTGACCTCCCGGCGTCGCGCCTCCATTAGCAAAATCGCCGTGCCGGGGGGCGGCCCGGCGATGCGCGGCGCCTTCGGCTTGATTCCGCGCAGGGTGCGGCGTCCTTAACGGGAGCGGACCAGGCCGACGATGTCGTAGGTCTTGGCCAGGATCGGCTCGGCGATTTCGGCGGCACGGGTGGCCCCGTCGCCCAGCACGCGGTCGATCTCGGCCGTGTCGTCCATCAGGCGGGCCATCTCGGAGGAGATCGGGGCCAGCTTCTCGACCGCCAGATCGGCCAGCGCGGGCTTGAAGGTGCCGAACTGCGCGCCGGCATATTCGGCGATCACCGCCTCGCGCGTCGTCTCGGCGAGGGCCGCGTAGATGTTGACGAGGTTGCGCGCCTCGGGCCGGTCCTCCAGCCCCTCGACGGTCTCGGGCAGCGGCTCGGGATCGGTCTTGGCCTTGCGGATCTTCTTCGCGATGGTGTCGGCATCGTCGGTGAGGTTGATGCGGCTGGCATCGGACGGATCGGATTTCGACATCTTCTTGGTGCCGTCGCGCAAGCTCATGACGCGGGTGGCCGCGCCCTCGATGATGGCTTCGGTCTCAGGGAAGAAATCGACGCCGTAATCGTGGTTGAACTTGGCCGCGATGTCGCGGGTCAGCTCGACATGCTGCTTCTGATCCTCGCCCACGGGCACATGCGTCGCGTGATAGGCGAGGATGTCGGCGGCCATCAGCGACGGATAGGCGTAGAGGCCGAGCGAGGCCTTCTCGGCGTTCTTGCCCGCCTTGTCCTTGAACTGCGTCATGCGGTTCATCCAGCCCAGACGCGCGACGCAGTTGAAAATCCAGCCGAGCTCGGTGTGCTGGGGAACCTGGCTCTGGTTGAAGAGGATCGAGCGCTTGGGATCGAGGCCCGAGGCGATATAGGCGGCCGCCAGCTCGCGCGTGGCGTGGCGCAGCCTGGCCGGTTCCTGGAAGCTCGCCGTGATCGCGTGGAGATCGACGATGCAATAGATCGTCTCCATCCCTTCGTCCTGCATCTCGACGAAGCGCTTCACCGCGCCGAGATAGTTGCCCAGTTGCAGGTGGTTCGTCGGCTGGATGCCGGAAAAGACGCGGGGCGTGAAACTGGTCATCTTGGGCTCTCCGGGGTAGGTCGGGGCGTGTTATCGCGGATGGATCGGGATTTGCCAATGGCCCTCTATATCGATGCGGATGCCTGCCCGGTGAAGGAGGAGGCCAAGAAGGTCGCCCATCGGCACGGCATGCAGGTCTATGTCGTCTCGAATGGCGGGATCCGGCCCGACCCGCATCCGAAGGTCGAGACGGTGGTGGTGCCCGACGGACCGGACGCCGCGGACATGTGGATCGCGGAGCGGACGGGGCCGGGCGACATCTGCGTGACCTCCGACATTCCCTTGGCCGACCGCGTGCTGAAATCTGGGGCGGTGGCGATCCGGCCCGACGGGGAGGCGTTCACCGCGCACTCCATCGGCAACCAGCTCGCCATGCGGGACCTGATGGCCGATCTGCGCGCCGCCGATCCGTTCCGTCAGGGGGGCGGCAAGCCGTTCTCCAAGGCGGATCGGTCGCGGTTCCTCGACCGGCTGGAGGCGCTGGCGCGCAAGGCGCGGGCGTAGGAGAAGAGCTCCAGCGCCAGGGTGGCGAGGCCGAGCCCGGCGGACAGGAGCAGGGTGAGCCGCAGGCCGATCGCGTCGGTCAGGGCGCCGAGCGCCAGCGCGCCCAGCGCCGTCGCGCCGATGGCGGTCGTGGTCCAGAGCGACATGACCCGGCCGCGCATGTCGTCGTCGAGCCGGATCTGGATCGCGGACTGGATGCCGACCCCCACAAGCGTGCCGCTCGCCCCCAACCCGGCCACGATGGCGAGCGCGAGCCACCAGGACGGCGCGAGGCCGAGGCAGCCGACGAGGAGCAGCGAGGCGACCGCGCCGTAGATCGAGGCGCGCGGCAGGCCGTCCGTCGCCCGGATCGGCCGGTTGGCGAGCCCGAAGGAGGAGACGAGCGCGCCCGCGCCCGCCGCGGCGGTGAGTTGACCCAGCCCGGACGCACCGCGCCCGAAGCTGCCATCGGCGATGACCGGCAGGATCTCCTGCACGCCGCGGGCGGAGAGGGCGGCGGTGGCGGTCACGAGGATGCCCGCGCGGATCAGCGGCACGGCGCGGGCATGGGCGAGCCCGGCGCGGAAGCTGTCGAGGAAGGAGCCGCGCGGCGCGATCCGGCCGGCTTTCTCGCGCGGGTGGATCAGGCTGAGCGACACCAGCAGCGGGGCGAAGGCGGCGGCGTTCACCATGAGGGCCGCGCCGACGCCGAAAGTCGCGATCAGCGCGCCAGCGATGAAGGGGCCGAGGAAGCGCGAGAGGTTGAAGTTGATCGAGATGATCGGGACGGCGGCGCCGATCGCCTCCGCCGGGACGAGGCGCGGGGCCATCGCCATGCGCACCGGATGGTGCAACGCCGTGACGGCGCCGATGGCCACGGCGCAGAGCGCGAGGATGGCGGGGCTCAGCCCGCCGGAAAACCATGTGAGCGCCAGCAGCACGCTGACTGCCAGCAGGGCGAGCTGGGTTCCGAGTGCCGCGCGGCGTATGTCCGCGCGGTCCGCGACGACGCCGAGCACGGGGCCGAGGATCAGCGTCGGGATCATCAGGAAGAAGGACAGCAGGCCGACGAAGCTGGCGCTGCCGGTCAGGTCCCAGCCCAGCCAGCCGATCGCGATCCGCTGGATCCACACGCCGTTCAGGGCAAAGAAATTGCCGATGACGTAGATGCGGAAATCGCGGTGGAGAAGGGCGCGGGGCAGCATCGACCGGATATAGCGCGGCGCATTTCCATAGCCATGACGCAGGTGCAACACGCCACGGCGTCAAAGCGGTTTGAACCAATCGGGTGGCTCCATAGTTTGTGCAGTGCAACAGCGGCGAACGCCCATGTCGGGCCAGGCCGCCGATCAGGAAGGAGACCTGATATGACGAAGTTTGCGAACGGAACCGCATTGCAGGCGCGCGTCGGCGCGCTGCGCTCTCAATTCGGCAAGTGGCGCGCCTACCGGGCCACGGTCGAGCAGCTTTCGGCCCGGAGCGAGGCCGAGCTCGACGATCTGGGCATGTCGCGCGGCGACATTCCGGCGATCGCGCGGGCTGCCACATGGGGTGCGCCTGCCTGACGTGGCGGCAGCATCGCCGCAGGTCCGGGCGCAGCCATGCACCAAGCGCATGGCGCAACGGACCGAACGGCGATTGCGGCCTCCGGCACCATCCCTACATTGCAGTGCAGCAGATCACTGCTGACACGACGAACAAAGACGTGAGGCCAAGGACGGCCTCGACCCAATCGAAGGACCGAAAACATGGCATTCATCACCGCAACCGATACCCGCGCCCATTCCGGCTTCCTCGCCGGTCTCTCCGACTACGCCGCCGCACAGCGCGCAGCGTTCGGCCAGTGGCGCCAGTACCGCCGCACCGTCAACGAGCTGTCCGCGCTGAGCGGCGCCGAGCTGGCCGACCTCGGCCTGAGCCGCGCGTCGATCCACTCCGCGGCCTATGAGGCGGTCTACAACAAGTAATCGAGACGGTCCGCGTCGCTTCCCTCCCTGACGACGCGAACCCACCCGGCGCCTGTTCCTCCCTGAAGGTCGCCGGGTCTGCAAGACGGCGGTGCGATCCCCTACGGTCGCGCCGCCGTTTTCGCGTTCGGGGCGATTGTCGCGCGGTCGGGTGACTGGCAGGGTGACGGCATGGATGTTCAGGACACGGTCGAGCGGCTGCGGGCGCTGATATACGAGGTCGCGGCGGCCAATCCCGAGATCGGACCGCTACGCGAAGGTGTGGCATGGGGTCAGCCGTCCTTTCGCCAGCCGACCAAGGGGATCGGGACGGCCGTGCGGATCGGTGAGGCCAAGGGTGCGGTCTGGCTGCTGGTGCATTGCCAGACGAGCCTGATCGCCGAGCATCGGGCCCGCTGGGGCGACGAACTGACCTATGACGGAAATCGCGGGCTGCGGGTGGACGACGTGGACGATCCGCGCGTTGCGCAGTTCGTGCACTCGGTGCTGACCTACAGGTTGAAGTAGCGGGGGTGCGACTGGCGCGTAGGCCGCGGCACGGTTCGTCATGCTAATTCATGCCAACGGCTCGGACGGACAGCCCCGTGCGGAATCAAGGGCGAAGCCCGCCGCACATCGCCGGGCCGCCCCCCGGCACGGCGATTTGGTTGATGGAGGCGCGCTGCGGTGAGGTCTGACGGACTTGGCTGCAATAAGGTGCCATGCACCAGCGTTGGATCGCCGTACCGCGGCCCGTCGATGCGCGGCTTGGGTCAGGGATTGCCACTGGAGGTGCATGAAAGGCGATCGCCGCCTTCCCGTCGATGCCCCGCTCACCTCAGAACGGCACGTCCGTCGCGGCGGTGACGTAGCTGGCCACGACCTTCTTCTCGCCGGCCTTTTCGAAGGCGACGGTCAGCTTGTCGCCTTCCAGCCCCGTGACCTTGCCGTAGCCGAATTTCTGGTGGAACACGCGCTCCCCAACCTCGAATGCGGGAGTGGCGGAGGCGTCGATCACCATGTTGCGCGCCTCGGTCGGCTGGCGGACGGAACGCCTGGCGGAGTTGCGCTGCATCCGGGCCCAGCCGGGGGACTTGTAGACATCGGCATTGGCCGCGCGGTCCATCAGGTCGCTTTCGCGCATGGCCTGCGCCTTGGGGCTGGCCGTCGCCGCCGCGCCGAACCCGCCGCCATAGAGCCCGGGGGGCGTGAGGATGTCGACATGCTCCTCGGGCAGTTCGTCGATGAAGCGCGACGGCATGGCGTTGTTCCACTGACCGTAGGTCAGCCGGTTGGCGACGAAGGAGATGGTGCAATGCCGCTCGGCCCGCGTGATGCCGACATAGGCGAGGCGGCGTTCCTCCTCCAATCCCTTCATCCCGCTCTCGTCCATCGAGCGCTGCGAGGGAAACAGGCCGTCCTCCCATCCCGGCAGGAAGACGACGGGGAATTCGAGGCCCTTGGCGGCGTGGAGGGTCATGATCGTGACCTTCTCCGCCGCGTCCTCGGTATCGTTGGACATGACGAGGGCGACATGTTCGAGGAAGCCTTGCAGGTTCTCGAATTCCTCCAGCGCGCGCACCAGTTCCTTGAGGTTTTCGAGCCGTCCCGGCGCCTCGGGTGTCTTGTCGTTCTGCCAGTGGCCGGTGTAGCCCGACTCGTCGAGGATGAGCTGGGCCAGTTCGACATGGCTCAGCGGCTCCTCCAGCCCCTCAGGGCGTTCGGGCAGGGGATCGTCGAGGTCGATCACCGCGTCGTCGGTGGCGGCGGGGGCGGCGGACCAGAGCATGATGGCGCGCCAGCGGGCGAAGCCGCGGACGAGCTCGCCCAGCGCCTTGCCGCCCTTGCCCTTGATCGCGCCGTCGGCGACCAGCGTGTCGGCGGCCTCCAGCAGCGAGATGCCGTTCTCGCGCGCGAAGGCGTTGATCGTGGCCTGCGCCTTGTCGCCGAGGCCGCGCTTGGGCGTGTTCACGATCCGCTCGAAGGCGAGGTCGTCCTCGGGGCTGACCACGACGCGGAAATAGGCCATCGCGTCGCGGATCTCCATCCGCTCGTAGAAGCGGGGGCCGCCGATGACGCGGTAGGGCATGCCGATGGTCAGGAAGCGGTCCTCGAAGGCGCGCATCTGGAAGGAGGCGCGCACGAGGATGGCCTGGTCGTCGAGGCCGATTGGGTCGAGGCCGCGGGTGCCGCGCTGGTAGGCCTCGACCTCCTCGCCGATCCAGCGGGCCTCCTCGTCGCCGTCCCAGTGGCCGATCAGGCGGACCTTCTCGCCGCCCTCGGCTTGCGTCCACAGCGTCTTGCCCAGCCGGTCCTCGTTGGCGGCGATGACACCGGAGGCGGCGGCGAGGATGTGGGAGGTGGAGCGATAGTTCTGCTCCAGCCGGATGGTGGTCGCGCCGGGAAAGTCCTTCTCGAAGCGCAGGATGTTGCCGACCTCGGCCCCGCGCCAGCCATAGATCGACTGGTCGTCGTCGCCGACGCAGCAGATGTTGCGGTGGCCCTGCGCGAGCAGGCGCAGCCAGAGGTACTGCGCGACGTTGGTGTCCTGATACTCGTCGACGAGGATGTACTTGAACCAGCGCTGGTACTTCTCGAGCACGTCGGGGTATTTCTGGAAGATCGTGACGACGTGCAGCAGCAGATCGCCGAAATCGACGGCGTTGAGCTCGATCAGGCGGCGCTGGTACTCGGCGTAGAGGGCCGGGCCCTTGTGGTTGTAGGCGGAGGATTCGCTCGCCGGCAGCGTCTCGGGCGTCCAGCCGCGGTTCTTCCACTGGTCGAGGATGCCGCTGAGCATCCGGGCCGGCCAGCGCTTGTCGTCGATGCCGTGGGCCTGCACGAGCTGCTTCAGGAGGCGCAGCTGGTCGTCGGTGTCGAGGATGGTGAAGTTGGACTTGAGGTCCACCAGCTCGGCATGGCGGCGCAAGAGCTTGTTGCACAGGCTGTGGAAGGTGCCGAGCCAGGGCATACCCTCGATCACGCCGCCGACATGGCGGCCGACACGCTCCTTCATCTCGCGCGCGGCCTTGTTGGTGAAGGTGACGGCGAGGATCTCGTTGGGCTGGGCGCGGCCGGTGTTCAGGAGATGCGCGATGCGGGTGGTCAGCGCCTTGGTCTTGCCGGTGCCCGCACCGGCGAGCATCAGGACGGGGCCGTCCAGCGTCTCGACCGCGCGGCGCTGTTCGGGGTTGAGATCGTCGAGATAGGGCGCGGGGCGCGCGGCCATCGCGCGCGCGGCGATGCCGCCCGAGGCGCGGGCGGAGAGGCTGGCGCGCTCGGCGCTTTCGAACGGATCGTCGTCCCAATCGGTCATGCGCGCGAAGATAGCGCGTGCGGGCGGGAAGTTAAAGAAGCGTTCATGGATCGTTCTGCGCGTCCGGACCGGGGTCGAGCAGCGCGAAATATCCCGGCAGCAGGGCGTCGAACCGGGCGCGGCCGGTTTCGGTCGGCGCGATTGGCGCGCGGCGTCCGTCGCCCTGCCGCCGTATGAGGCCCGAACGCTCCATCGTCGCGAGGGTCTTGGATAGGACGGGGCGCGAGATGTCGAGCCGCGCCGCGATCTCGGACGATTGCAGGCTGTCGCGCGCGGGTTCGCGCTCGATCACCATGAGAACGAGGAACTGCGTTTGCGAGAGGCCGTGCATGGCGAGGTACTGCTCGATCCGGCGCATCAGGACGCTGGCGGCGCGCAGCGCGCCGAGCCGGTCGCGGATGCGGGACGGGTCGATATCGAGCCCGGCCCCGACGCGGGCGATCATGTCGTCGGACGGCAGATCCTTGAGAAAGAACATCAGGCCGGGCGCATCTTCGTGACCTCGACGGGTCGGGCGAGCCAGCCCTCGTAAGCGGCGAACACGGCGCGGGTGTAGTCCTGCGCGTAATGCGCGTCGAGCGCCGCGTCGCTGCGCCACCATTCCACGAGGTAGAGCGCCGGGTCGCCCGGCTGGCCTGCATTGACCTCGAAGCGGCGGCAACCGGGTTCGGTGCGGGTCGCGTCGACGATGCCCCGGATGGCGGTCAGGGCCTCGTGATAATGCTCGGGCTTCGGCTCGATCCGGGCGAAGACGGTCAGGTCGGTCATGTCGCACTCCTGTTGTTATCATGGTAACTATAGGGGCGGCGTGCGGTTTTCAAGGCCGTGGTTGACGGGGTCGGCCCATCGGGCGCAAACCGGAGGCATGGACCATCTCGACGATCGCTTCCCCGCCATATCCGACCTGCGCGCGGCCGCGAAGGTGCGCATCCCGCATTTCGCCTTCGAATATCTCGACAGCGGCACGACCGAGGACGCGGCGATGCGGGGCAACCGCGCGGCGCTCGACGCGGTGCGGCTGATGCCGCGGTTCCTCAAGGGAGACCAGTCGCCCGACCAGTCGGCGGAGCTGTTCGGCCAGCGCTATGACAGCCCGATCGGCATGGCTCCGGTGGGGATGACAGGGCTGATGTGGCCGGGGGCGGAGCTGATGCTGGCGGATACGGCGCGGCGGGGGCGCATCCCCTATTGCCTGTCCACCGTCGCGGCCAAGACGCCCGAGGAGGTCGGGCCGGTGGCGGGCGAGATGGGGTGGTTCCAGCTCTACCCCCCGCGCGACCATGGCCTGATGCGCGACGTGCTGGCGCGCGCGTGGGAGGCGGGCATGCGCGTGCTGGCGCTGACCGTGGACATTCCCGCCCCCAGCCGGCGGGAGCGGCAGCGGCGCGCGGGCCTGTCGATCCAGGCCGGGGTGAACCGGCAGATGCTGAGCCATGTCGCCCTCCGACCCGCCTGGGCGCTCGCCACCGCGCGGCACGGCAAGGCGGATCTGGCCACGATCGCCAAATATGCCGGGTCGAACGAGATGGACGCGCAGCGGCGCTTCTTCGTCGAGAATTTCATGCACAACCCGTCGCGCGACTATCTCGACGCGCTGAGGGCCGAGTGGAAGGGTGCACTGGTGGTGAAGGGCATCCTCGACCCCGAGGATGCGGTGATGGTCGCGGATCACGGCGCGGACGGGGTCTGGCTGTCCAATCACGGCGGGCGGCAATTCGACGCGGCCCCGCCCGCGATCGTCGCCCTGCCGCGGGTGGTCGAGGCGCTGGAAGGGCGGGTGCCCGTGATCTTCGACAGCGGCATCCGCACCGGGCTCGACATCGCGAGGGCGATCGCGCTGGGGGCCGATTTCTGCTTTGCCGGTCGGCCCTTCCTCTACGGGGTGGCCGCCGCGGGGCAGGCGGGCGCGGATCAGGCGCTGCATATCCTGCGCGACGACCTAGACAATGCGATGAGGCAGTTCGGAGCTGCGGACCTGGCCGAGCTGCGGCGGGCGCACGGGGTCGTCGCGGGGCTGTGACGCCGCGCGCTCTGGCACCTCGCGGCGCGGCGGGGTAGGGCTTCGCCAGACCAAAGACGGAGCCGCCCATGACCCGCATCGCCGCCATTGCCGCCGCCCTCGTCCTGCTGATCGCGCTGGGGATCACAGCCGCGATCGCGCTGTGGCCGCGCGGGGACGACCGCTTCGCCCAATGTCGGGGAAGCGTCGTGACGGGCGGCGGGGGCGATATCGGCGGGGCCTTCACCCTGACCTCCGAGACCGGGGAACGGGTGACGGAGGCGGAGGTGATCGACGGGCTGAGCCTCGTCTATTTCGGCTACACCTTCTGCCCCGATGTCTGCCCGGTCGACCTGTTCCGCAATGGAGAGGCGACCTACATCCTCGACGAGGAGGGGATCGACGTGACGCCGGTCTTTATCACCGTGGACCCCGCGCGCGACACGCCCGAGCAACTGGCCGAGTACACGGACCTGATGCATCCGCGCATGATCGGCCTGACCGGGGCGCAGGAGGAGATCGACGCCGCCGTCCGGGCCTACCGCGTCTATGCCGCGCGCGCGGATGACGATCCCGAGGATTACCTGATGGATCACTCGAACTTCACCTACCTCATGCACCCGGAGGCGGGGTTCCTCGATTTCTTCTCCGCGCGGGTGGGGCCGGAGGAGATGGCCGAGCGGGTGGCGTGCTTCGCCGATGCGCTTTGACGAAGTGATCCGGCGCGCCAACTCCATCGTAAAGAGAGATAAACAACGATTGGGGAACATGTGATGGCTTCAGAGACCGACCTGGGACCCGACCCGAGCCTCCTGCTGCTCGACGATGACGAGCCGTTCCTGCGCAGGCTCGCCCGCGCGATGGAGAAGCGCGGCTTCGCAGTGACCGAGGCCGCGAGCGTGGCCGACGGGCTGGCCGCGGTGAAGGCGAAGCCCCCGACCTATGCGGTGCTCGACCTGCGGCTGGAGGATGGCAACGGGCTCGACGTGGTGGAGGCGCTGCGCGCTGCCCGCGCGGATGCGCGCATCGTGGTGCTGACGGGATATGGCGCGATCGCGACGGCGGTGGCGGCGGTGAAGATCGGGGCGACCGACTACCTGTCGAAACCGGCGGATGCGAACGACGTGACGCGCGCACTGCTCGCCCGCCCCGAGGACAAGCCCGAGCCGCCCGAGAACCCGATGAGCGCGGATCGCGTGCGGTGGGAGCATATCCAGCGCATCTACGAACTGTGCGACCGCAACGTGTCGGAGACGGCGCGCAGGCTGAACATGCACCGCCGGACCCTGCAGCGGATCCTGGCCAAGCGCTCGCCGCGCTGATCCGGTATCGCGGCTGAAGGGTTGCGCGACCAGGTCGCGGTGAATTCGGCGGGGCGGCGTGATCGCGCGTGACGGCGACTTCATGACCTTCGACCGCAGGCTTCCGGCTGCCTGCACGCGAATACCCATGCACGGTGCGGGGCTATGAGTGCGATGCCACGCGTTTCGGAGGTGGCCTGACCCGTCAGCTGGCCGGTGCGACTTGGTGGCCGTCAGACCTAAGGCGGGTTGACCGCACGGCTGAGAGCGGCACGTTTGGCGGACGGAAACCGAGGAGACGCCGATGACCGCCCTGCCCGACAGCATCGACAAGACGCAAGCCATGCTGGGGGATGCCGGTTATGTCGCCGGGCGCGACCTTTCCACCGTCGTCTTCCTGGCGCTGAAGCTGGGGCGGCCGCTGTTCCTGGAAGGGGAGGCGGGCGTCGGCAAGACCGAGATCGCCAAGGCGCTGTCGGCGAGCCTGGGGCGGCGGCTGATCCGGCTGCAATGCTACGAGGGGCTCGACGCCGCGTCGGCGGTCTACGAATGGAACTTCGCCGCGCAGATGGTTGCGATCCGCACGGCGGAGGCGGCGGGTGGTACGGACCGGCAGGCGCTGAGCCGGGAGCTGTTTTCCGACGACTACCTGATCGAACGGCCCCTGCTGGAGGCGATGCGCCCGCAGCAGGGCGGCGCGCCTGTGCTGCTGATCGACGAGCTGGACCGCACGGACGAGCCCTTCGAGGCCTTCCTCTTGGAGGCGCTGAGCGATTTCGCGGTGACGATCCCGGAGCTGGGCACGGTGGCGGCCCCCGAGCCGCCCATCGTCATCCTGACCTCGAACCGGACGCGCGAGGTGCATGACGCGCTGAAGCGGCGCTGTCTCTACCACTGGGTCGACTATCCCGATTTCGATCGGGAAATGCAGATCGTCACGGCCCGCGCGCCCGAGGCCGCGGAAAGTCTGAGCCGCGAGGTCGTCGCCTTCGTCCAGAAGCTGCGGACCGAGGATCTGTTCAAGAAGCCCGGCGTGGCCGAGACGATCGACTGGGCCAAGTGCCTCGTGGCGCTCGACGCGATCGAGCTGAGCCCGGCGGTCATCGCCGACACGCTGGGGGCGATCCTGAAATACCAGGACGACATCCAGAAGTTGCAGGGCTCCGAGGCGAAGCGAATCCTCGACGAGGCGAAGGCGGGGCTGTGAGCGGGATGCGCCCGCGCAGCTTTCCCGAGTATTTGGGCCAATCCGAAAGCTGCAGGCCCGGCTTCGGATTGGCGGAAATACTCATGGCGAACCGGGTCCGGTCACGCGAGGGGGCCGGATGGTAGAACTGGCCGACCTCCCGTTGCCCGAGAACCCGCGTCTGGCAGGCAACATCACGCATTTCGCACGCGCGCTGCGGCGGGCGGGGCTGCCCATCGGCCCGGGGCAGGTGATCGATGCGATCCGGGCGGTGGAGGCGGCGGGCTTTTCGGAGAAGCAGGATTTCTACTGGACGCTGCATGCCTGCTTCGTGCGCAAGGCGGAGGAGCGGGCGGTGTTCGGGCAGGTCTTCCGGCTCTACTGGCGCGATCCGCAATTCCTCGAGAAGATGATGGAGATGCTCACGCCCATGGTGCGCGGCGTGAACGAGACGCCGGACCCCATGGCGGCGGAACGGCGCGCGGCGGAGGCGCTGCTCGACCAGCCCGACGCAGCCCCGCCCGATCTGCCGGACGCGGAGGAGGGCGAGTTGATCGAGATCGACGCGACGCTGACCTTCTCGGCCGAGGAGAAGCTGCGCCGCACCGATTTCGAGCAGATGACGGGGGCAGAGCTGGCCGAGGCGAAGCGGATGATCGCGCGGCTGGAACTGCCGGTGCGACCGATCGCCAGCCGCCGCACCCGCGCCGCCGCGCGCGGGCACATCCCCGACTGGCGCGGCACGATGCGCGACGCGATGCGGCGCGGCGACGTGGCGGAGCTGAAGATGCGCGAGCGGCGCACCCGCTGGCCGAACCTGGTGGCGCTGTGCGACATCTCCGGCTCGATGAGCGGCTACAGCCGGATGCTGCTGCATTTCCTGCACACGGCGGCGAACCAGAAAGGGGCGGGCTGGGCGCAGGTCCATGCCTTTACCTTCGGTACGCGGCTGACCAACATCACCCGTCACCTGCGCCAGCGCGACGTCGATGCGGCGCTGGCCGCCACGGGGGCGGAGGCGCGGGACTGGGAGGGCGGCACGCGGATCGGGGCGAGCCTGCACGCCTTCAACCGCGACTGGTCGCGGCGGGTGCTGGGGCAGGGGGCTGTGGTTCTGCTGATCACCGACGGGCTCGACCGGGAGGAGCCGGAGCAACTGGCGCGGGAGGCGGAGCGGCTGCGGCTGAGCGCGCGCAAGCTGATCTGGCTCAATCCGCTTTTGAGGTTCGATGAGTTCGCGCCCAAGGCGCGGGGCGTGCGGGCCTTGCTGCCGCATGTGGACAGCTTTCGTGCCGCGCATTCCATCGGCTCGCTCGAAGCATTGGCCAATGCTCTGACCCGACCCGAGGATGCAGGCCAGCGGGCCCGCATGATGGGTCGGATGTGATCACTCCGCCGTGGCGCGGTGGGCGAAGATGGCGACCGAGATCTCGGTCAGCGACATGGTTTCGAGCTGCGCCAGGCTCAAACCGCTCATCGCCGACAGGTGGTGGTTGCCCTCGGCCGTGGCCGGGGTGGCCAGCAGAGTCATGGCGGTGAGGGCGGATGCGATGAGGGCTTTCATGACGTGGCTCCGTGGATCAGGTTCGTCCCGCGATCGGGTCATCCTGATGTGGGTGGGACCGGCGGTCTCTTAAATGTCGGTTCCGCGGCTGCACTGTTGGCTTTCCAGCAACAATGCGGCGTCCCGCTCGCGCTTGGCCACGATCACCTCGCCGATCTCCTCCATCGACATGGTGTCGAGCACCTCTGCCGTCAGGCCGGTCAGGCTGGTCAGATGGTGGTTCGCCTGGGCAGCGGCGGGCACTGCCAGTAGGACGATGGTCGATAATATGACTGCGAAATATTGCATGATTGAAACTCCTATGGTGTCGTCATGCAGGAGCCACGTGATCGCGGGGCACGAAGTTTCAGGCCACGCGATGTTTTTCCCGACATCGGACTGCTGGCTTAACGCGCGAGGAGGCGAAAGTTGCCTGACACGGCCGATCAAATTCCCGAAATCGCGCAGACGTGGCTGCGCGAAGGGCGCCGCGTGGCCATCGCCACGGTCGTCGAGACATGGGGATCGGCGCCGCGGCCGGTGGGGTCGCAGCTCGTCATATCGGACGCGGCGGCGATGATGGGCTCGGTCTCGGGGGGGTGCGTCGAGGGGGCCGTGGTCGAGGAGGCGCTGGCCGCGCTGGAGGACGGCGTGCCGCGCCTGCTGACCTATGGCGTCAGCGACGACGATGCATTTGCGGTCGGGCTGGCCTGCGGCGGCACGATCCGGGTGCTGGTCGAGCCGGTGGAGGGTGCCGACGGGATCGACGCGGGCTATCTCGACCGGCTGGTCGAGGCGCGGGCGGCGAAACGGGCCGTGACCTCGGTGATCTGCCTGTCGGACTGGTCGCGGCTGATGATGGACGGATCGGCCGGCACGCCGCTGGGCGAGGCGGTGCGCGCGGCCATCGCGTCGGACCGGTCGGGGGTGGTCGAGCTCGACGGGGAGGAGTGGTTCATCGGCGTGCACAACCCGCCCTTGCGTCTGATGATCGTGGGCGGGGTGCATATCGCGCAGACGCTGGCGGTGATGGCGCGGCTGGCGGGCTATGACGTGGCGGTGATCGACCCGCGGGAGGCTTTCGCCTCGGCCGAGCGGTTCCCCGATACGGCGCTTCTTCACGACTGGCCGGACGTGGCGCTGGAGGCGGCGGCGCCGGATGCGCGTACCGCGGTGGTCACGCTGACGCACGATCCCAAGCTCGACGATCCGGCGATCCGGGCGGCGCTGGGGTCGCGGGTCTTCTACCTCGGCTGCCTCGGCTCGACGCGGACCCATGCCAAGCGCGTCGCCCGACTGGAGGAGGCGGGCTACGACGCGCAGGCCGTCGCACGCATCGACGCGCCGGTCGGTGCGGATATCGGTGCGAAGAGCCCGGCGGAGATCGCGGTCTCGATCATGGCGGAAATGACGGAGCGGTTGCGCCGCCCGGACACGCGGCCCGGCGGCTGATGCGCTTCGGTCCGGTTCCGGTCGAGGACGCGGAGGGCGCGATCCTCGCCCATTCGCTGACGCTGGGCACCACGCGGCTGCGCAAGGGGCGGCGGCTGGGCGCCGAGGACCTCGCGGCGCTGGCCGGGGCGGGAGGCCGCGTGGAGCGACCTGGCTGGT
>NZ_JAWDKL010000050.1:0-4490 GCF_032464675.1 Roseobacter sp. HKCCA0434
ATCGCGCGGGCGGTGGCGATGGCCTCATGCTCCAGCGCGCCGCCGCCGATGGTGCCGTGGATCGCCTCCGCGCCCACGAGCATGGCCGTTCCCGCCTCGCGCGGGGTGGAGCCGCGATGGCGCGCCACCCGGATGCGGATGACGGGGCCGGTGGGGGGCGTCGCCATGCCCTTCAGCTTCCTGCAAATACGCAAGGTGCGCCGGTTGTCTTCGGCGGGACGGGAGTATTTGGGCCAATCCGAAGGGTCATGCCGTGCCGTCGAGTGCTTCGACCAGGCGTTCGGGGGTGGCGGGCGCGTCGATCAGCGCGTCCGAGCCCGCGGCGCGCACCGCGTCCTGCAGCGCCATCAGCGCGGAGATGCCGAGCATCAGCGGCGGCTCGCCCACGGCCTTGGACTTGTGGATCGTGTCCTCGGCATTCTCCCCGTCCCATAGCGCCACGTTGAAGACGCGCGGCCGGTCCGAGCAGCCGGGGATCTTGTAGGTCGCAGGGGCGTGGGTGGCGAGCGCGCCTTTCGGGTTCCAGACCAGCTCCTCCATCGTCAGCCAGCCGGCGCCTTGCACGTAGCCGCCCTCGATCTGGCCGATGTCGAGCGCGGGGTTCAGCGAGCGGCCGCAATCGTGGAGGATGTCGGTGCGCAGGATGCGGTTCTCGCCCGTCAGCGTGTCGAGCGCGACCTCGGTCACCGCCGCGCCATAGGCGAAGTAGTAGAACGGGCGGCGCGGACCGCTGCGCTGCGTGCGGTCCCAGGCGAGTTTCGGGGTAGCGTAGAAGCCGGTAGAGGAGAGCGAGACGCGCGCGGCGTAGCAGGCCTGCACCGCGTCGGCGAAGGGGATGCGGTGATCCGCCGTGCCGACCGTGCCGTTCGCGAAGGTGATGTCTTCCGGCGCGCAGTCGAAGGCGTGTTCGCACACCTCGGGCTTGCCGTCGCGGTCGATCAGCGCCTCGCCCGCGTCGTCGCGCGCGTGCCAGATGACCCTGGCCGTGGCGAGGTGCTCGGCCATGCGGGCGCGGATCGTCTCGCACGCGGCCTTCACCGCCATGCCGTTGAGGTCGGAGCCGGAGGAAGCGGCGGTGGCGGAGGTGTTGGGCACCTTCGCGGTGTCGGTCGCGGTGATGCGCACGGCGTCCTGCGGCTGGCCGAAGATGTCGGCGGCGACGGCGGCGACCTTGGTGAACAGGCCCTGTCCCATCTCGGTCCCGCCGTGGTTCAGGCGGATCGAGCCGTCGGTGTAGACATGCACGAGGGCGCCCGCCTGGTTGAGCTGGGTCAGCGTGAAGGAGATGCCGAATTTCACCGGCGTCAGCGCGAGGCCGCGCTTGAGGATGGGAGAGCTGTCGTTGAAGGCGGCGATCTCGGCCCGGCGGGCGGCGTAGCCCGCGTCCTCGGCCAGTTTGGCGACGAGGTCGGGGGCGATGGAGTCCTCGACTTCCATTCCGTAGGGGGTCGTCTGGCCCTGCGCGCCGCTGGCGTAGAGGTTCGCGCGGCGTACCTCCAGCGGGTCGCGGTTCAGGTGGGCGGCGACATGCTCGATTACCCGCTCGATGCCGACCATGCCCTGTGGCCCGCCGAAGCCGCGGAAGGCGGTGTTCGAGCAGGTATGGGTCATCAGCCGGGTGGAGCGGATGCGCGCGGCGGGCAGGTGATAGGCGTTGTCGGCGTGCAGCATCGCCCGGTCGGCCACGGGGGCGGAGAGGTCGGGCGCCCAGCCGCAGCGGGTGTACTGATCGAAGATCACGGAGGCGAGGCGGCCTTCGTCGTCGAACCCGGCCTCGTATTCGATGACGAAGTCGTGCCGCTTGCCCGTCAGCATCATGTCGTCGTCGCGATCGTAGCGCATGCGCGCGGTCAGGCCGGTGCGCTTTGCGACCAGCGCGCAGGCCACGGCGAGCGCGTTGCCTTGGCTTTCCTTGCCGCCGAAGCCGCCGCCCATGCGGCGGACCTGCACCTGAACCTGCGCCTGCGAGACGTGGAGAGCGTGGGCGACCTTGTGCTGGATCTCGGTCGGGTGCTGGGTCGAGGCGTGGATGACCATCTCGCTGCCGTCGCCGGGCACGGCCATCGCGGCCTGACCTTCGAGGTAGAAATGCTCCTGCCCGCCGATCTCGATCGCGCCCTTGATGCGGTGTGGGGCGGCGGCGAGGGCGGTGTCGGCATCGCCCTTCTCCCATTCCAGTGGGGGTTCGAGCAGCAGGCCCTCGGCGAGCGGGTCGTCGCTGGCGTCGAGGGCGGCGCGGGCGTCTGCGATGGTGATGCGGGGGGTGCGTTCCTCGACGATCTCGATTTCGGCGGCCCGGGCGGCGATGCGGGCGGCGCGGTGCGAGGTCGCGGCGACGAGGAAGAGCGGCTGGCCGTGGAACTGGACCTCGCCATCCGAGAGCAGCGGCTCGGGGCGCGGGGAGGGGGAGACGTCTGGCATCTCAGCGAAATCCTCGGGCCCCAACACGAGGGCGACGCCCGGCATGGCGCGGACGGGGGCGAGGTCGACGCGCACGCGGCCATGCGCGATGGGGGCGAGGCCGAAGGCGAGGTGCAGCGCGCGCCCGGTACTTGGCAGGTCGTCAGTATAACGCGCCTCGCCCGTGACGTGCAGCGGGCCGGAATCGTGCGGGCGGGACTGGTGGACGCTCATCGGGCGGCCTCCATCAGGTCGGGGGCACCGCGGCCGACGAGGCGGGTGGGCGTGTCGCCCGTGCGTTCCAGCCGGTAGCGGGTCAGCATGTTGCGCGCGGCCTTCAGGCGGTAGGCGGCGCTGGCGCGCATGTCGGTCATCGGCTCGAAATCCTCGGCCAGTGCCTCGGCGGCGGCGGCGATGGCGGATTCGTCGAGCGGGCGGCCCATCAGCGCGGCCTCGGCCTGGCGGGCG
Source organism: Roseobacter sp. HKCCA0434 (assembly GCF_032464675.1). NCBI lineage: Bacteria > Pseudomonadati > Pseudomonadota > Alphaproteobacteria > Rhodobacterales > Roseobacteraceae > Roseobacter > Roseobacter sp. HKCCA0434. The sequence goes on from NZ_JAWDKL010000050.1 coordinate 2,869, forward strand.
CGGGTGGGGGTCGCGGCCATGCCGCCGAAGGCGAGGCGGGCGGCGGTGACGGTGCTGTCCTCGATCGTGACGTTGAAGCAGCCGCAGACGGCGGAGATGTCCTGGTCGAACCGCTTGGAGAGCTTGTAGCAGGCCAGCGTGTCGGGCTGGTCGGGGACGAAGACGCTCTTGACGAATTCGCCGGGGCGGATGTCCTGCTGCTTGTAGCCGGTGAAGAAGTCCTCGAGCGGCAGCTCGCGTCGCTCCTCGCCGTGGCGCAGAGTCAGCGTGGCGCCCAGCGCGATCAGGGCGGGGGTGCTATCGCCGATGGGCGAGCCTTCGGCGATATTGCCGCCGATCGTAGCGGCGTTGCGCACCTGCACCGAGCCGAAGCGGCGCAGCAGCTCGGCGAAATCGGGGTGGCGGTCGGCCATCGCGCCGCGCAGGCGGGTGAGGGTGACGCCCGCGCCGATGCGCAAGCCGCCTTCGACCCGCTCGATGGTCTGGAGGTCGCGCACGCGGTGCAGGAAGATCATCGGCGTCACGTCGCGGAACTGCTTGGTGACCCAGAGGCCGACCTCGGTGGCGCCCGCGACCAGCGTGGCGTCGGGATGCATGCCGTAGATCGCGGCGAGGCTGTCGGCGGAGGCGGGGAGGTAGGTGTCGCGCCCGCTCATGTCGCCTTCGCCCGCGAGGGCTTGCAGGGCCTCGGTCTCGTCGATCTCCCAGTCGGGGGTGGGGCGCGTCGCGGCATCTTCCGAGGCGCGCACGATCGGCGCGTAGCCGGTGCAGCGGCACAGATTGCCCGCCAGCACGTCGTCATGGTCCTGCCGCCCGGTGCGGTGGGCGGTGTACATCGACATGACGAAACCGGGGGTGCAAAAGCCGCACTGGCTGCCGTGGCGTTCCACCATCGCGTCCTGCACCGGGTGCAGGCGGCCATCGGGGGCGGCGATGCCTTCGACCGTGCGAACGGCCTTGCCCGCAAGCTGGGGCAGGAACAGGATGCAGGCGTTGAGCGCCTGATGGGTCAGCCCGCCCTCGTCCAGCGTGGTGACGGTGACGGTGCAGGCGCCGCAATCGCCCTCGTTGCAGCCTTCCTTGGTGCCGGTCAGGTGCCGCTCCTCCCGCAGCCAGTCGAGCAGCGTGGTGGTGGGCGCGGCATCGTCCACGGTGACGGGCGCGCCGTTGAGCAGGAAGCGGATCATCGGTGGCCTTTCCAGGGTCGCTTGGTGCAGGTTTTATCAAACGGTAAAAAGTGAACTTTCGCAAGGCGGCAGGCCGTGCGCCCGCGCGTCAGATCGGATCGTAGCCCAGCGCGCGCATCACGCCCGGATCGAGCTGGTCGCGCAGGGCGGCAAGGCTGTCGCAGGGCAGGGCGCGCAGCCCCTCCTGCCAGGGCACGGGGTCGGGCAGGTCGATGCGGGGCAGGTCGCCCGCACGGGTCGCGAGGGTGTCGAGCGCGGCGGCGATCTCCTCCGCCTCCGCCATGTCGGAAAGCAGGCGCACGGTCTGCGGGCCTTCGGCGAAGTCGAGAAGTGCGCGCGCCTTGGCCGACCAGAGTGCGGCGGGCGGCAGCGCATCGCCCGCGATCGCGTCGCGCGGGTGGAGCGGGAAGGGCGTGGCGAGCCAGTCGGCCAGCG
>NZ_JAWDKL010000051.1:0-3280 GCF_032464675.1 Roseobacter sp. HKCCA0434
GTCGGTGATCGTGTCCGCCCCGTCCCCGCTGGCGAAGACGAAGGTGTCGTTGCCGGTCCCGCCCGTGAGCGTGTCGTTGCCCGTGCCGCCGTCGAGCGTGTCGATGCCGGTGCCGCCCGACAGGTCGTCGTCGCCGCCCGCACCGTCGAGCGCATTGCTGCCGCCATTGCCCACGATGACGTTGTCGAGATCGTTGCCGGTGCCGTCGATATCGGCGCCGCCCTCCAGCGTCAGATCCTCGACATTGGCCGACAGGGTGTAGTCGACGCTGGCCACGATCCGGTCGGCGGTGCCCTCGTTCGCGAGCTCGACCACCACGTCGCCGGCATCCTCGACATAGTAGGTGTCGTCGCCATTGCCGCCGACCAGCGTGTCGTTGCCGCCGCCGCCGCCGAGCACGTCATTGCCCGAGCCGGTCTGGATGCGGTTGTCCAGGTCGTTGCCGCTGAAATAGCGGTTCATGTAGTTGCCGTTCTGGTCGAGCCCGATCAGGTTCTCGACATTGGCCTCGAGCCCCTGGTTGAAATCCATCCAGGTGATGATGGTGTCGATGCCCTCGTCCGCGTTCTCGACCACGATGTCGTTGAAGAAATCGACCACGTAGATGTCGTCGCCCAGGCCACCGATCATGCTGTCATTGCCGAAGCCGCCGTCGAGGACGTCGTCGCCCTCGCCGCCGTAGATCGTGTCGTTGCCCGCGCCGCCGTCGAGGTCGTCATCGCCGCCCGCGCCGCGCAGGACGTCGTCCTGGGCCGCGCCGGTGAAGGCGTCCGCCTGCTCGGAGCCGAGATAGTCGAAGATGTGCTGGTCGAGGATCGCGTCGAGCGCGGTGCTGTCGGCAGGATCGGCGGAGGCGGAGGCCAGCGCCGGGGTCAGGTCGGCGCGCGGGATGTAGAGCCCGCCGATGTCGACCACGGTGAAATCGCCCGATCCGGTGGGCGTGACGAAGCGCAGGCCGGTCACGATGCCCGCGGTCGGATCGGGATCGACCGGGCCGAAGCCGGTGCCCGCCGTGAAGCCGGTGCCGGTGAGGATCGCCTGGATGTTGGCGGTGGCATTCAGCGAATAGGTGATGGTCGTGTCGGTGACCTCGGTCACCTGCTCGGTGTAGAGGCCGTAGGAGAACAGATCCTCGATATCGGCGCCCGCCGATTGCCGCACGGTCGCCTCGTAGGGCGGGGTGGGCGCGGCGAAGTTGTCGTTGGCATAGGACACGACGACGGTCTCGTCGCCGGCGGTAAAGATGTTGGACACGCCGTCGGTATACTCGGTCAGCTCCGAGTTCGCGTCGACCTGCACGATCAGGCGGTAGTCGCCCTCGGGGATGTCGAAGCGCGTGTCGAGCGTGACGGTGACGGTGTCGCTCTGCCCGGCGCCCAGCGGCGCGACCGGGGCGCTGCCGACCAGGTAGTCGCCCGCGTCGAGCGTGTCGTCGGTGGACAGGTAGATGTTCATCACCGAGGCGCTGCCCGCCATCGCGCCGCCATTGTTGAGCACGTTGACGTCGATGTCGCGCGTCACGCCCGCGGTCAGCGTGGTCAGCGTGTTGAACCCGGCCACGACCAGGTCCGGCAGCCCCTCGTTCACCAGCTGGTCGAAGCTGACGGCGACCTCATCGGCGAAGTCGAACTGGTCGATGCGCTGCGCGATCACCGTGCCTTCGGTGGCCGATCCGCCGATCGCGGTCAGCACCACGTTGCCCTCGGTCTGGATCTGGCCCTGGTCGTCCAGCGTGCGGATGATGCCGCCCGCGGGCACGAAGATCTCGTAATCGGCGCGGTTGCCCGACAGGACCAGGCGGTCGTTGCCGGTGCCGCCCTCGACCGTGGCATTGCCCGCGCCGGGATCGAACACGTCGTCGCCGTCCCGCCCGTAGAGCGCGTCGTCCCCCGCGCCGCCATTGAGGAACGAGGCCGTGTCGGTCGCGATCAGCACGTCGTCGCCCGCGGTGCCGTCGAGGGTGAATTCGTTCAGGGTCTCGTCCCAGCTGGCGGTCAGACCATCCGGCCCGTCCGCGGCGCCGTAGACCTGCTGCAGCGCCGCCACGTCGAACGGCGCGAGCTCGGTCGCGGGGGCGCCCGACTGGTTGTAGCTCATCAGCGTGGTGGAGGTGTCGAAATTCGCGTCATAGGCGTCGTCGTTGGGATGCTCGAGCCCGACCGCGTGGCCCAGCTCGTGCAGCAGGGTCTGGAAATAGGAGGTGCCGGGCGAATAGTCCTCGGTCCCCGTGGTGCCCACCGTCATCGCCAGCACGCCGTTGGAGGAGATCGAGGAGTAGTTGAGCGTCTCGTTGTCGGAAACCACCGGGTAATAGGACAGGCCCTGCAGGGTGGTGCTGTTCGTGTCCGCGTTCATGATGCGGATCGAGGCGTCGGCCAAGTCGTCCACCTCGATGAAGCGGATGCCCGCCACCTTCTCGAACTCGGCCGCGGCGAGGCGGAAATCGGCCTTCTGATCCTCGGAGAACGCGCCGAACCCGGTCAGCTGGTTGCTGGTGATATCGCTCTGATCGGGCCACAGATCCGCGAACTGGGTCTGCGTCAGACCGCCGGGCGCGAAGCTGTAGGTGATGAAGGTGGGCGCCCCGTCGCCGGACATGGCGTTCCACACGAGAGACGGATCGGACAGGAGAGCGGTGAAATCGGTGGAGGGCATGGAAGCGACTCTCTTCTTCGGTGGCGCGAGAACAGGGTTTCGTTAGCGTTATATCCCAGGGACCCTTGCACGAAAGGTTAATCGAAAAGGGCCGCGTCACCTTATGAGCGAGTTGCGGCGATTTCGGGGCAGTTCCAAGGCGGGCAGGGGTCGCGGGGACCGGGATACGGGGGTGGCAATCGGGCGCAGTCTAGCACAGGTTCGCCGGAGGGGGTGTCCCGTATTCGCGGCAGGGCCGCGTGGCGGGACGGTGCGGAGGAGGACGCGATGGCATCACCGCGGATCGCAGGGCGCGAGCGGATCGCGCTGGCGGCCGTCGCCCTTCTGCCGGGCGCGAGCGGGCTCGTCATGCTCGACCCCGATCGCGGGATCATCCTCGGCCTCGCCTCGCTGACCTATCTGGCCGTGCCGCTGTGCCTGCTGGCGCTGCCCGGCGCGGGCGGGGTGGTGCTGCCGCGCGGCAGGCTGGGACGGCTGGCGCTGCTGGTCCTCGTCTACGCACTGATCCTGGCGGTGGGGCGCGCGGTATATCCGGGCTTTTCGCTGACGGCGCTGTCGTGCTGGGTCGGGGCGGCGGTGGCCGGGCTGGCGCTGCACGCGGCGCTGCGGGCCCGTGGCACGGGAC
>NZ_JAWDKL010000052.1:0-3248 GCF_032464675.1 Roseobacter sp. HKCCA0434
GATGCCCGCCGCCGCCGCGCGCGCGGCCGAGGTCGATGCCGAGGCGCTGCTGGAGGCGCATGGCCAGGCTGCGCGGCCCGGTCCGGCGGTGCCCATCCGCCCCGGCGTGCTGGAGGCGGTGTCGCAGGCATTGCGGGGGCCGTTCCGCCTGCGCATGACCTATGGCGGCAAGCCGCGCGAGGTGGAGCCCTACGGCGTGCTGCTCGGCGCGCGGCGATACCTCGTGGCGCGCGAACCGGCGAGCGGCGAGGGCTACAAGCATTTCCGCTTCGACCGGATCGAGGCGCCCGAGGCGACGGAGACCTGGTTCGCGAGGGATCCCGCCTTCTCTCTGTCGCGACACAGCGCACGGGCCTTCGGCTCGTTCCATGACGACGCCCGCCATGGACGCGTGACCTGGCGGTTCGCTCCCGAGGCGGCGGCGCAGGCCGGAGAATGGCAGTTCCACCCCGGACAGCGTGTCGTGCGTGAGCCGGACGGCGCGCTGATCGTCAGTTTCGAGGCCTCAGGCTGGCTGGAAATGGCCTGGCATCTCTACATGTGGGGCGACGCGGTGCAGGTATTGGAGCCCAAGGGCCTAGCGCGGATCGTCGAAGGATGGCAGCGGTCGGATTTCGAGGCACTGCCACGATGTTCGCAGTTTGTTCCGACTTGTCAAGGTGGAAGAGTTGCCTTGCACCGGGGCCCCTGACAGCTTTTGTCCGGGTCCGATGGCAGATGAGGGACTGCGCACCCGCTCGATTCGTCTGAAAGGACATTCCATGACCGCCATCCGCTTCGTTCACACGGCCGACATCCACCTCGGCAAGCCTTTCGGAAACCACGCCGCGCACGAGGCGTTGCGCGCCGCACGGGCCGGTGTGATCGGGACGCTGATCGAGGTCGCCCGCAAGAACGCGGCCCCGCATGTCTTGATCGCGGGCGATCTGTTCGATTCGGCGAACCCCGCGACGAAGACCTGGCGCCACGCGGTCGACGAGATGGCCGAGGCGTCGGAGCTGACATGGTGGCTGCTGCCGGGCAATCACGACAGCCTCAGCGCGCGGGACGGGGCCGCCGCGACCTGGGAGGCGATGGAGGCGCTTGGCTATCCCAACCTGCGCGTGTTGCGCGACGCGCAACCGGTCGAGATGCAGCCGGGGGCCTGGCTGCTGCCCGCGCCGCTGGCGACGCGTCGGCCCGCCTCCGATCCGACGGCCTGGATGGACGGCGCCGAAACGCCGCCGGGCGCGATCCGGGTGGGCCTCGCCCACGGGCCGGTTCGGGATTTCAGCGAGGCGGGAACCGGTCTCGACGTCATCGCGCCGGACCGGGACCGACGCGCGCGGCTGGACTGGCTGGCGCTGGGCGACTGGCACGGCGCGATGCGGCTGTCCGACCGCGTGGCCTATGCCGGGTCGCCGGAGCGGACGGCCTTCGGCGAGGATGGCCGGGGGAGCTGTTTCCTGGTCGAGATCGCGGCGCCCGGCGCGCCCCCCGCGGTCGAACGGGTCGAGACCGGGCGGTTCGACTGGCGCACGATCACGCTCGACCTGCTGCCGGGCGACGATGCCGCGAGCGCGGTAATCGACAGGCTGCCGGATGGGGCGCGGCGCGACATGCTGGTGCGCGTCGAGGCGCGCGGGCGGTTGCGGCTGGGCGAGGCCGCGGCTCTCGCGAGCCTCGGGGAGCGGATCGGTCCGGAGCTGTGTCATTTCGAACTGCGCGACGACGGTCTGGGGACCGAGGTGGAGGCGGCCGATCTCGACGCGATCTCGACCGGCGGCGCCTTGCGCGAAGCAGCGAACGCGCTGGCGGGCGAGGCGGCGTCATCCGCCGTCGGGGAGGCGGAGAGGCAGGTCGCCGAGGCGGCGCTGCGGCGGCTGCATGGCATCATGGCGGAGGTGAGCGCATGAGGATCCTGTCGATCACGCTCGACAACGTGCGCCGCTTCACCGACCCGGTGCGGATCGGTCCGATCGGCGATGGCGTTACCTTGCTCAGCGAACCGAACGAGGCGGGCAAGTCCACGCTGTTCGACGCGCTGCACGCGCTGTTCTTTCAGCCGCACCGGTCGGCCAAGGCGGAGATCAAGGCGTTGCAGCCCCATTCCGGCGGCAAGGTCGCGGTGGAATGCGAACTGCACCACGAGGGCGCGGACTGGCGGGTCCGCAAGGAGTGGCTGCGCGGCGCGACGGCCAGGGTTTGGCGCGAGGGAACCCTCGTTCATCAGGATGACGCGGCGGAGGACTGGATCGCGGCGCTCGTGTCGGGCGATGCGGGCGGTCCGGGGGGATTGCTGTGGGTGCGGCAGGGGCGCGTATCGCTCCAAGCGCCCGCCAAGAAGTCGGAGGAGCAGGAGAAGGCAGAACGCCGCGACCTGCTGACCGCGATCTCTGGCGCGATGGACGACGTGACGGGCGGCGAACGGATGGACCGGGCCCGCGACCGGGTGGAGGCCGATCTGGCGCGCTATCAAACCGCAACGGGCCGGGTCTCGGGCGTCTGGAAGGAGGCCGAGACGCAGGTGCAGGATCTGACGGCGCGCGAGGCGGAGCTGGCGGCCTTGGTCGAGAGCCTGCGCGACGATCTCGACACGCGGGACCGAAACCGGCAGCGACTGGCGGAGTTGCGTGACCCCGACCTCGCGCAGAAGCGCCGGATCGAGCTGGAGGCGGCCGAGGCGGCGCTGCGGGAGGCGGAGGGGCGCGCACGCGACCTCAAGGGAGTCGAGGCCACGGCGAAACTCGCGGTGCAGAACGCGCGGGTCGCCCGTGAGGAGGCCGAACGACGGGTTGCTCTGCGCATGGAGTTAGCCGAGGCGCGCAAGGCCCTCGCGGCCGCGGAAACGGCCGATGAGGAGGCGCGGGCGAAGGCGGACGCTGCCCGCAGGACACTGGCTGAGGCGAAAGCGTCGCGGGCCAGCCGCCGCGTCGAACAACAGGCCGCCGAGGAGACGATGGGCCGGGTGGAGAGGGCCGAGCGCGCCGCCGCCGCCGCGGGCGAGCGGGCACGGCTCGCCGCCAGTCTCGAACAGGCCGAGGCGGCGGACAAGGAGCGGATCGCGCATCGGGCGGCCGCGAAGGAGGGTCCGGACACAGCGACCGTCGAGGCCATCGAGGCGCTCGTCCACGAATGCGAGGCGCGTCGGCGCGCCCGAGAGGCCGCGTCGCCCCGCGTCTCGGTACGGTACGAAGCGGGGGCCGCGCAGGTCGTGGTCGGGGGGGCTCCGCTCGCCGAGGGGGAGACGCGCGCGCTGCCGCCGGGCG
>NZ_JAWDKL010000053.1:0-2539 GCF_032464675.1 Roseobacter sp. HKCCA0434
TGGGGCCTATATACCTAACTAGCCAAAATCCTATCGCCTCACTTGGCTAGTTAAGTTACAAGGGTGTCAGAAGGAGACGCCCGATGTCCAGCAAGCCCGAGACCCTTTCGACCTTTGAATTCTTCGCGAAGTTCCCAGACGAGGAAGCCGCGCGCAAATTCTTTGAGGCAAAGCGCTGGGGCGACGAGCCAGTTTGCGGTCACTGCGGTTCCGTCAGCGTGACCGAGTGCAAAGACCACAGGCCTATGCCTTACCGCTGCAAAAACTGTCGCAAGCATTTCAGTGTACGCACCGGCACAGTGTTGGCCGAGAGTCGCCTTCCGCTCCAGAAGTGGCTTCTCGCGATTTACATGCTCACCAGCGCCCGCAAGGGCATTCCCAGCACCCAGATGGCCCGTGAACTCGGGATTACACAGAAGTCGGCTTGGTTCCTCGCGCAGCGCATACGTGAGACGTGGTTGAAAGACCGCGATGGAGACTTAGACGGTAACGTCCAAGTCGATGAAACCTATGTCGGTGGGCGCGAAAAGAACAAGCACGCGAAGAACAAGCTGCACGCTGGTCGTGGTGCGGTTGGTAAAGTTGCCGTGGTTGGCGTCCGGGACGAAGCTGGCGAGGTTCGCGCCATTCCAGTGAGGGACACGAAAGCGGAGACGCTGAAGCAGTTCGTTCGCGATCACGCCTCCTCTGGTGCAACCATCGTGACCGACCAGCATGGAGGTTATATCGGGCTGGAGGCAGAAGGCTTTCACCATATCCGCATCAATCACTCGGCTGGTGAATATGTGCGCAACATGGCGCACACAAATGGGATCGAGTCTTTTTGGTCACTGCTTAAGCGCGGCTACGTGGGTGTTTACCACTATATGAGCGCCAAGCACTTGCACCGCTACGTGAAGGAGTATTCCTTCCGCCACAACACCGCGCAGGTCGGCACCCTCGCCTTCATAGGCATGACCATCGACCGGATGAACGGCAAGCGCCTAACATATGGAAGGTTGATCGGTGCCTGACCGAAAAGATACTGTTGAGCCCATTAACGCGTCGTTCGAGGATGTGGTCAGCGCGATCATGCCCACGGTGAAGCAATCCACAGAAACAGGCGGTGCCGCAGTGCTTGAATGGTCGAAGAAACTCTCGAAAACCGATGCTCAACAGGAGACTTCGGGAGGGCTCGTTCCCTATCTGCGTCTGACCAAAGGCAGCTTGGGTGGAGGCGACGAGTTTCAGACGTGGTTTCGGGACGAGTTCTTTGGGGGTGCAGCATGGGTTTCCGGCAAGCACGGACGCGAAGCGGACATAGAGATATGCTCTATTCCGTTTGAGGTCGCGTTCCGGGGCGTTGCGCTTGGTAGCGTCCTGTTCCAAGTCACACATGGCCCGAATAGATGGCGCAGCAACAACACCCCGAATACTTGGATTCACTGGCCCGAGAAGATCGCAACCATGCTTGGCTTGAACGACTTGTCCGGTCAGACGATCCTGATTCAGAGACAACCCGATGGCCGCTACACGATGTCTCTAGGCGACTAGCGTGTTCTCCTCGCAGTCGGAGGCGGGTCGGAGGAGTCCATTGAAGACTTTCCCGGTTTTCGGGCGGGTCAGAACGGTGGGTTCGCAACCGACCCTCTGGAGGCGCTCCTGCATCACGTCAACGAGATTGATTTGCTCTTTGCGGAAGGCCGACACGTCGCGGTTCAATTCGATGCCGATGGCGTGACGGCCTTCTTGCACTGCCGATAGCAGAAAGGAGCCTGACCCACATGCGTTGTCCAGAACAACGTCGCCTGGACGAGTGTAGGTGCGAACAAGGTAACGACCAAGCCCTACCGGCTTCTGTGTCGAGTGATAGACCTGCCCCTCACTCTCCGCTGTCTTATGATAGATCACGTCGGTCGGATACCGCCCGCCTTCGCTCTTCACTTGCACGGGGTCAAAATCGCCGTAGGAGCCGGTGAGTTGCGCCTTACGCACGCCCTTGTCATAGGGAAGCCCCTCGGTGCGCTGCGGGGAGTAGTGCGGCTGCTGTGGGTAAAATACGCAGATGTCCTCATGCTTGCGGAGCGGTTGTTTCTTCGCGTTAAGGAAGTTCGTCGCCTTTGACTTCACCCACGTCAGTTTGTAACGGAACCAGTCTTCATTGCTAAGGATGAGACGAGCAGTGAAGGATCCCTGCCCGGTTAGTACAACGGCTCCCTTTGGGGCTAGTATCCGCCGGTATTCCCGCCACAGATTATCCAGCGGGATCAGGCTGTCCCACTTGTTCTGCGTGGTTCCATAAGGAAGATCGCAGAGCACCATATTGACCGACCCGTCAGGAATTAGGCTCATGGCGGCAAGGCAGTCATCTTCAATGACGATGGATCGGATCGGATTGGACATAGCGTTCTCCCTGTATTTGGAGCATTTTACCGATCTCAGAATCACGTCAACCTATATGCGCAGACTGGAAAAATACTGCTAAGATAAGAACTTAGCTTAATATGAAGCGCGATGGCGTTGGTTAACCTTGGCTAGTTAAGTATGCAGGCCCCTTCAT
>NZ_JAWDKL010000054.1:0-2295 GCF_032464675.1 Roseobacter sp. HKCCA0434
CGCCCGCCGCGGCCCGACCTGCGGGTGGCGCGGCAGGATCCGCTGGCGCTGCGGCTCGCGGTGGTCGTCGCCTTCGTCACCGCGCTGATCTTCGGTCAGGGCGCGTGGTGGCCCCGCCTGACCGGCGCGATCGGTACGGCGGAGGCGGCGGGTCCGACCTTCGAGGCGTGGGCGACCCCGCCCGCCTATACCGGGCAGCCGGTGATCTACCTCACGGAACGCGCGGATCAGGAACGCCCGCTGCGCCTGCCGCAGGGCACGGAGATCGCGCTGCGCGCCTATGGCACCGGTTTCGCGCTGGAGCAGGACGTGACGGACGCCGCGGCGCTGAGTGACAGCGGCGAGGGTCTGGCCGACGCGCGGCTCACGCTCGACCGCAACGGCAGCCTCGCGTTGACGCGGCGGGGGCGGACCCTCGCCACCTGGCGCTTCGTGGTGGAGGGCGACCAGGTGCCGACCGTCGCCTTCGACGGGGAGATCGGGCGGGCGGAGGCGGGGGCCACGCGCATCGGCTATCTGGCCGAGGACGATTTCGCAGTGGCGACGCTGCGCGTGGTGGCGGAGCTGGATGTGGACGCGGTGGATCGCCGCTACGGGTTGGAGCCCGAGCCGATGCCGCGCGATCCGCTGGTGGCGGAGATCCCGCTGCCGCGCGGTGCCGGGGCCAGCGTGCGCGATGTGGTGACGCAGGATTTCTCGACCCATCCCTTCGCCGCTCTGCCGGTGCGGCTGCGGCTGGAGGTCGTGGACGGTGCGGGACAGACCGGGCGCAGCGAGGCCTTGGCGATGGACCTGCCGCGCCGCTCCTTCTTCGACCCGCTGAGCCGCGCGGTTGTGGAGATGCGGCGCGACATGCTGTGGGCGCCCGCGGCGAATGCCGCACGCTCGGCGCGGATCCTGCGTGCGGTGTCCTACGCGCCCGAGGAGTACGAGGTGCCCGAGGGCGTGTTCGAGGCGATGGGTGCCGCGATCGCGCTGATCGAGACGGCCCGCGCCAACGATGAGGTGGTCGATCAGCTCGACGGGATCGCGGCGGCGCTGTGGGACGTCGCCCTGATGATCGAGGACGGCGAACTGGCCGATGCCGCCGCGGCCCTGCGCCGCGCTCAGGAGCGGTTGAGCCAGGCTATGCAGGATGGTGCGAGCCCCGAGGAAATCGCCGAGCTGATGCAGGACCTGCGCGAGGCGATGCGCGACTTCATGCGCGAGATGGCCGAGCAGATGCAGAACGACCCCGAGGCGCAGCAGCGCGCCGAGGAGCAGATGGGCGAGAGCATGGAGATGAGCCAGCAGGATCTCCAGGACCTGATGGACCGCATCCAGGAGCTGACCGAGCAGGGCCGGATGGAGGAAGCGCAGCGCCTGCTCGATCAGCTGGCGCAGCTGATGGAGAACATGACCATGTCCATGAACGGGCAGGGTCAGGGCGAAGGCATGCCGGGCCAGGAAGGCGAGGGCGAGGGCCAGGGCAGCGCGCAGGAAGGCGTCGAGGACGGCCTGCGCCAGCAGCAGGACCTGGCCGATCGCTCCTTCGAGGAATTGCAGCGCCAGTTCCGCGAGGGATTCGGCAATGGCGAGGGCCTGCAGGGCCTCGCCGACACGCAGGAGGCGCTGCGCGAGCTTCTGGAGGATCTGGAGCAGCGCGAGGGTCTCGGCGAGGGCGAGACCGGCGAGGCGCTCGACCGCGCGCAGCGTGACATGGGCGAGGCGCGCGACGCGCTGCGCGACGGCGATGGGCGGCGCGCGCTCGACGAACAGGCCGAGGCGATGGATGCGCTGCGCGAGGCCTTGCGCGCCATCGAGAACCGCCCCGGCGAGGAAGGCGAGCCGCGCCCCGGCGAGCAGAGTGCCGAGGAGGGCGGCGAGGGCGAAAGCGAGGACCCGCTGGGCCGTCCGACCTCCAACGGCTCCACCCTGCGCAGCGAGGGCGAGACCGTGCCGGATGGCGGTTCGATCGGCTCGGTCGCCGATTTGATGGCCGAGATCCGCCGCCGCTCGGGCGACCGCGCGCGGCCCGAGGCGGAGCGGGAGTATTACCGCAGGTTGCTGGAGCGGTTCTGACAGGGCGGGGTCAGCCCCCCGCCCGGTGATCAGGGCTGCAGGTAGCCTTGCACGGTCGCGTAGATCGTCTGGCGCATCCCGTCGACCCAGCCGACATAGGCGTCGAGCGCCGGGGCCGCGGGCGGCAGCGCCATCGCCAGATCGGGCGCGAGCAGGTAGACCGCCGCCGCGATCAGCGCCAGCAGCACCGCGAGCACGAAGCCGAAGCCGCCGCGCCCGCCCGAGGTCTTGGCC
>NZ_JAWDKL010000055.1:0-2151 GCF_032464675.1 Roseobacter sp. HKCCA0434
CTTAACTAGCCAAGTGAGGCGATAGGATTTTGGCTAGTTAGGTATATAGGCCCCAAAAAAACGCCTCCGCGCTCTTGCCGAATGGTCCTTCGGTGGGGGCGATCGCTACTGCGAAGCCTGCCAAGCGGCGTGCGAAGACTGCCCGGCGCGGCTGAACTGCCCGCTCACGCATGAAGGCTGGCAGGTCTGGGACCTCGTCGGCCGCCTCGGCGGCCAGCTCCGGTTACTGCCCGGCGCGGTGATCGGCTGGGACATGTCGGCAGCGCTGGCGCTCGGTGACGCCCTCGGCGTGCCGCCGCTCGCCATGGCCGAACTGCTGCCGGTCATCGAAGCGGTGATGGTGGCCAAGCTCAACGAACAGATGGAACGCCCCAATGGCTGAAAAGCGTGTGTCGGTCCGCCTCGCCGCGGTCGGCGGACGGCAGGTGCGCGCCGAGCTGGAAGGTGTGGGCGAAGCCGGATCGCGTGGCTTCGGACGGCTGAGCCGGGAGATGGAAGCCGCGAACGCCCGGCTCGCCGCCTTCGCGCGGCGGGTGCGGGTGGCGGCCGCCGCCGCCGTGGCCGCCGCAGCCGCCGCGGGCGTGGCGATGATCCGCTCCGGCCTCCAGACAGTTGATGCACAGGCCAAGCTCGCGCAGTCGCTTGGCACGACCGTCGCCTCAATCCAGACCCTCGAGCGCGCGGGCGAACTGGCGGGCGTTTCGATGTCCGGGATCGAGCAGGCCACCAAGGATCTGACGCGTCGTCTCAGCCAAGCGGCGGCCGGGACCGGCCCCGCCGCCGACGCGCTGGACCGGCTGGGGCTTTCGGCCAACGAGCTGATTGCTCTGCCGCTGGACCAGCGTGTGGGGGCGATCAACGCGGCCATCGAGAGCTTCGTGCCCGCCGCAGAACGCGCGGCCGTTGCGGGGCAGCTCTTCGGCGAGGAAGGCTCTATCGCCATGTCGCGGATCGACACCGCGACGCTGCGCCAGGCGACCGAGGACGTGCGCGCCTTTGGGGTCGTGGTCTCCGAGCAGGACGCTGACCAGATCGACCGGACGAACGATGCGATCTCCCGGCTCGGGCTGATCTGGCGCGGTCTCTCGAACCAGCTCGCCGTCGCCGCGGCCCCTGCGCTCGAAGCCGTCGCCAACGCCATGGCGGCGGTCGCCAGCCGCACCGGCCCGCTCGGCATCGCGATCCGCGGGCTCTTCGACAACATCGGCCGCCTGACCACCTATGCCGCCACCTTCGCGGCCTTCCTCGCGGGCCGCTGGGTCGCCGGCATGGCCGCCGCGGCGCTCTCCATCCGTGGCCTCGCCACCGCTCTCGTCGTGCTAAGGGGCGCGTTGATCCGGACCGGCATCGGCGCGCTGATCGTGGGCGCAGGCGAGCTCGTCTACCAGTTCACCCGGCTCGTGTCCGGCGCGGGCGGCTTTGGCGAGGCGATGTCGCTCCTGAAAGACTTGGCGGTCGAGGTCTGGGAGCGGATCAGGATGGGCGCGGCTGCGGCGGGCGCGGCCGCCACGGCGATGTTCTTCGACCTGAAGGCCGACGCCGCGTCGGGCATGCAGAGCGCCATCGAGAGCGTCGTGGCTTTTGGCAACACCGCCGCGAACACGTTCGAGGGGACCTACGAGGCGATCAAGGCGATCTGGGGCTTGCTGCCCGCGGCCATCGGCGATCTGGCGTTCCAGGCGGCGAACAGCCTGGTCGACGGCGTCGAGGCGATGCTGAACGGCGTGGTCTCGCGCATCAACGGCTTCATCGGCGGCATCAATCAGGGGCTGGAAGCGCTCGGGTCCGAGCGCCGCATTTCGCTGGTGCCCGACCTCGACCTTGGCGAGATCGAGAACCGCTTCGAAGGGGCGGCAACGGCCGCGACGACGGCGGCGCAGGCGGCCTTCGACCGGGCCTTCGAGGACAACCCGCTGACCGCGCCCGATCTCGGCCTGACCGAGGCGGCAAACCGCGCGCTCGAGTCCGCGAACCTGTATCGCGGGGCCGCGCGAGATCTGGCCGAGGGGGCCCGCGCGCCCCTCGAAAGCTGGCAGGCCCTGCGGGATGCCGTGCGCGGCACCGATGAGGCGAGCGCGGATGCGCTGACCGAGGCCACGGGTGCTGCCGAGCGGCTGGAGACGGCGCTCGGCGATGCCGGACGCGCCGCGA
>NZ_JAWDKL010000056.1:0-1953 GCF_032464675.1 Roseobacter sp. HKCCA0434
GGCGGCCTGTGCGGCGCATCTCGCCGGGCCGGGCCTGCGGGTGGCGCGGGCCTTTACGGGCCGGGCCAATGTCCATGCGGAGGTCGCCGGGGTGCTGCGCGTCGAGCGGCGCGCGGTGGACGGGTTCAATGCCGTAGACGAAGGGCTGACGCTGGCGACGCTGGCAGACCATGCCCGCGTCGAGGCGGGCGCGATGGTCGCCACGGTCAAGGTGATCCCCTACGCGGTGCCGTCGCGGGCGGTGGAGCGGGCGTCCGCCGCGCTCGGGCCGGGGGCGTTGCGGCTGCATCCGTTCCGGGCGCGGACGGTCGATCTGATCCTGACCGAGGTGCCGGGGATGAAGCCGTCCCTGCTCGACAAGGGCGCGCACACCGTGCGGGCGCGGGTCGAGCGGTTGGGGCTGCACATGGGGGCGGAGGTGCGCGTCGCGCACGAGATCGGCGCGCTGCGCGAGGCACTGTCGGCGGCACGGGGCGAGATGCTGCTGATCCTCGGGGCGTCGGCCACCTCGGACCGGGCGGATGTCGGGCCGGAGGCGCTGCGCCAGGCCGGGGGCGTGGTGGACCGCTTCGGAATGCCCGTCGATCCGGGCAACCTGCTGTTCCTCGGGCGTTTGGGCGAGCGAGACGTGATCGGCCTGCCGGGCTGCGTGCGCTCGCCCGCGCTGAACGGGGCGGACTGGGTGCTGGAACGGCTGGCCGCGGACCTGACGGTGAGCGGCGAGGATATCGCGGGCATGGGCGTGGGCGGGTTGCTCAAGGAGATCCCGCAGCGACCGCAGCCCCGCGCCCGCCGGCCTAAGGGTGCGCGGGTGGAGATCGCGCTGCTGGCCGCCGGGGCCTCGCGCCGGATGGGCGGGCGCGACAAGCTGATGGAGGATGCGGGCGGCGTGCCGCTGCTGCGGCGCAGCGCGGCGGCGGCGGCGGATAGTGCCGCGGCCTGCGTGCGGGTGGCGCTGCCGGTCGGGTCAGCGAGGGCGGAGGCGCTCGACGGGCTCGACGTCGACGTGGTGGAGGTCGCCGATCCGGGCGAAGGCATGGCCGCCTCGTTGCGGGCGGCGCTGGAGGCGCGGGCGCCCGATACGGCGGCGGTCATCGTGGCGCTGGCGGATATGCCGGACATCGCCGCGAAGGACTACGACGCGCTGATCGCGGGGTTCGACCCGGAGGCGGGGGCGGAGATCGTTCGCGCCACCGATGCGGACGGGCGGCCCGGTCATCCGATCCTGTTCGGCGCGCGCTTCTTCGACAGCCTGTCGCGCGTCACCGGGGATCGCGGGGCGCGCGACGTGCTTCACGCGGCGCAGGATTTCACGAAGACAGTGGCGCTGTCCGGACGGGCGGCGACGACCGATCTCGACACGCCCGAGGCGTGGAAGGCGTGGCGCCGCTCAGGGTCGTGACAGGACCAGCGTCTCCCCCGCGCGGGAGATGCGGACATTGTCGCGCCCGATGGCGAGCACGCGCCAGCCGTCGACCACGGTGCCGCGCACGACGGATTCGAAGCTGCCCGAGGGCAGGCGCAGCATGGCGCGGCGCGCGTCCTCGGTTCCGAAGATGCCGATCAGCGAGATCTGGTCGAGCGCGATCTGCTGGCGCTCGGTCACGTTGTCCTCGACCACCGGGGTCGGGGGGGTGCTGTTGTTCTCGCGCTGCACGCGCTCGATCTGTTCCTGCGCTGCGGCGGCGCGGGCGGCGGCGAGCAGTTCGGCGGGGCGGGGGCGGGGGCGCAGGATGGTGCCCGGAGCCTCCCCCGTCAGATCGGTCGGGGCGGGGCGCACGGCCTCGATCAGGGCGAGGCGGTCTGCCTCCGCCCGGTCGGTGATCTCCCGCGCGACATTGGCGCGGGGACGCGGGCGCAGGATGGCGCCGTCGGGGCTCGCCACCACGGGCTCCCCGGTCTGGGAGCCGGCGCCGACCAGCCCGGCAGTGCCGACGCTGCCCGGTCGCGGGC
>NZ_JAWDKL010000057.1:0-1897 GCF_032464675.1 Roseobacter sp. HKCCA0434
GGGCGCAGCCCCGCCCAGCGCCGCCGCACCGTCGCCCCCGCCAGCATCGGGCAGAACGCCCGCGCGCGCGCCAGCACGTCGTCGAGCATCGCATCGGGCCCGTCCCCCTCGAACACCCGCTCGCTCGTCGCCCCCACCGCCACGCCCCCCGTGTCATGCGAAATGACGTAGAGCCCGTTCGAATAGATCAGCGGGCGCACGCCTCCGTCGAGATCGAGCAGCAGCGCCTGCCCCTTCTCCGCCCGCCCCGGCACCTCGCCCACCAGCGGCGCGATCAGGTCGAACCCCGCGACCCCGGCGGCGAGCATCACGGCCTCCGCGTCCATCCCGCCGCCGTCCCACTCGACGCGCCCCGGTCCGACCGCCCGCACCGCGCAGCCATAGCGGACCCGCACGCCCCCCGCCTCCAGCGCCGCGGCGAGCGCGCGGCAGGTCGCAGCTGGGTCGAGCTGTGCGGTGATCGCGTCCTCCACGATGCCGAACGGTGCAGCCTCCGGCGCCAGCCAGCCCGGCCAGTCGTCCGCCCCGCCCAGCCGCATCGGCAGGTCCACAGGCCAGCGCGCCGCGGCATCGGCCAGCCGTGCCTTCGCCCGCACCCGCGCCGCCTCGCTGACCAGCGGCACGATCCGCCCCGCACGGCGGAACCCAGTGGGCAGACCCGCCGCCGCCTCGACCGCCCGCAACTCGTCCGGCAAGACCAGCAAGGCCTCCAGCTGAAACTGCTTCTTCGGTGTCCAGCGTTCGGGCATGTGCGGGGCGAGCGCGCCGACCACCCCGCCGCTCGCCCCCGCGCCGACCACCTCAGCCGCCTCCAGCACCGTGACGTCGAGCCCGCGCCGGAGCGCCGCCCAAGCGGTCCAGAGCCCGAAGATCCCCGCCCCCACGATCACCAGTTCCGCCTTGTCGCGACGTGTCATGCGTGCCACCTCTCGCCCGTTCGCGGCAATCCATAGGCCCAGCCATGACAGATGACGAGTCCCGCCTCGACTGGCGCGGCGCGGTGCCGGTGGCCCGCGCCTTCGACGATCCCTACTACTCGCTCGACGACGGGCTGGCCGAGACGCGGCACGTCTTCCTCACCGGCAACGACCTGCCCACGCGCCTGCGCCCCGGCTTCCACGTCGCCGAACTGGGCTTCGGCACCGGCCTCAACGCGATGGCCCTCGCGGCGATCTGCGAGATGCCCGTGCACCTCACCAGCTTCGAGGCCTTCCCCCTGACCCGCGACCAGATCGCCCGCGCCACCCTGCCCTGGCAGGCGCAACTCGGGCCTCAGCGCGCCGCCCTGCTGGACGGCTACGATCCGACCGGCACGCCCTTCGCCATCGGCCCCCTGAGGGTGGAGCTGCGCATCGGCCTCGTCGCCGAAACGCTGCCCGCCTGGGAGGGCAGCGCCGAGGCCTGGTTCCTCGACGGCTTCGCCCCGGCGCGCAACCCCGAGATGTGGCGCGAGGAAATCATGGCCGAGGTCGCGCGCCACACCGCCCCCGGCGGCAGCTTCGCCACCTATACCAGCGCAGGCGCCGTCCGCCGCGCGCTGACCGCCGCGGGCTTCGCCGTGCGCAAGGTCCCCGGCCACGGCCGCAAGCGGGAGATGAGCGTCGGCCGCCTCGCCACGCCCTCGTGACCGAACTTCCCCCGGCCCGACGGCGTTGACCGTCAAACCGACAGGAAGGGACACCAGATGTACCGTATCGCCTTCGCCGCCCTCGCGGCCCTCACCGCCTGTGCCCCCGCGCCGCAAGTCGCCAGCGGCCCGCAAAGCTCCGGCGCGCTCGGCCTCGTCACCGACTGCACCGTGCTCGACGCCCGCCGGATAGAGGTGACGCGGCAGGCCGGCACCGCGGGCGCGCGCATCGGCGGTGTCGGCGGGGGCCTCGCCGGAACCCTGCTCGGC
>NZ_JAWDKL010000006.1:0-128089 GCF_032464675.1 Roseobacter sp. HKCCA0434
CGGGGCTGCGCCCGCGCGCGAACGGGCGCGACCCGATGCTGGGCGCGGTGCCGGGCGCGCCGGGGGTGTTTGCGGCGCTGGGCGCGTTCAAGATCGGCTTCGGCATCGGGGCGAAGGTCGGCGCGGTACTGGTGGAGGAGATCATCGGGGGGCGGGTGGACATGCCGGAGAGTTTCCGGGTGGCGGCGCATCTGGGGCGGTGAGGGGTGAGGCTCCGGCTCGGGGGCCGGAGCGGTGGCGGAGGGGATGGCATGTGCCGGACTTGATCCGGCGGGGTCCAGGACGACGTGTCCCCGGCTCAAGGCCGGGGGGCGGGTCACGCTGGAAGCGTGCCTTCGGTACGACCGATGCGTGGCGGTGCTGCGCACCTTGATTCCGCGCAGGGGACCGGAGGTAAGCTTTCGGCACGACCGATGCGCAGCGGGCTTCGCCCTTGATTCCGCGCTGCGGAGTGGCTCAAGCCGCGTCGGCCTGCATCGCCAGCCTTCCGTCGGGGCCGCGGACCCAGAGGCGGAGGGTGTCGCCCTCCGCTTCGGCGCAGGTCTCGATCTGCTCTCCGCAGAAGATCGGGGCGCGGGCGCGGAAGGAGAAGGTCTCGAGCCGCCCGAGCGTTCGCTCCGCCCGCAAGGCCAGCAGTTGCGCGAGGATCGGGCCGTGCACGACGAGGTCGGGATAGCCTTCGACCGCCCGCGCGTAGTCGCGGTCGTAATGGATGCGGTGGCCGTTGAAGGTCAGCGCGGAGTAGCGGAACAGCAGCGTGGTGTCGGTCGGGTGCCGTTCGGGGGCGACCGCTTCGCACCGTTCGGGCGTGGCGGCGGGGGCATCGGCCTCGCGGTAGACGAGGTCCTGCTCCTCGACGAGGCAGAGCGTGCCGTCCTGCACGATCTCGTGGCGCAGGGTGACGAAGGCGAGCGGACCGGTGCGCCCGGTCTTGCGCACGGCGCTGGCGACGGTGCTGCGCCGCTCCGCCGGGCGGCCGGTGGCGAGCGGGGCGTGGAAGCTCAGCCGCCCGCCCGCCCACATGCGGCGGGGCAGGCCCATGTCGGGGATGAAATCGCCGGTCGCAGGGTGGCCGTCGCGGCCCAGGGCCGCGGGCGGCTGCGCGTCCCAGAAGTAGATGTGATGGGCGAAGGGCGGCACGGTCGCGGCGTCTCCCGCGATGCCCAGCGTGGCGAAGAGGGCGGAAATGCGCGCGGGGTCCATCAGGTCCATCGCGGTGCGGGTCTCGGTCATGCGCGCGTCTCCGTCGCCGTCAGGTGGTCGCGGCGCAGCCGGGCGGTCTGCTCCTGCGCGGCGGTCTTGAGATGGGCGCGCATCGCCTGCTCGATGAAGCCGAGATGATCGTCGAGGGCCGCCTGCGCGGCATCGGGGTCGCGGGCCTCGATCGACTCGAGGATGGCGCGGTGATGGGACAGGAGTGTGTCGCGGATGTCGCCGTTGTCGAACAGGAGCCCGCGATTGTAGAACACGCCGCGCTTCAGCATCTCGAACATCGAGCGCATCATGTGCAGCATGACGACGTTATGCGCCGCCTCGACGATGGCCATGTGGAACTGCACGTCGAGATCGGCCTCGGCCTGCGGGTCGGAGCGGGCATGGGCCGCCTCCATCCGGGCGAAGATGCGCGCGATCACGTCGAGATCGGTGGGGGTGGCGTGGCTGGCGGCGCGGCGCGCGGCGAGCCCTTCGAGATCGCGGCGGAAGGCGAGATAGTCGAAGAACGCCTCCTCATGCGTGGAGAACAGCGCGATCAGCGGCGGGGCGAAGGCGTTGCCGAGCACGTCGGCGACATAGGCCCCGGCGCCAGGGCGGGTTGTGACGAGGCCGCGGTGCTCCAGATCGGCCAGCGCCTCGCGCAGCGATGGGCGAGAGGCGCCGAGCCTGTTTGCGAGGTCGCGTTCGGCGGGCAGACGCTCGCCGGGGCGCAGAACGCCGCGCAGGATCAGACGCTCGATCTGGCGGACGATGGCATCGGCCACGCGCTCGGTCTCGATCTTCTGGAAGGGCATCGGGCCTCCGCCGGTGACTGGTCCGAAAACCTTACCACGCGGAGGGGGGCCTGCAAGCGGGTGTTCAGGCGGCGGACTTGATGAGGCCGGATCCGAGCCCGCGGATCGCCGCGCTGACCCGGTCGTTCACGCCGAGCTTCTGGTAGATGCGGCGCATATAGGCGTCGACCGTGTAGCTGGAGATTTCCAGGATATCGGCGATGGAGCTGTTGGACTTGCCCCGGGCGACCCAGGAGAGGACCTCCTGCTCACGCTTCGACAGCGGCGCGCGCTCGAAATCCTCGACCTCGCAATAGCGGTGGTGGGTCAGCTGGCAGGCCCATTGCAGCATGCGCAGGTCGGCGCGGCTCAGGGGCGCCACGTCGCGGACATAGCCGAGGCCGAAATAGCCGTTGCGGCCGTAGGGGCCGAAGACCTGGATGGCGATGCCGTCGCCTTCGACCTTTTCCTCCATCTCGTCGATGAACTCCTGCTCGGAGGCGGTGAGCTGGCGCAGGTTCTCCAGATCGGACCAGAGGAAGGGCAGCGAGCGGTTGAGCGCCGCGGCCGGGATCGGGTCGATCTGCCAGAGCTTTCGGTCATGGTAGTTCTCGACCCACTCGGCGGGCAGGCCGTCGGAGCGAATCTGCAACGCGCTGTCGGAGGTTTCCCAAGCCAGCGGCATGACGTGATAGCTCACGGTCTCGAAATCATGCGAGTGAAAGAATTCGACGCAGCAATTCCACACCTCTTCCGCCGTTTCGCAATCGGCCATGTGCTGGATATACTTGTCGATATCGACGACTTGGGGGCTGGTCATCGGGTGATCCTTTCCTGCGTTCCCCACAGAAACCCCCGGAGGATCGGCGAAGTTCCGCCAGTCGGCGCGATTTGTCCCCAGATCACGTGGCACGCGGGCGGGGTCGGGCCGCGTTCAGAGGGACTAGGCCGACTGCTCCCGCTCCTGTTCGCGCAGGCGCATCAGCCCTTCGACCTTGGCGATGAGATCGGGGATCGGCACGGGTTTTCGGAGGACGAGATCCGCACCCATCGCGCTGGCCAGTTCCAGCACCGGCGCGCCGCGCCCCCCGCTTGCGCCGGTGATCGCGACGATGGGCAGGTCGGGCCGTTCGGCGCGGGTTCCCGCCGACCGCAGCATCCCGACCAGCTTCACCCCGCCATCGGAGATCAGCGCGCCGTCGCGGCGAATGTAGATGTCGGCGATGACGGTATGGGCCTCGTTCCGGGCCAGCCAGTCGAGGCAGTCGCTGGCGTTGTGGGTCTGTACGACCCGCATCCCCGCCTCCTCGAACGCGATCTGCCATTCGGCGGCGAGGGCGAGGTCGTCCTCCATGATCATCACTGTCTTCAAATCACCTCTCCCGCCGTCATCGCCTCCCCTGCCAGTCGGAGCACGACGCCCAGGGTCGAAACGAGTTCAAAGGATAGGGGGCGTTCGGCGGGTTTGTCCAAGAAAAAACTGGTAAACGCGCTGTCTTGGCGTGCGGTGGTGCTGAGGATGTGGAGCGGGTGACCGGCGGCATCGTGCAGCTCTGCGGGCGCGGTCTCGGCTTGCGCGATCGCGCGGGCATCGACCGCGATCCGTGGCTGCACCTCGACGGGCGCGGCTTGGCCGTAAGTGGGATCGAGTTGCAGCACCGGCATGCGGTGGGCGAGCGGTTCGAGGGCCTGCGAGTCGAGCGCACCCGCAACGGCGGGCAGGGCGTCATCCTCGTTCCAGCGGTGGACATGAACGCCCTGCGCCCCCGCCAGCGCGCGCAGGCTGCGGGCGAGCACCGCGTGATCGCGCGCGCCATCCCCCTGTCGCCTGAGCAGGGTGAGCATGTGGGTCATCGGATCGGCGGGCGCGTCGCTGGTGCCGGGTCTGAGCTGGAGGGCGACCAGCTCCCCCTGCCGCAGGAGGCGACAGCTATGATCGGTGCCCTCGACGGGCAGGACGCCGGTGGCGAGGCCGGTGGTCGCCTGGCGCAATCCGCCAAGGTTGCGCAGGAGGTGGAGGCTGCGCGAGTTGAGGACGTCGTCGGGCGCCTGCGCCAGCCAGTCGGCCCGGTCGCTGCCCAGGACGGTGCCGAAGTGAAGGTCGGTCAGCAGGACATGGTCGCCGGTCGGGCGGGGCCAGTCGATCGATACCGGATCTTGCGACGACATGCGCTCAGCCCCGGCCCGGAATCAGCCGCAGATGACCGCCGCGCGGAGGGTCGTCGCCGCCGTCACCGTCATCCTCGCCGTCCGGCTCCGCTTCCTGCGTCAGGGCGGGAGGCTCGCCGGGCGTGCGGCCCAGCCGGGCGGTATCCGCGGCGAGCAGCCGTTCGAAATTGAAGCAGACATGCTCGATCTCGCTGCGGAAGGCGATGATCTGCGAGTGGAGCCGCTCGGTCCGGCCGACATCGCCCTCGGCGAGCGCGCTCTCGATCTCGGACTCGAAGTTGCGCAAGGGCAGGTAGATCCGCTCGACCGCCTGGTTGACCGCCGTCTCGACCGCACGCAGGGCGGTGTCGTCGTTCAGGACGCCGGGCGCGAGCATGCGCAGCGCGTTGCCCTGCATCTGGCGGATGCGGATGGTCAGGGCCGTGACCTCCTCCGCGTAGACGCGGGCGAGCACGGAGGCGCCGCTGAGGGTGCAGTCGTCGAGCACGACCTGCAGATCGGGCAGGCTGACCATCCCCGCCTGTGCCGGGGCGTCGCGGCACATGGAGAGGATCGCGTCGGCCATGTCGGTGTCGAACACGTCGGCGACGGGGCGATCCTCGTCGAAGGCGACGCGCAGGCGGGTGCCGTCGAGCACCATCTCGAAGCTGCGGATCGTCACGCCCGCGCGCGCCGAGCGCATCGCCTCGATCGTCAGCGCCGGGCCGAGATCGGCGAGACGCTGGCCCTGCGGCGCGGCGCTGTCCCTGTCATCCTGCCCCGACATGGAGGTCACTCCGTCCCCTGGTGGTCATGCAGGCGACACGATCCCGGACACGCGCTGTGCCTCGGGCTCGATCATCTGCGGAAGGTTCAGCATTGTTAACGCGCAATGGGCTGGTTTGTCACGGAAATTCGGTGTCTAGTGAAGCAGGATCTTCGAAGGACGGGAATGGCGCGGGCATGGCGGAGGGTGACGGAATACGGTGCCCCGTCGTGGGGATCGGCGCCTCGGCCGGCGGCTTGCCCGCGCTCGTCGATCTGTTCGGGGCGCTCTCCCCTCCGACCGGGGCGGCCTTCGTCGTCGTCCAGCACCTCGCACCTGGCGGGGCGGCGGCGCTGATCCGGCAGCTGGCGCGCGAAACCACCTTGCCCGTGCTCGCGGCGCGCGACGGGGCGGTGTTGCGGCCCGATCACGTCTATGTCGCGCCCGACAGGTGCGATCTCGGCCTGGTCGGGGACCGGCTGCGGGTGCTGCCGGTCGCGGCAGATCGGGTTGGGCCGGTGCCCTCGATCGACGGGTTCTTCCGCGCGCTGGCGCGGGCGCGGGGCGAGATGGCGACGGGAGTGGTGCTGTCGGGCACGGGCTCGGACGGGGCCGGAGGGCTCGACGCGATCGGGCGGGGCGGGGGCCGCGTGTTCGTGCAGGATGCCCACAGCGCGCGATTCGACGCGATGCCCGCCGCGGCGCGGGCCGTCTCGGGGCTTGCCGACGGTCTCAGCGCCGTGGCCATCGGGCGGCACCTGTCCTCGGCGGCGGAGCCGGAGGCGGAATTCGACCTGCCGCGGGAGATGCTGGTGCAGCTGGGCGCGTTGATGCAGGCGCGCACGGGCGCCGAGCTCGCGCAGTACAAGCCCACCACCTTGCGCCGCCGCATCGCGCGCCGGATGGCGATCGTGGGGGACGTGCGCCCCTCCGACTACATGCAGCGGCTGCGCACCGATCCGGCGGAGGCGCCCGCGCTGCTGTCGGAACTGGCGATCACGGTGACGTCCTTCTTCCGCGATCCCGAGGCGTTCGCGCGCTTCGGCCGCGTGCTCGCTGCCCGCCTGCGGCCGGATCGCACGCTGCGCGTCTGGGTCCCGGCCTGCGCGACGGGGGAGGAGGCCTGGTCGCTCGCCATGCTGCTGGCCGAGGCGGACGGGGGGGCGTTCGAGATCCTCGCCACCGACATGGATGCGGAGGCGCTGGCGGTGGCCGAGCGCGGCGTCTACGTCGCGAAGGATTGCGCGGGTTTGCCTGCGGAGCGGGCCGCGCGCCATGCGGTGTCCGTGGAGGGCGGGGGTATCCGCATCGGCGAGCCGCTGCGCGCGCATGTCCGCTTCGCCGCGCATGTGCTGGGCGATCCGGCCCCCGGCGACGGGTTCGACGCCGTCAGCTGTCGCAACGTGCTGATCTATTTCAACGGCGCGTTGCAGGCGCGGGTTCTGTCTCAGATCCACGCGGCGCTGGTGCCGGAGGGGCTCTTGTTCCTGGGGATGGCGGAGACAACGGCGACCGCGGGCACGCTCTTCGCCCGGCTGGAGGGGCGCGGCCCGGTGCATGTGGCCGTGGCGCCCGGCGACCGGCACGCGGCGGAGCGTTTCGCGGCCCTTCAGGAGCAATTCGGCGAGGCGATCCTGCTGGCGACGCCGGGAGGTGAGACGCGCGAGATCGGGGACGCGGCCCGCGCGCCGCTCGGCCTGATGCCGCGTGCGATGGAGCCGGGGCAGCCGGTGCTGACCGGTCCGCTGGCCGAGGATGTGCGCAACATCGTGCGTGGCACGTTCGCGAGCGGCGCGCGGCAGGAGAGCGGCCCGCTGACCCGGCCCGATGGCGGCGGCGCGGTGCGCCTGATCGCCGAACCGCTGGGCGAGGGCGAGGGTGTGGTGGTGCGGGTCGCGCCGACCGATGCGGGCCCCGCTGCGGCGGACGCGACGCTGGCGGCGATGAATGCGGAATTGCTGGCCGCGAACCAGGACCTGCAGGCCACGAACTCGGCGCTGGAGCTTGCCAACGAGGAATTGCAGTCCACCAACGAGGAGCTGATCACCGTCAACGAGCAGCAGCAGGTCAGCGCGACGCAGCTCGTCCGCGCGTTGCGCGAGCTCGACACCGTGCTGTCGGTGCTGGAGGCGCCGGTGCTGACGCTCGACGCGCGGCTCGACGTGCTGCGCGCCTCGCCCGCGGGGCGGAGGCTTTTCGGCGTGCCCGACGGGGGCGGGCGGATCCATCTGTCGCGCTGTGCGCTGCCCGAGGGCGCGCCGGATGCGACGCAGCTGACCGAGGAGGTGCTGCGGCCCGGCGCGGCACGGGACTTCACTGTAACGGTTGCGGACGGGGCGCGCATCCTGCGGGCGACGCCGTTCCGCGATGCGCGGCGGCTGGTGGTCGGCGTGGTGCTGAGCCTGCACTGATACCGGCCGGGGGAGGCGGAATGCGCGAAGGCCCGCACGGTGTCGCGCGGGCCTTCATCTTCCGGTCAAATACGCCCGCCCGCCGGTTCGCAGGGGCGGGCGGGTCCGCGTCTCAGAGCTTGGCCATCGCGACCGCGGTGTCGGCCATGCGGTTGGAGAAGCCCCACTCGTTGTCGTACCAGGTCAGGATGCGGCACATCGTGCCTTCCATCACCTTGGTCTGGTCCATGTGGAAGATGGACGAGTGCGGGTCGTGGTTGAAGTCGATGCTGACCAGCGGCTCGTCCGTGTAGCCCAGCACGCCCTTCAGATCGCCATCGGCGGCGGCGCGGATCGCGTCGTTGATCTCCTCGACCGTGGTGTCGCGCGCGGCCTTGAAGGTCAGGTCCACGACCGAGACATTGGGCGTCGGCACCCGGATCGCGACGCCGTCGAGTCGGCCTTTCAGTTCGGGCAGGACGAGGCCCACCGCCTTGGCCGCACCGGTCGAGGTCGGGATCATCGACATCGCGGCGGCACGCGCGCGGTAGAGATCCTTGTGCATCGTGTCGAGCGTCGGCTGGTCGCCGGTGTAGCTGTGGATCGTGGTCATGAAGCCGTGATCGATGCCGATGGCGTCGTTGAGGACCTTGGCGACCGGCGACAGGCAGTTGGTGGTGCACGACGCGTTGGAGACGACGGTGTCCTCCGCCGTCAGCGTGCCGTGGTTCACGCCGTAGACGATGGTCTTGTCGGCATCGGCGCCGGGGGCGGAGATCAGCACCTTCTTCGAGCCGTTCTCCAGATGCATGGATGCCTTGTCGCGCGCGGTGAAGATACCGGTGCATTCCAGCGCCACGTCGACGCCGTCCCAGGGCAGGGCCTTGGGATCACGCTCCGCCGTCACCTTGATCGGGCCCTGGCCGACGTCGATCGTGTCGCCGTCGACCTTCACCTCCGCCGGGAAGCGGCCGTGGACGCTGTCATAGCGCAGGAGGTGGGCGTTGGTCTCCACGGGGCCTAGATCGTTGATGGCGACGACCTGGATGTCGGTGCGCCCGCTCTCGATGATGCCGCGCAGCACGTTGCGCCCGATGCGACCGAAGCCGTTGATGGCGACCTTGACCATGGAATTCTCCTCTCGATCCGGCCCACGACGCCACGTCGCGGGGTTCGGGGGGATAGATACGCATGGGAGGCGCGCTGTCTACCCTCGCGGGGCGTGTGCGGTACAATCGCAAGCGGTTGCGGGGCGTTTGAGGCCGACCTTCCCGCCGCGAGCGACCGATCAGGTCAGCAGCGCCACCTTCGGCATGTCCCCGCGGCACAGGGCTGCGAGGACGGCGGGGTAGAGCTTGTGCTCCTGCTTGAGGACGCGCGCGGCGAGGTCGGCCTCGGTGTCCTCGGGCTTCACCGGCACCACGGCCTGGCCGAGGATCGGGCCGTCGTCGAGGGCGGCGGTCACGCCGTGGACCGTGCAGCCATGCACCGCGACGCCCGCCTCCAGCGCCTGACGGTGCGTGTGCAGCCCCTTGAAGAGCGGCAGCAGCGAGGGGTGGATGTTGAGGAGGCGCCCCTCCCATTTCGCGACGAACTCGGGCGAGAGGATGCGCATGAAGCCTGCGAGGCAGATGAGGTCGACCTCGGCGCGCTCCAGCACGGTCTGTATCGCGCCCTCGAACCCGGCGCGGTCGGGATAGTCGGCATGGGGGACGGTGGCGGTGGGCACGCCGCGCGCCTCGGCCTTGCGCAGGCCGGGGGCGCCCTCGACATTGGAGAGGACGAGAACGGGTCGCCCGTCGATGCGGCCGTCCTGCATCTCCTCGACCAGGCGGACCATGTTGGAGCCGCTGCCCGAGATCAGGATCGCGACGCGCTTCACCGCAGGCTGCCCGAATAGGCGACGCCCTCGCCCGCGACGACGGAGCCGAGGCGCACGGGGGCCTCGCCCGCCTCGGTCAGCGCGGCGGTGACGGTGTCGGCGGCGTCGGCGGCGACGATCAGGATCATGCCGATGCCGCAGTTGAAGGTCTTGAGCGCCTCGCCCTCGTCGAGATCGGCCTGGCCGATGAGCCAGTCGAGAATCGGGGGCAAGGCGATCGCGTCGAGATCGACCTCGGCCCCGCAGCCGTCGGGCAGGGCGCGGGGCAGGTTCTCGGTCAGCCCGCCGCCGGTGATGTGCGCAAGCCCGTGCACCCCGCCCGCGCGGATCGCGGCGAGCGCCTGCCGGACATAGAGGCGGGTGGGGGCGAGCAGCGCGTCGCCCAGCGTGCCGCCTTCGAATTCCGCGTCCCAGCCCAGGCCGCTTTCGGCCACGATGCGGCGCACGAGGCTGTAGCCGTTGGAATGGACGCCCGAGGAGGGCAGGCCGATCAGGACGTCGCCGGTGGTCACGCCTGCGGGCAGGGCGGTGCCTCGCTCCATCGCGCCGACGGCGAAGCCGGCGAGGTCGAAATCATTGCCCTCGTACATGCCCGGCATCTCGGCCGTCTCGCCGCCGATCAGCGCACAGCCCGACAGGCGGCAGCCCTCGGCGATGCCCTCGACCACGCGCGCGGCGCTGTCGACGTCGAGCTTGCCGGTGGCGAAATAGTCGAGGAAGAACAGTGGCTCCGCCCCTTGGCAGATCAGGTCGTTCACGCACATGGCGACGAGGTCGATGCCGACGTGATCGACGCGGCCGGTGTCGATGGCGATCCTGAGCTTGGTGCCCACCCCGTCGGTCGCGGCGACGAGGATCGGGTCCTCGTAGCCCGCGGCCTTGAGGTCGAACAGCCCGCCGAAACCGCCGAGCCCGGCCATGACGCCCGCGCGGTTCGTGGCCTTGGCGGCGGGCTTGATCCGCTCGACCAGATCGTTGCCCGCGTCGATGTCGACGCCGGCGGCGGCGTAGGTGAGTTTGCTCATGGGAAAAGGCCCTCGTGCCGGGATCGGTTGCGCCCCGTTTAGCGGTGGTGCGGGAGCCTGTCCATCGCGGCTGCGGCCTCAGCCCTTCGCGACCGCCCGGCGGGCCGCCTGAGGCATGAAGAACCGATTCACGAAGATGACCGCGGCGGTGAAGAGCGCGAGCGTCATGACGAGGATCACGGCGAGCGTCCCGTCCATCGGCAGGCCGAGCGCGAGGATGGCGAGCGGGGCCAGCAGCAGCTGCATCGCGAGGAAGGCGATGGCGGCGACGATGGCCCAGCGCCACGCCTCAGAGGGCGTCGGCACGCCGCGCTCGCGCCCCCAGCGGTCGCCCACCTGGTTGGCCGCGACCATCGCCGGGATGATCGCGGTGACGCCCGGCGGGATGCCGAAATCGACGAGGGCGGCGAGCAGGAATTCCAGCAAGGTCAGCGCGACGAGGGTGCCGACGAGCCATAGCAGGTAGGTTCCGAGATAGGGGGTGCGGGGGCGGTCGGGGGCAGGGTCTGTCATGCGTCGTCTTTCTGCGGCAGGTGCCGGGGGAAGATGGCCGGTCGCTCGCCCAGACGCAAGCCGAGCATCGACGCCACCAAGGTGAGCAGGAATACGAGTGGCAAAATCGCTATGGTCGAGGTCGAGGCCCCGGACGTGAGCGCGATGCAGAGCGCCGCGAGATGAAGAATGGCGAGACCCGGTGCGGCGCAGCGGATCGCCTCAATCAGCGTGAGCGGCCGGATCGCGCGGGACCTCGGGCTCCGGGTTGCCAACAGGTCCACGATGCCGGGCGCGAACCCGCCGGCCATGAAGGCCGCGAACAGGAGGCCGAACCGGTCGCCCCACGGCCACGCGGTGAAGAAGACCAGAATGAGGATCGGCAGGGCGACCTGTATCGCAAGACGACGGCACCGGGTCATTCAGACCTCCTTGACCCCACGCGAAGGTCTGCTATCGCTTGGCGCGCTCAGGGCCTGTAGCTCAATTGGTTAGAGCAGAGCGCTCATAACGCTTTGGTTGCGGGTTCAAGTCCTGCCGGGCCTACCAGCTATTCCGCATAGATCATCTTGCGGGTCATGCCGCCGTCGATGGCGAAGTCCTGGCCCGTGACGAATCCCGCGCCGTCCGAGGCGAGGTAGTCAATCGCCGCGGCGATGTCGGCAGCGCGGCCCACGCGGCCCGCCGGGTGCTGGGCGTGGTCGACCGCGCGCAGCTCCTCGGCCTCGCCGCCGGGACGCAAGGCGCCCACCTCGATCCAGCCGGGCAGCAGCGAGTTGACCCGGATCTCGGGCCCCAGCGAGATCGCGGCGGAGCGGGTGAAGCCCAAAAGCGCGCCCTTGGCGGTGCCGTAGGCCTCGCAATCGGGCTCGGCCATCACGGCGCGGGTTGAGGCGATGTTGACGATGCTGCCGCGTGCCCGGCGCAGAAACGGGACCGCCGCGCGGGTGGCGAGGAAGGCGGAGGTGACATGCGCGTCCTGCCAGCGCCGCCAGTCGGCGAGGCTCAGATCCTCCAGCGGGCCGGAGACGGGGTCGGAGATCCCGGCATTGTTGACGAGCAGGTGAAGTTGGTCGCCGAAGCTGTCGGCGATGCGGGCGAAGGCCGCCGCGACCGCGTCCTCGTCCGAGGTGTCGCAGCCGATCGGCAGCACGGCGTCGCCCGCCATCTCCTCCAGCGCGTCGCCGTCGATGTCGAGCGCCGCGACGCGCCAGCCGGTCGCGGCGAGGTGCTGCACCACGCCGAGGCCGATCCCCTTCGCGCCGCCGGTGACGACGGCGTGCCTCATGCGAGGGTCTGCGCCGTCTCGCAGGCCAGCGCCTCGATCCCGGCCCAGTCGCCCGCGCGCATCTTGTCGACCGGCGCGACCCAGGAGCCGCCGACCGTCACCACGTTGGGCAGGTCGAGATAGTCGCGCGCGTTGGACAGGCTGACGCCCCCGGTGGGACAGAAGGCGATATCGGGCAGGGGGCTCGCCAGCGCCTTGAGCATCGGCACGCCGCCCGCGGCGGAGGCGGGGAAGAACTTCAGCACCTCGTGGCCCCGTTCGGCCAGCGTCATGGCCTCGGTCGGGGTGTTGCAGCCGGGCAAGAAGGGAAAGACCCGCTCGGCCACCGCGTCCATCAGGGATGCGGGCGCGCCGGGGGAGACGCCGAAGGCGCAGCCCGCTTCGATGCAGTCCTCGACGTCGCGCGCCGTGCGCAGGGTGCCCGCGCCGACCACCGCGCCCTCGACCTCGCCCGCGATGCGGCGGATCGCTTCCAGCGCGACGGGGGTGCGCAGCGTCACCTCCAGCACGTCGATGCCGCCAGCGACCAGCGCGCGGGCCAGCGGGACGGCGTGGTCGATCTCCTCGATCACGATGACGGGGATCATCGGCGCACGGCGCGCCAGCTCCAGAGTGGACAGGCTCATGACGGCCCTCCTTTCACTTCCTAGAAATATCCCCGCCGGAGGCGGCGGGACCTCTGATCTCACTCGGCGGCGGTCGGGATCTCGACCGGCTCGGGATGCAGCACGCTCGCGCCGCCGGCGGCGGGGCCGACATTGCGGC
Source organism: Roseobacter sp. HKCCA0434 (assembly GCF_032464675.1). Lineage (NCBI taxonomy): Bacteria > Pseudomonadati > Pseudomonadota > Alphaproteobacteria > Rhodobacterales > Roseobacteraceae > Roseobacter > Roseobacter sp. HKCCA0434. The sequence goes on from NZ_JAWDKL010000006.1 coordinate 12,745, forward strand.
GGAACGCCTCGAAGAGCTCGCGCCCGATGCCGAAACCGTTGGCGGAGAGGTCCGCGGTCACCGCCTCGCGCGCGTCGAAGCCCTCGGCCTTCACGATCAGCTCTCCGGTTTCGCCGTCGACGCGGACGATGTCGCCGTCGCGGATCTTGGCAATGGGGCCGCCATCGGCGGCCTCGGGCGACAGGTGGATGGCGGCGGGCACCTTGCCGCTCGCCCCCGACATGCGGCCATCGGTGACGAGCGCGACCTTGAAGCCCTTGTCCTGAAGCACGCCCAGCGGCGGGGTGAGGGAGTGCAGCTCGGGCATTCCGTTGGCCTGCGGGCCCTGAAAGCGGACGACGACCACGACGTCGCGGTCGAGATCGCCCGCCTTGAACGCGGCCTTCACGGCCTCCTGGTCGTGGAACACGGCCGCGGGGGCCTCGATCACCCGGCGCTCGGGCTTCACGGCGGAGGTCTTGATGACCGCGGTGCCGAGATTGCCGGTCAGAAGCGTGAGGCCGCCGGTCTTCTGGAACGGGTTCGACGCGGGCCGGACGATCATGTCGTTGCCGCTGGCCTTCGGCGCCTCCTCCCATGTCAGCTCGCCGCCGATCACCTTGGGCTCTCGCGTGTAGTGGCGCAGGCCCTCGCCCGCGATGGTGCGCACGTCCTCGTGCAAGAGGCCCTCGTCCAGCAGCTCGCGGATCAGGAATTGCAGCCCGCCCGCCGCGTGGAACTGGTTCACGTCGGCGAGGCCGTTGGGATAGACCTTGGCGAGCGAGGGCGTGACGGAGGAGAGATCGCTCATGTCCTCCCAGGTGATGGCGATGCCCGCGGCGCGCGCCATCGCGACGAGGTGCAGGATCAGGTTGGTGGAGCCGCCCGTCGCGTGCAGACCGACCATGCCGTTGACGAAGGCGCGTTCGTCCAGCACCTCGCCCGCCGGGGTGAACTCGTTGCCCGCGGCGGTGATCTGCAGCGCACGGCGGGTGGCCGCTTGCGTCAGCGCGTCGCGCAGCTCGGTGCCGGGATTGACGAAGCTGGCGCCGGGCAGGTGCAGACCCATGAACTCCATCAGCATCTGGTTGGTGTTGGCCGTGCCGTAGAAGGTGCAGGTGCCGGGCGAGTGGTAGGAGGCCATCTCGGCCTTCAGAAGCTCGTCGCGGCCGATCTCGCCCTTGGCGTATTTCTGGCGGGTCGCGGCCTTCTCGTCATTGGGCAGGCCGGATGGCATGGGACCGGCGGGCACGAAGACCGCGGGGATGTGCCCGAAGGTGGCCGCCGCGATGACGAGGCCCGGCACGATCTTGTCGCAGATGCCGAGGAACATCGCCGCGTCATAGGCATTGTGGCTGAGGCCGACACCCGCGGCGAGCGCGATCACGTCGCGCGAGAAGAGGCTGAGTTCCATCCCCGGCTGGCCCTGGGTGACGCCGTCGCACATGGCGGGCACGCCGCCCGCGACCTGCGCCGCGGCGCCGGCGGCGCGCGCCGTCTCGCGGATCATGTGCGGATAGCTCTCGTAAGGCTTATGCGCCGAGAGCATGTCGTTATAGGCGGTGATGATCCCGATATTGGCGGACGGCGTGAAGCTGAGCGTCTCCTTGTCCTGCGGGCCGCAGCCCGCCGTCACATGCGCCATGTTCCCGCAGGACAGCACGTTGCGGTGCGGGCCTTGGTCGGCGGCGCGGCGCATGCGGTCGAGATAAGGCTCCCGAAGCGGTTTGGATCGCTCGACGATGCGGTCGGTGACCGCCTTGATCTCGGTGCGGACGGACATTGGCGTGCTCCTGCAGTTCGAGGTGCGGGCCTCGCATGACATGCTCGTGCCAAGCGCGACTTCGTGGGATGACGCAACGTATAGGGCGGTGACCGCGCCGGGTCCAGCGACGCGCGGCATGGAATGTTCGCGCGAACATTCCGCCACGTCAGGTTGTGCCGGGACGGGCGAGCGCACTTGCATTACCGCGCACAGCCGTCATGCTGATCCCGTAACGGAGGATCGGGCGATCAACGACCCGGCCCCGCAAGGGAGGACGTGCAGGATGGACCTGCTGCAACTGCTTATCGGCGGTATTGCGAACGGCTGTATCTACGGTCTGGTCGCGCTGGGCTTCGTGCTGATCTACAAGGCATCCGAGGCCGTGAACTTCGCGCAGGGCGATTTCCTGATGCTGGGCGCGTTCCTCGGCATCGCCTTCATCAACACGGCCAATGCGGACCTGCCGTTCCTGGTGGGGATGGTCGCCGCGGCCCTTTGCCTCGGCGCGTTTTCCTATGCGCTCGACCGGTTCGTGCTGCGCGCGATCTTCGGCCAGCCGCAATTCGCGATGGTGATCCTGACCATCGCGCTGGGCTTCATTCTGCGGTTCCTGGCGGGGACCTTCTTCGGGTTCGAGCCGACGAGCCTGGAGACCCCGTTCGCGGGCGAGATCCTGTATCTGGGGGCGCTGTCGCTGCCGGTGGCGGACCTGATCATCATCCTCGCGACCTGCGCGCTGACCTTCGGTCTGTGGCTGTTCTTCGGGCGGACGCGGCTGGGCGTGGCGATGCAGGCGAGCTCGCAGAACCAGATCGCGGCCTATTACATGGGCATTCCGGTCAAGCGGGTGAACTCGATCGTCTGGGGGCTGTCGGGCGTGGTGTCGGCCATCGCGGGCGTTCTTTTCGCCGCCAAGGGCGCGGTGGAGCCGGCCGTCGGTCTGATCTTCGGCATCAAGGCCTTCGCCGCGGCGGTGATCGGCGGTTTCGGCAGTCTGCCGGGGGCATTGTTGGGGGGGCTCCTGATCGGCGTGGTCGAGCAGGTTGCGGGCCGCTACGCGCCCTCGGGCTCGGCCCAGATCGCGCCCTACGCGCTGATGCTGCTGGTGCTGATCCTGCGGCCGGGCGGGCTGTTCGCGCAGATCGCGCAGAAGAAGGTCTGAGATCATGCGGGTGCATTTCAAGAAATCCTATGACGAGGATATCCGCCTGTTCGAGGACGGTCGGCGGCTGGCGAAATACGCGGTGCTGCTGGCGGTGATGATCCTGCTTCCCTTCGTGCTGAGCGAGTACCTGGTGGGCGAGATCACGCTGGTGCTGATCTACTGCGTGGCGGGGATGGGGCTGATGATCCTTGCCGGGCATACCGGGCAGGTGAGCCTCGGCCATGCCGCCTTCATGGCGATGGGGGCGTTCTCGAACCTGTGGTTCATGGAGCAGGGGCTGAACTTCCTGATCGCGCTGCCGCTGGCGGCGATCTTCACCGGGGTGGTGGGGGCGGTGATCGCGCTGCCGATCCTGCGTTTGTCGGGGATCTACCTGGCCATCGCGACGCTGGCGCTGTCGGTGATCGTCGAAGATATCGCGATCATCGCGGAGCCCTTCACCGGCGGGGTCATGGGCGTCTTCGCCCCGGTGATCGAGTTCTTCGGCCTCAGCATCGACCGCTACGGCGCGCCGCGGGCGTTCTACTGGATGTGCCTCGCCGTCGTCGTGCTGGTGACGCTGGGCTATGCGAACCTGTTGCGCTCGGCCACCGGGCGGTCGTTCCTCGCCGTGCGCGACAGCGAGGTGTCGGCCCGCGCGCTGGGGGTGAACGTGACGCGGACGAAGGCGCTGGCCTTCGGCCTGTCCTGCGCGGTGACGGGGCTGGCGGGCGCGCTCTACGCGCATTTCGTGCAGATCGTGAATTACGAGAGTTTCCTGATCCTCTTGTCGATCAACCTGGTTCTGCTGGTAGTGATCGGCGGGCTGGGGTCGATCCATGGGGCGTTCTTCGGCGCGATCGTGGTGGGGCTGCTGCCGCAGTTCATCGCCATCGTGCGCGACTTCCTGCAGGCCAATGCGGGCATCGACATCTCGGCCTATCCCGGCCTCGACACCACGGTCTTTGCCGCGATCATCATCGCCATCGTGATCTACGAGCCGCTGGGGCTCTACGGCTTCTACATGAAGCTCAAGACCCAGTGGCAGCTGTTCCCGCTGGCGCGGCGCGACATGTTCCGCCGCTCCAAGACCTACCTCAAGACGGAGCGGATGCGATGAGCCTCCTGAGCGTCTCGGACCTCTCGATCAATTTCGGCGGGGTGAAGGCCGTGGACGGCGTGTCCTTCGACGTGGAGCCGGGCGAGGTCTTCACCATCGTCGGGCCGAACGGGGCGGGCAAGTCGACGATCTTCAACCTGATCTCGCGCTTCTACCAGCCCACCGGGGGGCGGATCGTCTTCGACGGGGAGGACATAACTTCTACCCCTGCGCATCACATCGCCGAGCTGGGGATCGCGCGGACCTTCCAGAATATCGAGCTGTTCGATCATTCGACGGTGCTGCAGAACCTGCTGGTGGGCGCGCATACCAAGCGGCGCGCGACCTGGATCGAGGACGTGCTGCACCTGCCGCGCACCCGGGCGAACGAGCGGGAGGCGCGGCGCGCGGTGGAGGAGGTGATCGACTTCCTCGACCTCGCCGCCTATCGCGACAAGATGATCGCGGGCCTGCCCTACGGCGTGCGCAAGGTGGCGGAGATCGCCCGCGCGCTGTCCTGCGACCCGCGGCTGATCCTGCTCGACGAGCCCGCCTCGGGCCTGTCGGTGGAGGAGACGGCGGACATGGCCTTCTGGATCGAGGACATGAAGAAGGACCTGGGCCTGACAGTGCTGATGGTCGAGCATGACATGAGCCTCGTCTCCGCCGTGTCGGACCGGGTGCTGGCGGTGGTCGAGGGCCGCCCGCTGGCGCTGGGGACCAGTGCCGAGGTGCAGAGCGATCCGCGTGTAATCGAGGCCTATCTGGGGACGGCGGCATGAGGATCGGGTGCGACCGTCCGTCCGGCGGCACGCCGGACGATGCCCGCACCGCCCCCCCGGGGCGGGCATTCTGCCCACCCCGCGGCGCGAGCACCGTCCTTCCCGCTTCGGAGCAAATGCCATGAAAGACGCCGCCACCACAAACGTCCTAGAAGTCCGCAACGTGGAGACGTTCTACGGGCCGATCATGGCGCTGCGCGGCGTGTCCATCGACGTGCCCGAGGGCAAGATCGTCACGATCCTCGGCGCGAACGGGGCGGGCAAGACCACGCTGATGAAGACCGTTTCGGGTGCGCTCGACCCCGAGAAGGGCTCCGTCACCTTCCTCGGCGAGCGCGCCCACGGGGCGGAGCCCGACGAGATGGTCAAGCGCGGCATGGCCCATGTCCCCGAAGGGCGCGAGGTATTCCCGTTCCTCAGTGTCGAGGAGAACCTGCGGCTGGGCGCCTATACCCGCCGCGACCGGGAGATCGGGGACGATATCGAGATGTGCTACCAGTACTTCCCGATCCTGAAGGAACGGCGGGCGCAGCAGGCTGGGACCCTCTCGGGCGGTCAGCAGCAGATGCTCGCCATCGGGCGGGGGCTGATGGCGCGACCGAAGCTCATGCTGCTCGACGAGCCGTCGCTGGGCCTGTCGCCGCTGCTGGTGCAGGAAATCTTCGGCATCGTGCGGCGGCTGAACGAGGAGCAGGGCGTGACCATGCTGCTGGTCGAGCAGAACGCGCAGATCGCGCTCAACACCGCCGACTATGGCTACGTGCTGGAGATCGGGCGCATCGTGATGGCGGGCGAGGCGTCGAAGCTGCTGGCGAGCCAGGACATCCAAGAATTCTACCTCGGCGGCGGCCACGCGGACGGCCCGCGCGAGCAGAAGCGCTGGAAGCGCAAGAAGACGTGGAGGTGAGCGGGATGCTGAACGTGAGCCTGCGCCAGAAGATCCTGATGGCCCTGATCGCCATCGGCTTCTTCCTCAGCCTGACGGCCGAGACGCATGGGTTCCGCATCACCACCTCAGTCGTGACCTTCGCGCTGGCTCTGGTGCTGTTCTGGGTTCACCGGCGCGAGGAAGAGGGGGAGGGGGAATGAGCGGCTCGTCGATCTGGACGCCCTATCGCTGGGTTCGCGACGCGGGACGCAGCAGTGATCGCATGGCGCGAATACACGGTAGCCGCAGCATGATGCGGTACGGCTCGGCCACGCGTCGTCACGGCCTGACTTTCCTGTTCCGTGTTTCGGTTCTGGTCGTGCCCTTCGTCGCAGGCGGCGTGATCATCCTCGCGCAATATGGTGAGTGGCTCGCTCAGCAGGATTTGTTTTGGGTCGCGGTCATGCTGCCATTCGCCTCCACGCTGTACCTCCTTTTCGGTGCGGCGCTCGATGTGCCGGAGAAGGCGATCGACAATCTCGACGATCCGGTAGCGCCGCATAATGTCAGACGACGCGGGAGGGGGCAGGGATGAAAGACCACATGGACGATCTGGCGCCGCCCAGCCCCGTGACCTTTGACGGGCATGACACGGTGGTGAAGCTCTGGGCCGCGAAATGCGCGGAGCGGGGCCGCGCGACCGCGCATCGGGAGAAGGATTACGGCATCTGGCAGGCCTATTCCTGGGCCGACTGGTACGACCGCGCACGGGCCATCGGCCTGGGGCTGGTGGAACTGGGACTGACGCGCGGCACGCCGGTCTCGATCCTCAGCGAGGACAACAAGGAATGGCTCTACTGCGATCTGGGGATCGCGGCGGTGGGGGGCATCCCGTCCGGCGTCTATACAACCGACAGCGCCAGCCAGCTGGAATATCTCGTCAACGACAGCGGCTCGGCCTTCCTGTTCGTCGAAAATGACGAGCAGCTCGACAAGTATCTCGAGGTGCAGGACCGGGTTCCGACGCTGCTCAAGGTCATCGTGTTCGATCCCAAGGGGCTGCGCGACTTCTCGCATCCGAAGGTGATGTTCCTGTCGGATCTCTACGAGATCGGGGAGAAGGCCGAGGACGGCCCGCGCCGCTTCGAGACGGAGATCGCGAAGTCCGAGCCGGGCGATACGCGGATGCTGATCTACACCTCCGGCACCACCGGGCCGCCCAAGGGGGCCATGATCTCTCACGAGAACATGCTGTTCCAGATGTGGGCGGGCCAGCAGGTGCTGACCGTGGACGCGCGCGACGAGCAGCTGTGCTTCCTGCCGCTGTGTCACGTGCTGGAGCGGATCGTGTCGGTGGAATATCCCATCGCGGTGGGGTCGACCGTGAATTTCGCGGAGAGCCCCGACACGGTGTTCGACAATCTGCGCGAGGTCAGCCCGCATATCTTCACCGCCGTGCCGCGATTGTGGGAGAAGATCTATTCGCGGGTGATGATCCTGCGGTCCGAAGGCACGCCGCTGGGCAGGTGGGCGTTCGACAAGGCGCTGGCGAGCGGGGCGGCGAAGCTGGCGGGCGAGAGCGCGCCGTTCCACTGGTTCTGGAACGCGACGGTGTTGCGCAACATCCGGCAGATGATCGGCATGGACCGCAACCGGCGTTCCACCACCGGGGCGGCGCCGATCTCGCCCGAGCTCATTCGCTGGTACGGCGCGCTCGGCGTCACGCTGCTCGAAGGCTACGGCATGACGGAGACCTCGGGCGTGGCCTCGGTCAACATGATCGGCGACAACCGCATCGGCACGGTGGGGCCGAAGCTGCCCGGCACCGAGTTGCGCATCGCCGAGAATGGCGAGATCTGCGTGAAGGGGCCCAACGTCTTCAAGGGCTACTGGAAGAAGCCGGAGAAGACGGCGGAGGACATCCGCGACGGCTGGCTGCACACGGGCGACGTGGGCCGGATCGGCAACGATGGCGCGCTGACGATCACGGGGCGGGTCAAGGACATCATCATCACCGCGGGCGGCAAGAACATCACCCCGGCGGAGATCGAGAGTCGGTTGAAATTCTCGCCCTACGTCTCCGACGCCGTGGTGATCGGCGACCGGCGCAAGTATTTGACGGTGCTTATCATGATCGACCAGGAGAACGTGGAGAAGTTCGCGCAGGACCGGCAGGTGCCGTTCTCGGACTTCGCCTCGCTGACCCGCGCGCCGGAGGTGGTGGAGCTGATCGACGGCGTGGTGCAGGAGGTCAACAAGGACTTCGCCCAGGTCGAGCAGATCAAGTATTTCCGCCTGATCGACGTGTTGCTGACAGCGGAGGATGACGAGCTGACCCCGACGATGAAACTCAAGCGGGCCTTCGTGGAGAAGAAGCACGCGGGGCTGATCGAGGAGATGTATTGAGACCGGGGCGGGGGCGCTGCCCCCGAGGGCCTTCGCGGCCCTCTCCCCCGGGATATTTCGACGAAGAAGAAGCTGGCGGAGCGCGCGTGGCGCGGTAAGCTGGCGGGCAAGGACGGGCGGCAAGCCCGCGATGTTTCCAAGGGAGGAAAGACATGAAGAGACTGCTCACGGCCCTCGCGGCCACGACCCTGATCGCGGGCGCGGCCAGCGCCCAGACCCGCGGCGTCACGGATGACGAGATCGTCATCGGCGGCTTCCACGACCTGTCGGGCGGCTTCGCGGCCTTCTCCGTCCCGGCGGTCGAGGCGGCGAACCAGGTGTTCGAGGAAGTGAACGCGGCGGGCGGCGTGCATGGCCGCCAGATCCGCTACGTGGTCGAGGATCACGGCTACCAGGTGCCGCGCGCGGCGCAGGCGGCCAACAAGCTCGTCAATCGCGACGAGGTGTTCGCGATGCTGCTGAGCCTCGGCACGCCGCACAACCTCGCGGCCTTCCGGGTGATGGACCCCAACAACGTGCCCAGCGTCTTTCCGCTGACGGCGGCGCGCCAGATGCTCGAAGGGCCGGAGGAGCTGCGTTACGCGGCCACCGCCTCCTACTACGACGCGGTGCGCGCGGCGGCGGGCTACATCATCGAGGAGGAGGGCGTCAGCCAGGTCTGCTCGATGTACATCCCCTCCGATTTCGGGGAGGAGATCCACGAGGCGACCGTCGACGAGGCTGCCGATACCGATGGCGTCGAATATGTCACCGAGACCACGCACCGCCCCGACGAGAGCGACTTCACCGGCGCGCTGGCGCGGCTGCGCGACGCGGGCTGCGAGCTGATCACCGTCGCACTGACGATCCGGCCCACGATCACCGTGGTGGCGACGGCCAAGCAGATGGGATGGGAGGATGTGAAGTTCCTGGTCTCCTCCGCCGGGTTCCACACCGCGGTGGCCAAGGTGCCGGGCGGCGTGACCGACGGGCTCTATGCCGGTGCGGGCTGGCAGGATCTGGAGGCCCGGATGGACAACGAGGAGGTCGCCGCCTGGGTCGCCACCATGCAGGAGCGGACGGGCGAGTTTCCGGGCACCGGCGCGCTCTTGGGCCGGTCCGCCGCCCACGCGCTCGTCATGGCGCTGGAGGAAGCGGGGCCGGACCTGACGCTCGAAAGCTTCACCGCCGCGATGGAGACGCTGGACTACGAGGACCAGATCGCGGGCAACCGCATGCAGATGGGTCCGGGCGACCATTCGGGCGCGGAGGAGATCTTCATCTCGCGCATCTCGGATGGCGGCTGGGAACTGGTCGGCACCGCCGATATCGAGTGATCCGGTCCTGAGACGAAACGAACGGCCCGCCCCACCCGGCGGGCCGTTTTGCATGCGACGATCGGTCGGCGATTGCGGCTGAACCCGGACGGTCCTGCCGCGTTGAACGGGCAGAGTATTCCTTCGGAGTTCCCGACCATGACCACCCCCCGTTTCAGCGACCGCGATCGCGAGCTTCTGTTCGGCGAGGATCAGCTGCGCCCCGGCGACGCTGTCGTGCATTTCGAGCACGGTCTCGCCCGTTACGAGGGGACCGAGACGGTCGAGCTGGGCGATGAGCGGCAGGAGCTGACCGCCTTCGTCTATCGCAACGGGGGCAAGCTGATGCTGCCGGCCGAGCAGGGGCAGGATTTCTGGCCCTATGGCGCGCCCGCGGACGATGTGACGCTGGACCGGCTCAAGACCGATGACTGGACCGAGGCGCGCGACGAGATGGTGACGGAGCTGAAGCGCAGCGCGGGCGAGCTGCTGAAGGAGGTGCGCGCGCGGCAGGCGCACACGGCGCGCAAGCTCGACTGCGGGGCGGAGGACTATGCCACGTTTTGCGAGGGGTTCGGGTACGAAGCGACCGAGGATCAGGCGCGCGCCATCGAGGCGGTGCGCGCGGACCTCGCGCGCGACGTGCCGATGGACCGGCTGCTGATCGGCGACGTGGGCTTCGGCAAGACCGAGGTTTCGATGCGCGCGCTCGCCGTCGCGGCACTCGCCGGATATCAGGCGGTGATCGTGGCGCCGACGACGGTGCTGGCCCGCCAGCATGTCGAGGAGGTGCGCGCGCGGTTCGGACCGCTGGGGATCGCCTGTGCCGAGCTGTCGCGGCTGACACCCTCGGGCGAGCGCGACGCGGTGCTGGCCGCGATCGCCGGGGGCGAGGCGCAGGTGGTCGTCGCCACGCAGGCCGTGCTGTCGGAGGACGTGAGCTTCGCTGATCTCGCGCTGGTCGTGATCGACGAGGAACAGAAATTCGGGCGACAGCAGAAGCTGGCGCTGCACGACCTGTCGCCCGGCGCGCATGTGCTGCGCATGACGGCGACGCCGATCCCGCGCTCGCTGGCGGCGGCAGAGGTCGGGCTGCTCGACGTGTCGGTCGTCGCGACGCCGCCCGCCGCGCGCAAGCCGGTGGAGACGGAGATCGGACCGCTCGACGCGAATGTCCTGCGCCGCGCGCTGGCGCGGGAGGTGGAGCGGGGCGGGCAGGTCTATATCGTCTGCCCGCGCATCGCGGGGGCGGAGCGGATCGCGGAGGATCTGGCCAAGGACGGGACGGAAGCCGTGCTCGCCCACGGGCAGCTGTCGGAGGCGGAGCTGGAGGCGCGGATGCTGCGCTTCACGCGCGGCGAGGTGCCGGTGCTGATCTCCACCGCCATCATCGAGAGCGGGATGCACAACCCGCGCGCCAACACGATGATCGTCTGGGGGGCGGAGATGTTCGGGCTGGCGCAGCTGCACCAGCTGCGCGGGCGGATCGGGCGCGGGGCGGAGCAGGCGCATATGCTGCTGATGACGGAAGCGGAGCTCGACGCGGAGGAGCCGGACGAGGCGGTGCGCCGCCTGCGGTCCTTCCGCGAGATTTCGGGCATCGGCGCGGGTTTCCGCATCGCGCGGGAGGATCGCAACATTCGCGGCTTCGGCGAGCTGGACGGCGACGAGCAGTCCGGGCAGCTGTCGCGGCTCGGGATCGGGCTCTACCGGCATATCCTGCGGCGAGAGATCGAGCAGGCGGCCTGAGGCTCAGCCCCGGCGGCGACGCCTGCGGCCCTCCTTCTCGCCCCCGGTGTTGAAGCTGACATCGGGCAGGGACGTGTCTGCGCGCAGTTTGGTGTAGGGCGCGGTCGCGTGCGGGATGTTGGAGGCGGCGACGAAATGCTCCTGGAAGCGGGGCTCGATCGCCGTCTCGACCTTCTGGATCTCGCCGACAGTGTGCTCGATCTCGGACCGGGAGGCGCGGTTGAGCAGCGCGATGCGTGCGCCGGTGCCCGCGGCGTTGCCAGCGCTCGTCACCTTCTCGACATCGCAATCGGGGATCATGCCCAGCACCATCGCGTGCTTGGGGCTGATATGCGCGCCGAAGGCCCCGGCCAGCACGACGCGGTCGACCTCGTCCACGCCGATCTGGTCCATCAACAGCCGCGCACCCGCGTAGAGCGCGGCCTTGGCGAGCTGGATCGCGCGCACGTCGCCATTGGTGACGGCGATGCGCGGCGTGGTCTCGTCGCCGGGATGCAGGACATAGGCATGGGTGCGGCCGTCGGGCTCGATACGGTCGCTGCCGGTCTGCTCGGCCGAGCCGATCAGGCCGTTCGCGTCCACCAGCCCGGCCATGCGCATCTCGGCGATCGCCTCGATGATGCCGGAGCCGCAGATGCCGGTGATGCGCGGCACCTCCTCGGCGAAACCGGGATCGTTGGACCACAGTTCGGAGCCGATGACGCGGAAGCGGGGCAGCTTGGTCGCGGGGTCGATCTCCACCCGCTCGATGGCACCGGGGGCGGCACGCTGGCCCGCGCTGATCTGCGCGCCCTCGAAGGCGGGCCCGGTCGGGGAGGAACAGGCGAGCACCTTATCGCGATTGCCCAGCAGGATCTCCGCATTGGTGCCGACATCGACGATCAGCACCAGGTCCTCGGACCGTTCGGGCGCTTCGGAGAGCGCGACCGCCGCCGCGTCCGCGCCGACATGGCCCGCGATGCAGGGCAGGACATAGACCTGCGCGCCGGGATGGATGCCGAGGTCGAGGTCGCGCGCTGCGAGGTAGAGCGAAGACGAAGTGGCGAGCGCGAAGGGCGCCTGGCCCAGCTCCACCGGGTCGATGCCGAGCAGCAGGTGGTGCATGACCGGATTGGCGACGAAGACCGCCTCCATGATCTGGCCCGCCTCGATCCCCGCCTCGCCCGCGACCTCCGCCGCCAGCGTGCGCAGCGCGTCGCGTACGGCGGCGGTCATCTCCGCCGCACCGCCGGGGTTCATCATCGAATAGCTGACCCGGCTCATCAGGTCCTCGCCGAAGCGGATCTGCGGGTTCATGATCCCGGCGGAGGCGACGACGCGGCCGGTGTCGAGCTCGCAAAGATGCCCCGCCACGGTGGTCGAGCCCAGGTCGATGGCGAGCCCGTAGAGGTGCCCCTCGTAGAGCCCCGGCCAGACCTGCAGGATGCGCGGCGCGCCCGGTCCGTGCTGCACGGCGACGGTGACGCGCCAGTTCCCCTTGCGCAGGGCGGGTTGCAACGTGCCGAGCACGGCGAGGTCGGCCATCGCGCCCTCGATCCCCCATTGCGCGACCAGCGCGTCGCGCACCCGCTCCAGATCGCCGGAGGGATCGTGCATGTCCGGCTCGGCCACCTCGATCAGGTGCAGCCGCGTCGCGGGGTCGAGGACGATGTCGCGCGCATCCGCCGACTTGCGCACGACCTGCTTGTGCACCTGGCTTTCGGGCGGCACGTCAATGACCACGTCGCCGGTGATCTGTGCCTGACAGCCCAGCCGCCGCCCGTCGATCATGCCGCGCTTGGACTTGTAGCGCTCCTCCACCGCGTTCCAGTCGCTGAGGTGATCGGGCGTGCTGGTGACGCCATGCTTGGAGAAGTCGCCGAAGGCCGGCTGCACCTGGCATTTCGAGCAGATGCCGCGCCCGCCGCAGACGCTGTCGAGGTCCACGCCCAGCCGCCGCGCGGCGTCGAGCACCTTGGTGCCTTCGGGGAACCGCCCCCGCTTGCCCGAGGGGGTGAAGATGACGAGGGGGTCGCTCATGTGCCTGCTCCGCCTGACCTGGGGCGCACCATACGCATTGGCGCGGAGGAGGAAAGCCGGGAAGCGACATGGCGATGCGGAACGGCGTCGGGGCAGGGGGCGTTCCTGATCGAAGGAGGACCGCCATGCCCGAATTGCTCTGCCCGATCGACACCGTCACCCTGAAATTCCGCGACCCCGAAGCGCTCGGCCATGTCAGCGATCCGATCCACAAGGATCTGTCGACCGCGACCCGCGCCGCCGGTGGCCTGTTCCTGAGCTGCGACGAGACGGCGGGGGTGGACCGACTCTTGAAGACCAAGAAGGGCTGGGGCCGACACGAGCATTTCTCGCTCGGCGAGATCTTCGACCTGCCCGCCGGGCCCGATGGCGAGATGGATATCGAGGGGCTGTGCGCCGACGATGGCTGGCTGTGGATCGTCGGCTCGCATTCGCTGACGCGCGGATCGGGGGACCTGAAGGGCATTTCGAAGGTCTATCGCAATGCGAACCGCTTTTTTCTGGGCCGGGTGCCGTTGAAGATGATCGACGGCAAGCCGGTGCCGGTGCGCAAGCATCGCAAGCGCCGCGCGGCCTGCCTGAAGCTGTCGAAGAAGGGCTCGAAGCTGAAGGACTGGCTGGACGGCGACAGGCATCTCGGCCCTTTCCTCGATCTGCCGTCGAAGGAGAACGGGCTGGATATCGAGGGGATCGCGGTGCGCGGCGACCGGGTCTATCTCGGCTTGCGCGGCCCGGTGCTGCGCAATTTCGGGATCGTCGTGGAATTGCAGGTGAAGGTGACGAAGAAGGGCTGGCTGAAGGCGCGTCGGATCGAGGGCAAGCGGCGCTACGCCAAGCACGTCTTCGACACGCACGGGCAGGGCATCCGCGATCTCGCCTTCGACGGCAAGGACCTCTTGATGCTGACCGGCACGGTGATGGCGGGCGACGGGCCGTCCGAGATCCTGCGCTGGAAGAACGCGCTCAAGGCCGAAGGGTCCGCGGTGCGTGAGGCGCATCACGTCGCCGATGTGCCCTATCGTGGCGAGGTCGACCATCCCGAGGGGCTGGTGCGCTGGCGCGAGGCGGGCAAGCGGGCCTGGATGCTGGTCTATGACAGCCCGTCCGAGGACCGGCTGCATGGAGAACAGACGAAGGTCGACGCGGATATCGTCGAGCTCTAGCCTGCCCGGGGACGGGAGGAACGCCGATGACTTCACGGATCATGTTCTGGTTGTCAGTCATATGGCTTGCGATCGTGCTCGCGAGCTTTGCCTGTTCCATGATGCTTCCCAATCATACCGATTTCGTCTGGTACGACACGCCGAGACCGATCGGCATCGAGACAGCCTGTTACTGGACGTTGGATATCATCCCGCATCCTCTTTGCGGGGAAGATGTGGTCGGACGCGAAATTCTTCAGTTTTTCTACCGTGCTTGGTTGGTTGTGCTGTACGGACCATTTTTGATGTTCATTAACCCTCCAGCGGTGCCCATTGTAAGCTTGGCTTGGGCGGCTCTAATCTACCTTGCGCAAAGGGCGAGGCGCGCAGTCATTGAACGACCGCGCGCTTGAGCGGTCGATCAGGTTTCGTCCGCGTCGTTGTCGTCGGACTCGCCTTCGTCATCATCGCCGTCGACGTCGGCCTCGTTCTCATCATCGTCGATCGTGTCGGCGTCGTTGTCGTTGTTGTCGACATCGGCGCATTGCGCGACCGTCGGGTCGCAATCCTCGATCTCGTCCTGCGCGAAGGCCTGGCCGGTCAGCGGTAGGGCGAGCAGGGCGGCGATGGCGAGGGCGGTGGTCTGCTTCGGAACGAACATCGTCAAAAACTCCTGTGTTGAACGGAAAAACAACGTGGAGTCGGCCGGACGGTTCCGGCGCCGCAGACCTACTGGACAGAGTCGAACAACTCGTCGACACCATCATCCGTGCCGTCGCGCATCAGCGGAGCGACGGGCTCGACGGCATCGGGATCGACCGTGCCGTCATCCGCATCGCCCGTCGCCTCGCATTCGGGCTGGCCTAGCGCGCATGCCGTGCCGACCTCGTTGTCGGCGACATTGCTCTCTGTGACGACCTCGCTGTCGGCATCGTTTGCGCCGTCGGGGTCGATCTCGCCCTGTGCATGGGCAGTGACGGTCAGCCCCAGAAGGGCGGCGGCGGTCAGGATCGGCAATCGTGGCATCGGAACCTCCTCGGGTAGATCTGTGCGACCAACCGGCGAGGCGACCGGGCGGTTCCCCGAACGAGAGGAGGCGACACCTTTCGATGCCGCCTCCTCGATGCGTCTAAGCGTGGGATCAGGCGCGGCGACGGCGTCCGCCCGCGCGGCGGCCACGCGCGCCCGCCTCGACCTCGCCCTCGGCCAGCGGCGCCTTGTTGGCGCGGATCCACTCCGCCCCGTGGGCGTCGTTGTTCATCAGGAAGTTGGCGGCGCGGATCGCCTCCATCTCCTGCGGGCGGACGGGGTTCATGATCGCGCTGGTCATGCCGTTGGCGATGGCCATCGGCAGGAAGGCCGCGTTGATCCCGTGCCGGTTGGGCAGGCCGAAGGACACGTTGGAGGCACCACAGGTGGTGTTCACGCCCAGTTCGTTGCGCAGGCGGCGCACCAGCTCGAAAACCTGCAGGCCCGCCGTCGCCATCGCGCCGATCGGCATGACCAGCGGGTCGACCACGATGTCATGCGCGGGGATGCCGAAATCGGCGGCACGCTCGACGATCTTCTTGGCCACGGCGAAGCGGACCTCGGGATCCTCGGAAATGCCGGTGTCGTCGTTCGAGATCGCGACGACGGGCACGTTGTATTTCTTGACCAGCGGCAGGACGACCTCCAGCCGCTCCTCCTCACCCGTGACGGAGTTGAGGAGCGGGCGGCCGTTGCACGCCTCCAGCCCCGCCTCCAGCGCGCCGGGGACGGAGGAGTCGATGCACAGCGGCACGTCGACCAGCGCCTGCACGCGCTTGATCAGCTCGGGCATCAGCATCGGCTCGACGAAGTTGTTGTCGGCGTAGCGTGCGTCCTCGGCCATCTTGTTGGTGAAGACCGCGCCCGAGTTCACGTCGAGCATCGTCGCGCCGGCGGCGACCTGCTCCAGCGCGTCCTTCTCGACGGTGGTGAAGTCGTCCATCTCCAGCTCGGCCGCCAGCTTCTTGCGGCCGGTGGGATTGATCCGCTCGCCGATCACGCAGAAGGGCTGATCGAAGCCGATGATCGCCGTCTTGGTGGCGGATTCGACGATGGTCTTGGTCATGACTGTCCTCAGGCTTGCGCGGCGCGGGCAGCGGGCTGGCCGTGCTGCGCGGTGTATTCGGCGGTCTTGGCGATGCCGCCGAGGGGGAAGAAGTGCACGGCCTCGATGCCGAACTCGGGATGCGCCGCCTTGTGCCGGGCGAGATCGGCCAGCACCTCGTCGGGGGTGAAGGGCAGCACCAGCTTGGTCAGGTCCGCCGCGCGGCGCTGAAGCACGCGCAGGGACGGCCCGACGCCGCAGGCCATCGAGAACTTGATGAGGGTCTGCAGCTTCGCCGGACCCGCGACGCCGATATGGATGGGCAGGTCGATCCCTTCCTCGGCCAGGCGGTCGGCCCAGGCGATGACGGGGGCCGCCTCGAAGCAGAACTGCGTGGCGATGGCCATCTTCGCATCCGTCCGCTCGGAGAAGTCCTGCTTCCAGCGCAGCGCGACGGAGACGTTCACGTCCGAGCCGTCGACGTCGATGTCGCGGTTGCCCTCGGGGTGGCCCGCGACGTGCAGCCGGTCGAAGCCGTACTTGTCGAAGAGCCCGGTCTCCAGCATTTCCATCGAGGAGGTGAAGTCGCCCTTGGGGCTGCTCACGCCACCGGCCAGCATCAGGCCCTGGTGGACACCGACGTCGCCGTAGCGCTGGATCCAGTCCTCAAGCTCTCCGGCCCCTGCGATGATGCGCGCGGGGAAGTGGGGCATGACGTCGAAGCCCTCGGCGGTCAGGCGCGCGGCGGTCGCGACCATCTCCTCGATCGGGGTGCCGTCGATATGGGCGATGTAGACGCGCGTGGATTGCGGCAGGATCGCGCGGAAATCGGCGATCTTCTCCGCAGTGCGCGGCATGACCTCGATCGAGAAGCCGTCGAGGAAGGCGCCGATCGTGGCGTCCGCCGGGGCCGAAGCGGGCTTGCGCCGCGCGAAAGAGAGAATATTGCTCATGGTCCGTCTCCACGCTTCGGCGCTCACCGGGGTGAGGCCCATCCACCGTTGTCGACCAGTTCGAGGATGCGGTCCTTCCCGTATTCGGCGTCGAGCCGGGCGGCCTCCGCTTCGGCGATCTCGGCCTGGTCCCCGTCCATCTCGTAGGGGTCGGCCTTGCGCCATTCGGCGAGGTAGTCGTCCGTCTCGGCGGCCCCCGATTTCATCGCGGCGCGGTCGATGGCCTGCTCGAACCGTTCGGGCAGCTGCACCTTGGCGCCCCGACGGCCCTTGCCAACGATCACCTGGGCGGGAATGTCGCGCCAGTAGACGATGGTGACGTCGGGCATCGGGAGGGGTCCTTTCCTCTTGGTCGTGGACCCGTCATAAAGCGCCGGGTCCGCGAGGGATGCGCCTTCGCGACGCGGTGACGCACGTTCCCGACATCATGAGGCACCGCGATGGGCCGTTTGCGGCATCAATCCGCGCTGGTGTCGGTTTCGAGACTTGTTGCGTCGCATATAGTGTCCTAGTTTGCTCTGCAACACGGCTTTTCCGACAGGATATTTCAGATGACCCGCCCCGAATTGAGTTTCGAGTTCTTCCCCCCCGTCTCCGCCGCCGCGAATCTGCGGTTGTGGACCTCGGTCGAGCGTCTGGCCCCGCTCGCGCCCCGCTTCGTCAGCGTGACCTATGGCGCGGGCGGCACGACCCGCGCACGCACGCAGGCGGCCATCGCCACGATCCGGGAGCGGGCGCGCCTGAACGTCGCGGGCCATCTGACCTGCGTTGGCGCCAGCCGGGAGGAAACGCTGGAGGTCGCGCGCGGCTTCGCGAAGGTCGGCGTGCGCCGCATCGTGGCGCTGCGCGGTGACGCGCCCAAGGGCGAGGACAAGTTCGTGCCGCATCCCGAGGGCTTCGCCTCTGCCGCCGAACTGGTGTCGGCGCTGCGCGAGGAGGGCTTTTCCGACATTTCGGTCGCGGCCTATCCCGAGAAGCATCCCGAGGCGGTGAATGCCGCCGCCGACCTCGACAATCTGAAGCGCAAGATCGACGCCGGGGCCACGGATGCGATCACGCAGTTCTGCTTCGATACCGAGACCTTCTTCCGCTTCCGCGACCGCGCGGCGGCGGCGGGGATCACGGCGCCGATCGTGCCCGGCATCCTGCCGGTGGAGAACTTCAAGAAGATGTCCGGCTTCGCACGCCGCTGCGCCGCGACCGTGCCCGAGTGGATGGAAAGC
Organism: Roseobacter sp. HKCCA0434; assembly: GCF_032464675.1. Lineage (NCBI taxonomy): Bacteria > Pseudomonadati > Pseudomonadota > Alphaproteobacteria > Rhodobacterales > Roseobacteraceae > Roseobacter > Roseobacter sp. HKCCA0434. The sequence goes on from NZ_JAWDKL010000006.1 coordinate 31,243, forward strand.
GCCTTCGGCAATGCCGCGACCGAGGAGGAGGCGCACCTGCTCTCCGTCTCCATCGCCGCGGAGCAGTGCACCGAGCTGATGGCGGGCGGCGTGGGCCACCTGCATTTCTACACGCTCAACAACCCGGACCTGACCTGGGACATCTGCACCGCCATCGGGATCGAGCCGGTGGCGATGCAGGGCGTCGTGGGCGGCACCGCCTGACCCGACCCGACCAGGCGCGCGCGATCAGTCGTGCGCCTGCGTCGCCGCCTGACCCTCACCCACATCGCGGACCCGCTCGCGCGGCCACCAGTCTGGATGCTCATCACGCACGAATGCGATCATCGCCTCGCGCAGACGCGCGTGCATCGCCCAGGCGGATGAGGGATCGGGCGCCATCGCGTAGAAGGTGACCTCCATTCCCGCCTCGCCGTGGCCCAGCACCAGCGTCTGCACGGTGTCCTCGCCCGTCACGGTGTCGTCGTTACCGGCGATCTCGGCGAATTTCTCGCGCAGCACGTCGACATCGGCCATGTGGTCGAGCACCAGCGTGAAGGTCCGCACCATGCGCGCATCCTGCATCGACCAGTTCTCGAACGGGTTGGAGACGAAGTACTTGACCGGAACGATCAGCCGCCGCTCGTCCCAGGTGCGCAGGCGGATATAGGTGTAGAAGATCGCCTCCACGTAAGCCCAGTCGCCCTCGTACATGACCGAGTCGCCGATGCGCACGGGCTTGGCGATGGCGATCTGCAGCGAGGCGAGGATGTTGCCCAGCACCGTCTGCCCCGCGATGCCGAGTACGACGGTCGCCACACCCGCCGAGGCCAGCAGCGACAGCCCCAGCGAGGCGAAGAGGTTGAGCTCCGCCAGCACCAGCCCGATGGCGATGGCGACCGTCACCAGCACCACGATGCGCCGTGCCGCGTAGATCGAGGTGTAGAGCTGCCGCTCGTCCTTGCTCTGCGCGTCGTCGATCTCGCCGACATAGCGTTCGGTGATCTTGTCGAGCACGGCGTCGATGCCGCGCAGCGCGGCCAGCGCCACCCCAACGACCATCGCGATGATCAGCGCGGGCGTGATCAGAGAGCTGACCGGCCCCGAGAAGCTGATCGTCGTGGCCAGCAGCGCCTGCGCAGCGCCCGCCGCGGCGACGATTCCGAGCGGCACCGCGGCCCGGTCCAGCAGCCAGCGCGCGGGGGGCCATCCCACCCGGTTCGCGATTCCCATGATGATGCCGTGCACCAAGAAGCCGACGGCGATCGCCCCCAACGCGATCAGGGGCAGGCCGATCCATTCCCACAGCCTCAGCCCCGCGACCCGTTGTTCGAGCGCGCTCGGCAGGTACTCCTCGAACCAGCGGGGGCCGAAGACCTCGTCCAGCACGGGGATCGCGTCGATGGTCTGCGGCGTGAACAGCCAGACGGGGTCCTCCCCCTCCGCCTTCACCCGATAGATGCGGATCTCGTAGGCGCGGCCGCGCGCCTCCATCAGGGCGATGGATATGTTGCGCCGGACCTGTCCGGCCTGCGGGTGGTTCTGCGCCGAATCCTCGACCAGCGCGTCGGGCCGGGCGGAGACGGAGGCCCAGTTGATCCAGACCCGACGCTCCATCACCCCGGCCAGTTCCCGTGCCAGATCGGCTCCGTCGGCGGCCTGCCGATCCTCGGGCAGCCGCGACAGGTCGAGCATGTGCGCGGCGTCCGAGAACCGCTCGGCCCCCGTCAGGTCCTCGAAACTCTCGAGCATGTCTCGCGGGGTGGAGCGATCGATGGGCCGCTCGGGGGCGGGCAGGCCGGGATTGACGGCCTCGATCTCGTACCAGCGGGTCGCGGGGCCGTCCTGTGCCTGCACGGGCAGCGCCATCAGGAGGAGAAGGACGAGCAGTCTTAGCGCCATGCGGTCTCCAAAACCTCGGTCGTGTCGCGGGCTTGCCTTGCAGGTGACCTTGGGAGGGGATAAATCAAGGAGACGGCTCCGCGCCATCGTTTCTCGGGGCCGAGAATGGAGTACGGCCCGGTCATGCGCGCAGAGCGGCACAAGCAGACCCGCAGGGGCGCGCGGGGCAGGGGCCCGGCGGGTCGCGCCGACTCGCGTCCGCTCTATGCCGCGCTCGATCTCGGGACCAATTCCTGCCGGATGCTGATCGCCGCCCCGCACGAGGGCAGCTTCCAGATCGTCGATGCGTTCTCGAAATCGGTGAAGCTGGGCAAGGAGCTGGAACGCTCCGGCGCGCTGTCGCCCGCCGCGGTCAGCCGGACGCTTGGGGCATTGCAGGTCTGTGCCAGCAAGATCCGTCGTCACGGCGTGAAACGCTGCCGCCTCGTCGCGACCGAGGCCTGCCGTCGGGCGACGAATGGCGAGGCGTTCCTCCGGCAGGTCACGCGCCAGACCGGGCTGAAGCTGGAGCTGATCGACCCGGCGGAGGAGGCGCGCCTCGCCGTCGTCTCCTGCGCGCCGCTGGTCGATCCGAAGGCGAGCCAGGTCCTCGTGATCGATATCGGCGGCGGTTCGACGGAACTCGTCTGGCTCGATATCGGCGAGGTGCCGCCCGAGAAGCGCCGTGCTGCGATCATGAAATTGAAACTTGCACGCAAGCGCGGCAGCGACACCGCATCACCCATCGACGGGTTGCGCGTCGTGGACTGGATCAGCGTGCCGCTGGGCGTGGCGACGCTGCACGAGCGGTTCTCGGATGTGGAGGACCGCCGCTCCCGCTTCGCGCTGATGAGCTGGTATTTCGAGGAGCAGATGGCCGAGTTCACGCCCTATATCGACGCGGAACTGCCCGACTATCTCAATGGCTTCCAGATGATCGGCACGTCGGGCACGGTCACGACCGTGGGTGCCGCGCATCTGGGGCTGCAACGCTACGACCGCAACGCGGTGGACGGGATGAGCCTGACCGGTGACCAGATCAACACCGTGATCGACAGCTTCCTCGGATCGGACTTCACGGGGCGGATCGGCAAGCTCGGCATCGGGCTTGACCGGGCGGATCTTGTGATCTCGGGCTCCGCGATCTTGCAGACGCTGCTGCGCATCTGGCCGACCGACCGGCTCAGCGTCGCGGACCGGGGTCTGCGCGAGGGGATGCTCTACGCGATGATGAGTGCGGACGGCGCGTTCGCCGGGACGGAGGACGCATGAGCGGCAAGAAACGCGCGGGCGGTGCCCTCGGCAAGAACACCTCCGGTCGCGGGCAGCGCGACCTGCATGTGAAGGTGAAGACCGCCAAGGGCCGCAAGATCAGCTCGAAGCTCTGGCTCGAACGCCAGCTGAACGACCCTTACGTACAGGCGGCGCGGCGCGACGGCTATCGCGGGCGCGCGGCCTACAAGATCCTCGAACTCGACGACAGGTTCCGCTTCCTCGTGCCCGGCGCGCGGGTGGTGGATCTGGGATGCGCGCCGGGGGGCTGGACGCAGGTGGCGGTGCGCCGGGTCAACGCGCTCGGCGACCGGACGTCGAAGAAGGTGGGCACCGTGCTCGGCGTGGACTTGCAGGAGGTCGACCCGATCCCCGGATCGGAACTGCACGTGCTTGACTTCCTGGAGGACGGTGCCGACGACAAGGTGAAGGGCTGGCTCGGCGGCAAGGCCGACGTGGTCATGTCCGACATGGCCGCCAGCTCCAGCGGGCACAAGCAGACCGACCACCTGCGCATCATGGCGCTGTGCGAGGCCGCCGCCTGGTTCGCCTGCGACGTGCTGGAGGAGGGCGGCACCTTCGTCGCCAAGGTCCTGGCCGGCGGGGCGGAGGCGGATCTCTTGACCATGCTCAAGAAGAATTTCGAGAAGACCACGCATGTGAAGCCGCCCGCGTCCCGCTCCGACAGCTCGGAAAAATTCGTCATCGCGACGGGGTTCCGGGGGCAGCGGGAAGAGGACTGAGCCGCGCAGCGTCGGGCCGCGGTGCGGCGATCCGACATTGGAGCGTGGTATTTTAGGTCAGCCAAGCCCGCGGATCCTGTCAGCGTCGCGCCTGCATCAACCAAATCGCCATGCCGCTGCTGCGGCCCGGCGATGCGCTGCGCATTCGGGTTGATGCCGCGTCAGCTCGTCGCCGCGCCTCTGCCTACTCCAGCACCGGTTCCGGCCGGGGGATCCGCACCGCATCCTCCACCCAGGTATCGTTGAACCAGGTCTCCAGCATCGGGTGCACGCCGTAATTGCGGACCCGTGGCTGCATATGCGCGAAGATTGAGCGCCAATAGGGCTGGATGATGACGCCCGAGGCCTGCAGCCGCGCTTGCAGCAGCGCCATCACCTCGCGCCGCCGGTCGGCATCGGGCAGGGTCAGCGCCTCGTCCAGCAGCCGGTCGAAGGTCGGGTCGGCATGGTTGCTCTCGTTCCAAGCGGCGCCGGTGCGATAGGCCAGCACCAGCACCTGCACGCCGAGCGGGCGGTGGATCCAGTCGGTCACGGAAAACGCGTGATCCGCCCAGTCCTGCGCGTAGCGCCGCTTCGAGGTCAGTCGCCTGCGCACCCTGATGCCCGCATCGAGCAGTTGCGCCGCGATCGCATCCGCCGTCAGCGTCCGCCAGTCGCCATCGACCGAGATCAGCTCGAACTCCGTCTCGCCATGCCCCGCCGCCGCGAGCATCTGCCGCGCGGCCTCGGGATCCGGCGCGATGGGGGGGAGCGACGCGTATTCCGGGTGCATCGGGCCGACATGGTGGTTCTCGGCCACGCTGCCAAAGCCCGCCTGGCCCAACTCCAGCACCACCGCATTGTCGACGGCGAGCTGCAGCGCGTTGCGCACCCGCACGTCGTCGTAAGGCGCATGGGCGGTATTCATCCGGGCCACGACGGTGGCGCCGGTCGCCACGCGGCTGATCTGCAGATCGCGCCCGTTCAGCTCCTCGACGAATTCCGACTGGGTCTGGAAATTGACGTCGATCACCCCGCTGGTGAAGGCATAGATCTCCGCCGTCTTGTCCGCCGACAGGTCGAGGAACTCGATCCGGTCGAGGAAGACCGGATCGCCCCAGTACTCCTCCCGTGGCCGCCGCTCGAACCGGGCGTTGACGCCTTCGTTGAACTCGACCAGGCGGAAGGGGCCGGTGCCCACCCCCGTGGTGCTGAGCGGCGCACTGCCGTCGAAGCTCTCGGGCACGATCAGCGAGGGATAGTCGGCGATGGACGGGATGAAGGCGATGTCGGGCCGCAGCAGGCGCAGGCGCACGGTGTGGTCGTCGACGATCTGCAGCGCGCCCTCGGCCAGTTGCCCCGTCGCGGGATCGATCAGCGCGGCCATGCGCGCGGCCATCGAGTTGCCCGCCACCTCGGTATCGCACCAGCGCCGGACATTGTGCGCGACGTCGCGCGCGGTGAAGGGCGTGCCGTCCGACCAGCGCACGCCGCGCCGCAGGTGCAGCGTGTAGTCATCCGCCGCGTCCGACACCTCCCACCGCTCGGCCAGCATCGGCTCGAAGGTCAGATCGCGGGTGTAGCGCACCAGCGTCTCGCAGATCTGGCGGCCGAGATTGCCCTTCTCCGGCCAGTCGAAGCGGCGCGGATCGTCGATCGGCATCACATCCATCGAGACGTTGAGCACGCCGCCCCGCACCCCGGCGGGCCGCCCCTGCGCCCGTGCGCCGGTGATGCCGAGCGCAGCGGCGCCCGACAGCCCGAAGGCGGTCGCCAATCCCAGGAATTCCCGCCGCGCCAGCCGTCCGGCCCGCCAGTCGGCGGTCAGCTCGGCGATGCGGGGATGCTCTCGGGTCATGCCGGAAAACTAGCGCGGCTCGACGCGATCGAAAGTCACGATCAGGTGCTCCAGCCCGTGAAAATGCCAGCGGTCGGCGAAGCGGGGCGCATCCGCAAGCGCGAGGGTCGGCAGCCGGGCGATCAGGATCGGCAGGGCGATGCCGACCTCCAGCCGGGCGAGCGGCGCGCCGATGCAGAAATGCAGGCCCGCGCCGAGCGCCAGTTGGGGGCCGGGGTCGCGCGTCGGGTCGAAGCGGGCGGGATCGTCCCAGACCTGCGGATCGCGGTTCGCACCGGCCAGCAGCAGCCCGACCTGCTCACCGCGCGCGAAGCGGTGGCCTTCGACCTCCACATCCTCCATCGCGTAGCGGGAGAAGAAGTGCAAAGGCGGGTCGAAGCGCAGGACTTCCTCGGCCAGCTTCGCCGGATCCTGCGCGGTCCATTGCCCGGTCTCGATCAGCGCCCGCACCCCGTTGCCGAGCGCGTGCACCGTCGCCTCGTGCCCCGCATTCAGCAGCAGGATGCAGGTCGCGATCAGCTCATCCGCGCTCAGCCGCTCGCCCTCCTCCTCCGCCGCGATGAGGGCGGAGATCAGGTCGTTGCGCGGCGCGGCGCGGCGTTCGTTCAGGTAGCCTTCGAGGAAGGCGCGGAACTCGGTCGTCGCGGCGACCGCCGCATCCTCGACCGCCCGGTCGCGCCGCACCTGGTACATCGCGACCATCGCGTGCGACCAAGCGAGCAGGTCGTCCGCGCGATCCTCCGGCACGCCTAGCAGGCGGCAGATCACGATGACCGGCAGCCGCTCGCAAAAGGTGGTGAGCAGGTCGCAGCCTGGCCGCAGCCCGCCGATCAGCTCGTGGCTCAACTCTGCAATGTCGGGGCGCAGCGCCTCCACCGTGCGCGGGGTGAAGGCGCGGGTGATGAGGCGGCGCAGGCGGGTATGGACCGGTGGCTCGCGATCCAGCAGGCTCAGCCGGTCGACCGCGTAGAACGGCTCGACATGTGCGGGCACCTCCTGCGGAAACGGGTTCTCCCGCCCGAAGCGGCGGTCGCGCAGGATTGCGTTGACCAGGTAGTGCCGCGCGCTCACGGGCATTCCCATCTGCGGCCAGTCGACCAGAGGCCCCGCCACGCGCACCCGGTCGTAGAACGGGTAGGGGTCCTGGACGAAGCCGTCCTCGCGCGGGTCCTGTTCAAGCACCGGCAGGCTCACGGCGCGCCCTCCAGCGCCTGTTCCAGATCGGCGATCAGGTCGGCAACGGCCTCGATCCCGATGGAGAGGCGCAGCAGCTCCGGCGCGACCACGGAATGCGGCCCCTCGACGGCGATGCGATGCTCGATCAGGCTCTCCACCCCGCCGAGCGAGGTCGCGGGAATGAACACGTTGCAATGGGTCGCGATGTGATGCGCGGCCTTGCGGCTTTGCGCCATCAGCGACAGCATCCCGCCGAAGCCGCCTTGCATCTGCCGCGCCGCTATCTCGTGGCGGGGGTGGGAGGGCAGGCCGGGATAGAGCACGCCCGCCAGCTTCGGATGCCCCTCGAAATGGCGGGCGATGGCCAGCGCACTCTCGCTCGCCCGCTCGAACCGCAGGTAGAGCGTGCGCAGCCCCCGGATCAGCAGCCACGCCTCGAAGGCGGGCATGACCGTGCCGTGCAGCGTGCGCACCAGACGCAACTCGTCTGCGAACACACCCTCTTCGCGCAGCGCCAGAACGCCGCCGGTCAAGTCGCTGTGGCCGTTGAGATATTTCGTGGCGGAGTGGAAGGCCACATCCGCCCCCAGCTCCAGCGCCCGCGTGGTGCAAGGCGGCGTCACGGTGCAATCGACCGCCAGCCGCGCGCCGCCCGCATGGGCGATCCGCGCCGCCTCGGCGATGTCGATCACGTCCCAGTTCGGGTTGGTCGGCGTCTCGATCCACACGAGTTTCGTTCCCGGCTCCATCGCCGCCTCCAACGCGCCATCCTTCGTGGCGTCGAAGAAGGTCGCGCGGATGCCGCGCAGCTCTACCAGCCGGTGCAGCCAGGTGATCGTGCCGTGATAGCCGACCTCGGGACAGACCACGTGATCTCCGGTGCGCAAGGTCTCGAACAGCGCGACGATGGCGCTCATGCCGGAGGTGAACAGCAGCGATTGCGCCGCCGCGTCCAGATCGGCCAGCACCGCCTCCGCCTGGTCCACGGTCGGGCCGCCGTCGCGCGAATAGACCGCGCGGCCCATCGGCGCGTAGTCAGAGTCGCGCGCGAAGGTCGAGGCGGGCTCGATCCCCGGCACGACGGCACCATGCGCCGGATTGACGTAGTGCAGCGCCTGCGCGGCGCGGGTGGCGGGCGACAGCTGCATCTGGCGGGGTGGTTTGGGCATCGGGTCTCTCCTTCGCGGGCCATATGATCCGGGCCGCGTGGGGATCGCAATGGGGGTCAGGCGAGGCTGGCCGCGTAGCCGATCCCGTCGGTCAGGAACCAGCTTTCGCGCGTTTCCACCTTTCGCCCGGTTATGTCGAACGCATCTCGCCGTGCCATCAGCACCGGGGTGCCGGCGGGGCAGCCGAGCGCCTTCTCCACCTTGCGCGGGGCGGCGGCGGCCGACAGCCAGTCCTCCGCCCGCGCGACCGAAATGCCGTGCGACCGCTGGTAATGGGTGTAGAGGGCGTTGGGCAACGCCCCCTCTGCCCGCACCGGCAGGATGGCGGGGTCGAGCCAGATGTCTTCCAGCGTTGCGGGGGCTCCGTTCAGCGCCCGAACGCGGCGGATGCGCAGCACCTTCGCCCCGTCGGCCAGTCCCAGACGCTCGGCGATGCGGGCAGGCGCGGTGCGGCGCGTCACCTTCTCGCTCAGCGGCTGGGGGATCAGGCTTTCCCCCTCCGGGCCGGTCAGGCGGAAGAAGCGGAAGAGGGCCCGCTCCACCGTCGTCTCTGGCACGAAGGTACCGCGCCCCTGACGGCGCAGGACGAGGTTGTCGTTCGCGAGCGTGTCGAGCGCCTTGCGCACCGTGCCCTGACTGACCTTCAGCTCGGCAGCCAGCGCGAACTCGCTGGGCAGGGCCTCACCGGGCCGGAATTCGCCCCGCGCCATGCGGTCGATCAGCGTCTCGCGGATTTGCAGGTAGAGGGGGGCGGGCATCGCGTGATCCTTGCAAGTCATGTAGAAGACATCTTATAGAAGACACGACCCCGTCACAACCGAAAGGACCGCACGATGCCGGACAAACCCCACCTTCTGGTGCACGACCACGACGACAATGTCGGCGTCGTCGTGGTCGAGGGCTTGAGCGCGGGCACCGAGATGCTTTGCGTCGTGACCCATGACAACTCCGACTTCCAACTCGTTGCGAAGGCTGACATTCCCATCGGGCACAAGGTCGCGCTGAAGGATCTGACCGAAGGCGACACAGTGGTGAAATACGGCGAGGATATCGGCCGCATGGTGGGTGCCGCGGGCAAGGGCGAGCACGTCCACACCCATAATTGCAAGACGAAGAGGTGGTGAGCATGTTCGACGCAACGCAAGAAACCGTGATGGCCTGGCGGCGCGAGAATGGCCGCGTCGGCGTGCGCAACCATGTCGTGATCCTGCCGGTGGACGACATCTCGAACGCCGCGTGCGAGGCGGTGGCCAACAACGTCAAGGGCACGATGGCGCTGCCCCATTCCTATGGCCGCCTGCAATTCGGCGCCGATCTCGACCTGCATTTCCGCACGATGATCGGCACGGGCGCGAACCCCAACGTGGCCGCCGTGGTCGTCATCGGGATCGAGCCCGAATGGACCAGGGTGATCGCCGACGGCATCCGCGAGACCGGCAAGCCGGTCGCCGAGTTTTCCATCGAGCAGAAGGGCGATTTCGAGACGATCCGCGCGGCGAGCTGGAAGGCCAAGGAGTTCGTCCACTGGGCGACCGAATTGCAGAAGGAGGAATGCCCGCTCACCGACCTCTGGGTCTCGACCAAGTGCGGGGAGAGCGACACGACCACGGGCCTGTCGTCCTGCCCGACCGTGGGCAACATGTATGACAAGCTGATCCCGCACGGGCTCTACGGCGTGTTCGGCGAGACCTCGGAGATCACGGGGGCCGAGCATATCTGCCGTAAGCGGGCCGCCACGGACGAGGCGGGCGAGAAGTTCATGAAGATCTTCCAGGCCTACCAGGACGACGTGATCGAGGCGCACAAGACCTCCGACCTCTCCGACAGCCAGCCGACCAAGGGCAACATCCTCGGCGGGCTGACGACCATCGAGGAAAAGGCGCTCGGCAACCTGGAGAAGATCGGGCGGGAGTGCACCTATATCGACGCGCTCGACGCGGCGGAGGCACCGGCGAAGGGGCCAGGGCTCTATTTCATGGACACGTCCTCGGCGGCGGCGGAATGCGTGACGCTGATGGCGGCGGCGGGTTACGTCATCCACACCTTCCCCACCGGGCAGGGCAACGTGGTGGGCAACCCGATCGTGCCGGTCATCAAGATCTCGGGCAACCCGCGCACGCTGCGCACGATGGCCGAGCATATCGACGTGGACGTGACCGGCGTGCTGACGCGCGAGCAGACCATCGACCAGGCGGGCGACGCGCTGATCGACATGATCCGCCGCACCGCCAATGGACGTCACACGGCGGCGGAGGCGCTGGGGCATCGGGAGTTCGTGATGACCAAGCTCTACCGCTCGGCGTAACGCCCTCGCCTCCTTCCTCTCCCGCCGGGCGGGAGAGGATGCTACCAAGCCCGCGACGACTCACACCCGATGCACGGCGTCCGGCTCGCGCCTGTCGCTCCCTTTCCCGCCCCGCGGGGGAGGGTCGGGGTGGGCGCGCTCGCGAAGGAGATATACCATGACCCACGAAACCCTGACGCTGGAGGAGGCCGAGGCGCTCGCCACCGCGGCGCTCATCGCCTCCGACGCATCGCCCGAGAATGCGGCGAGCACGGCGCGCGCGCTGATCCGGGCGCAGGCCGACGGGCAGGGCGGGCATGGGTTGAGCCGCATTCCCTCCTACACCGCGCAATCGGCGGCGGGGAAGGTGCGGGGCCATGCGAAGCCGACCATCGAGGATGTGCGGCCCGGCCTGTTCCGCGTCGATGCGGGGCACGGCTTCGCCTATCCGGCCTTCGACCTCGCGCTGCCGGAACTGGCGGCGCGGGCGCGGGCGCAGGGGATCGCGGCCTGCACGATCCATCGCTCCCACCATTTCGGCGTGGCGGGGCATCATTGCGAGGCATTGGCCGAGGAAGGGCTGGTCGCCTTCGTCTATGGCAATGCGCCGAAGGCGATGGCCCCCTGGGGGGCGACCGCGCCGGTGCTGGGCACCAACCCCATCGCCTTCGCCGCACCCATGAGCCCTGCGCCGCTGGTGATCGACATGGCGACCACGACCGTGGCGCGGGGGAAGATCTTGGCTGCGCGCGAGGCGGGGCGCGACAGCATCCCCGAGGGCTGGGCGCTCGGCCCCGACGGGCAGCCGACCACCGATCCCGAGACGGCGCTGAAGGGCACGGTCGCGCCGATGGGCGGCGCGAAGGGCGCGGCGCTGGCGCTTATGGTCGAGGTGATGAGCGCCTGCCTCGCGGGTGCGGCCTTCGGAACGGAGGCGTCGTCGCTGTTCGACGCGGAAGGGGACGCGCCGGATCTGGGGCAGGCGATCCTTGCCATCGACCCCGGCGCGGCCTCCGGCGGGGCATTCGGCGACCGCATGGCGGCGCTGGCGGCGATCTATGACGGGATCGAGGGCGCGCGGATGCCGGGGACCCGGCGGCTCGACGCGCGGGCGGCGGCGGCGCGGGACGGGCTGCGGCTGGAGACGGCCTTGCTCGACCGCATCCGCGCGATTGCCGGACAGGGATGACGGGCTAGATCGCGGGGCGGGTCAGGACGGTTGACCATTTCCCCGCGGGGAAACGGGTGCGCGGCTTGCCGGGCCATGCGGGTTTGCGTTTCCCCGCGGGGACGCGCGAGGCAGATCGTTAACGGCCGCCTTCGGGCAAGCCGTTGATTTTGCGTATTTTCAGGAAGATGAAGGTTAACGGGAGAGCAGGATGGAGCGGATCGGTGAGGTGAACGGGCAGGCGATGCATGCCCATACGCTCGACAGCGGCGCGGCGCGGGTCACGGTGATGAGCCTCGGGGCCGCGATCACCGACTGGCGCATCGCGGGCGTCGAGCGGGCGATGGTGCTGGGCTTCCCGACCTTGGAGGACCATCTGGCGCATGCGCGCGCGCATGGCACCATTGCGGGGCGGGTGGCGAACCGAACGGGGTTCGGGCGCTTCACGCTCGACGGCTTGGACTACCAGCTCGACACCGGCGGCAAGGAGCATCACCTGCATGGCGGGCCGGAGGGGCTCGGCTCCCGCATCTGGGAGATGGAGGCGGACGGGCCGCATGTGCGGCTGACGCACCGCTCGCCCGACGGGCACATGGGCTATCCGGGGGCGGTGGAGTTCACGGTGGAGATGCGGCTGGAGGGCACACGGCTCGACATGGAGATGACGGCGGTGCCCGACCGGCGCACGCCGATCAACCTGGCGCAGCACAACTACTACACGCTGGGGGCCGAAGGCGTGCGCGACCTCGTCTTCCACGCGGCGGCGGCGCAGTACACACCGACCGACGAGAGCCTGCGACCCACGGGCGAGATCGCGGGCGTCGAAGGTACGCGCTATGACTTCCGGGTGCCACGCTCCTCGCGCGAGGCGGACCCGGCGGAGGATGGGATCGACATCAATCTGGTGCTGGAGGAGGGACGCCCGGCGGAGGTGCCTGCCTGCACGCTGAGCAATCCCGACAATGGCGTGGTGATGCAAATGTGGACGGACCAGCCGGGCCTGCAGGTGTTCAACGCCTGGCATTTCCGCTTCGATGTGGACCACCATGACGGCTTGCGGACGGACGGCTATCAGGGCTTTGCGGTCGAGCCGCAGCACTTTCCCGATACGCTGAACAATCCCGGCTGGCCCGGGATCATCGCGTCGCCGGATGCGCCTTACCGGCAGCGGCTGGGGGTGGATATCGCGCAGGGGTGAGGGATTGGGTCGGCCCCGGCTCGGTAGGCGGGGGCACAACGTCAACCTGCACGTCGGCATCGGATCAAGATGTGGAACACCGCCGCGCAGCGTTGGGCCGCGGTGCGGCGATCCGACATCGGAACATGGCAGTTTATGTCGGCCAAGTCCGTCAGACCTACGAACGTCGCGCCTCCATCGACCATATCGCCGTGCCGGGGGGCGGCCCGGCGATGCGCGGCGCTTTCGGCTTGAGTCCGCGCTTGCGCATAATGATCGGACGGCCCCGGCTCGGGGGCCGGGGAGTGTCGTCACTCCGACGGGCGGACGCGGACGTGGCGTTTCTTGCCCGCGCTCAGCTTGTGCTCGGCGATCAGGTCGAGCATCGCGCCGGGATCGGTGACGGTGGCGTCGTCGATCTTCGCCCCGCCCTCGGCGATCAGGCGCTTGGCCTCCTTGCCGGAACTGGCGAGACCCGCCTGCACGAAGAGCTGGGCCATCGAGATCTCGGCGCGCGGCAACTCGACCGTGGGCAGGTTGTCGTCCATGCCGCCGCGCTCGAACACCTCGCGGGCCGTCGCTTCGGCCTCGGCCGCGGCCTGCGGCCCGTGGGCCAGAGTCGTGACCTCGTTGGCCAGCCGGATCTTCGCCTCGTTTATGCTCGCCCCGTCGAGTGCCGCCAGCCGGTCGCATTCGTCGATCGGCAGCTCGGTGAAGAGGCGCAGGAACTTGCCGACATCCGCGTCCAGCGTGTTGCGCCAGAACTGCCAGAACTCGTAGGGGCTCAGACGGTCGGCGTTGAGCCAGACAGCACCCGAGGCGGATTTGCCCATCTTCGAGCCGTCCGCCTTGGTCAGCAGCGGCGTGGTCAGGCCGAAGACCTGCTTGCGGTTGATGCGGCGCGTCAGGTCGATACCGTTGACGATGTTGCCCCACTGGTCCGAGCCGCCCATCTGCAGCGCGCAGCCATAGCGGCTGTTGAGCTCCATGAAGTCGTAGGCCTGCAGGAGCATGTAGTTGAACTCGAGGAAGGTCAGCGGCTGCTCGCGGTCGAGGCGCAGCTTGACGCTGTCGAAGCTGAGCATCCGGTTGATCGTGAAATGCCGCCCGTAATCGCGCAGGAAGGCGACGTAGTTGAGCTGGTCGAGCCATTCGGCATTGTCGGGCTGGACGGCGTCCGTCTCTCCCTCGCCGAAGTCGAGATACTTGTCGAACACGTCGCGAATGCCGGCCATGTTGGCGGCGATCTGCTCGGAGGTCAGCAACTGGCGCGCCTCGTCCTTGCCGCTGGGATCGCCGATCTTGGTGGTGCCGCCGCCCATCAGGGTGATCGGCTTGTGCCCCGTCTTTTGCAGCCAGCGCAGCATCATGATCTGCGTCAGGTGGCCGACATGCAGGGAATCCGCCGTGCAGTCGAAGCCGATATAGCCGGGCACGACACCGTTCAGGAGGGCTTCGTCCAGCCCCTCCATATCCGTGCAATCCTGCAGGAAACCCCGCTCGATCATCACGCGGAGGAACTCGCTTCGCGGCTGGTAGGTCATCTGTCGCATCCGTTGCGTCTGGGAAGGCCCGCGATGTATGCCCGAACGATGGGCGATTGGAAAGGGCCGGGCGATGCGGGTCGTGGGACTGATGAGCGGCACGTCGATGGACGGGGTGGACGCGGCACTGCTGGAGACGGATGGCGAGCGGATCCTGGGGTTCGGCAACGCCTATTTCGTGGATTACGCACCCGGCGAGCGCGAGGCGCTGGTTGCCGCACAGGGCCAGTGGCCGGGTGAGAGCAACGCGCTCGCCGCCACGGCGGAGATCGTAGAGCGGCGGCATATCGAGGCGGTGCAAGCGTTGCCGGGGGCGGAGCTGGTGGGGTTCCACGGGCAGACGCTGGCCCATGATCCGGGCAGGGCGCGGACGCACCAGCTCGGCGACGGGGCGGCGCTGGCGGCAACCCTGGGGGTGCCGGTGGTGTGGGATTTCCGCTCGGCGGACATGGCGGCGGGCGGGCAGGGCGCGCCGCTGGCCCCGTTCTTCCACCATGCCTGTGCGCGGTGGGCGGGGCTGGACGAGCCGGTGGCGTTCCTGAACCTCGGGGGCGTGGGCAACGTCACCTGGGTCGATCCGACCGTGGCGCGGCCCGAAGCGCCGGGGGCGCTGGTCGCCTTCGATACGGGGCCCGCGAATGCGCTGATCGACGATTTCATGCAGGAGCGGACGGGCGTGCCGCAGGATCGGTCGGGCGGAGCGGCGATCTGGGGGATGCGGGGCGGGGATCGCGCGCTGTTCGACGATCCCTATTTCGATCTCGCGCCGCCCAAGTCGCTCGACCGCAACGCGTTCCGCCCGGTGGCGCAGGCCGCGCGGGGGATGGAGACGCGCGACGGTGCTGCGTTCCTGACCGCCTTCACCATCCATTCGGTGCAGGCCGCGCAGCGCCATCTGCCCGAGCCACCCGCGCGCTGGCTGGTCTGCGGCGGCGGACGGCGCAACGCGACCATGATGGCCTGGCTCGGCACCGCGTTGGTGGGCGAGGTCGATCCGGTGGAGGCCGTGGGGCTCGATGGCGACATGCTGGAGGCGCAGGCCTTCGCCTATCTCGCAGCACGGGTGATGGCGGGGCTGCCGACCTCGGCACCGATGACGACGGGCTGCGCCGCGCCGGTCTGCGGGGGGCGGGTGAGCTATCCGGGGTGAGCGTCGAACGAGGTGAAAATGGTCGCGGACCGTCCTGCTGCGGGGCACGAAGCGCTCGCCCCCGCGCGGAATCAAGCCGAGGGCGCGCGCATCGGTCGTGCCGAAGGCACGCCTCCGGCGTGACCCGCCCCCCGGCACGGCGATTTGGTTATCTAGGCGTGACGTCGAGAGGTCGTGCGGACTTGGCGGCCATAAAGTGCCATGCTCGGGCCGTGGATCGCCGCGCCGCGGCCCGTCGATGCGCATCGCTCGACGTCAGCCCTCCTGAAATCATAACCCGGTCGATCCTCACTCCCCGCCCGACTGCGTGTCGTGCAGGGTCCGGTAGAGGCCGCCCTGCGCCATCAGCGCGTCATGCGTGCCATTCTCGACCCGGCGCCCCTCGGCGATGACGTGGATCTCGTCGGCGTCGCGGATCGTGCTGAGGCGGTGAGCGATCATGATGACCGTGCGCCCCTGCATCAGGCGCTCGATCGCATCCATCACCGCGCGCTCGGACATGGTGTCGAGCGCCGCCGTCGGCTCGTCCAGCAGCAGGATCGGCGCGTCCTTGAGCATCGCGCGCGCGATGGAGATGCGCTGGCGCTGGCCGCCCGACAGCCGCCCGCCGCCCTCGCCGACCTGCGTGGCGTAGCCCTCGGGTTGTTCGAGGATGAAATCGTGCGCATTGGCGGCGCGGGCGGCGGCCTCGACCTCGGCATCCGTGGCATCGGGGCGGCCCAGGCGGATATTGTCGGCGATCGTCGTGTCGAAGAGGAAGGCATCCTGCCCCACCACGGCCACCGCGCGGCGCAGGGCGGCGGCGTCGAGCTCGGCGATGTCCTGCCCGTCCACTTCGATCCGGCCCGATTGTGGCGCAAAGAGCCGCGAGATCATCGCGAGCGCCGTGGACTTGCCCCCGCCCGATGGGCCGACCAGTGCCGCGACGGAGTGGGCAGGGATGTCGAGGTCGAGCCCGCGCAGGATCGGCGTGTCGCCATAGGCGAAGCCGACATCGCGGAACCGCACCGACCCGTCGCTTATGTCGATCGCCGTGCCGCCGCGCGCCTCGCTGCCATCGGGCTCGGCATCGAGGATGTCGTAGACCATGCGCACGCCCACGAGATACTTTTGATAGTCCACGTTGAACTTGCCGAGCTTCTTGGCCGGGTCGTAGGCGAGCAGGAAGGCGGTGATGAACGAGAACAGCGAGCCCGCGTCGAGCGTGCCCGCCGCGATGCGCGTGCCGCCATAGACCACGATCGCGGCGAAGGCGAAGCCGCCGAGAATGTCCATGATCGGAGAGGTCAGGTTCGACAGCCGGGCGATCTTGTCGTTGAGCTTGCGCACGCGCTGGATGACGCCGTCCATCTCGGCGCCCAGACGCGCCTCCGCCGTGTAGGACTTGACCACGCGCGCGCCCAGCACGGCCTCCTTGACCAGTCCGATCAGGCGGCCGATGGAGGTGAACTCGTCACGGGCCACGCTGGTCATGCGCCGCATGATGGTGACGATGGTGATGACGGCCGGAGGTGCGATCACCAACGCGATGAAGGCCATCACCGGGTCCTGGATGATCATCACCACGACCAGAGCGACCAGGGTCAGGACGTCGCGCCCGACCGATTGCACCAGCATCTGGATGGCGTTGCGCGCGGAGGTGACGCCTGTCTGGAAGCGCACGACGAGGTCGCCGATCTCCTGCCCGTCGAGCCAGCCGAGGCTCTGCGCCTGCAACCGCTCGAACATCCGCGCCTGCAGTCGCGCGACGATGCGGTTGCCGATGCGCGCCAGCAGCACCGCGGAGGCATAGGTGGCGAGCCCCCTGATCAGGAATATCAGGATGACGCTGCTTGCGACGCCCCAGATCACCGCGCGGCTGGGCTCGATGAAGACCTCGTTGATGACGTCCTCCATCACCCAGGCGGTGAGGCCCGTCATGGCGGAGGCGAGGGTCAGCAAGAGGAAGCCGACGAGGTAGCCGACCCAGTGCTGTCGGGCGTTCTCGCCCAGCAGGCGCTTGGTCATCGCCCAGGTGGGCACGTCGGCCACGGTGGGTCGGGGCAGGGGGGCGGGTCTCTCGCTCATGCGGGGTGACATGGCGTGTCGGTCGCGAAAGGGAAAGGGGTCAATCGCCCCGACGCGGGATGGGGATGTCGAAATGCAGCACCTCTTCGCGCGTGCCGAGCTTGGTGTAGAGCGCGATGGCGGGTGGATCGACGTGATCGGCCTGCACGAAACTGACCCAGGCGCCCATGCGCGCCGCGCGGTGCCCGGCTTCCTCGATCAGGCGGGTGGCGATGCCCTTGCGACGGTGACGTGCCTCGACCGCGAGGTCGTAGATGTAGAACTCCGCCCGCGCCTGCTCCAGCTTCTCCAAGAGATAGCCGACCAGTCCGCCGACGACATCCTCCCCCTCGAGTGCCACCAGCACGAGCGTGTCGGATTTGCCGAGGACCCGATGCAAATAGGCGTCGTCAGGCTCGGGGACGTAGCTGTCAGGATCCTCGAACGCCGCGGCGAAGAGCACATTCAGCGCCCTCATCGGGGCGATGTCGTCGCTGCCGAGCCGCCTGAGCGTCACTCCCACTCGATGGTGCCCGGCGGCTTGGAGGTGATGTCGTAGGTCACGCGGTTGATTCCCGGCACCTCGTTGATGATGCGGGTCGCCGTCTCGCCCAGGAAATCGTGGGAGAAGGGGTAATAGTCGGCGGTCATGCCATCCACGCTCGTCACCGCGCGCAGGGCGCAGGCGTAGTCGTAGGTGCGCCCGTCGCCCATCACGCCCACGGTGCGCACCGGCAGGATCGCGACGAAGGCCTGCCAGATCTCGTCATAGAGACCGTGGCGGCGGATCTGGTCGATATAGACCGCATCCGCCTCGCGCAGGATGTCGAGCTTGGCGCGCGTGATCTCGCCGGGGCAGCGGATGGCGAGGCCGGGGCCGGGGAAGGGGTGGCGCCCGATGAAGCTGTCGGGCAGGCCCAGCTCGCGTCCCAGCGCGCGGACCTCGTCCTTGAAGAGCTCGCGCAGCGGCTCGACCAGCTGCATGTTCATCCGCTCGGGCAGGCCGCCGACATTGTGGTGGCTCTTGATCGTGACGGAGGGCCCGCCGGAGAAGCTGACGCTCTCGATCACGTCGGGGTAGAGCGTGCCCTGCGCGAGGAAATCCGCGCCGCCGATCTCCTGCGCGTGCTTCTCGAACACGTCGATGAACAGGCCGCCGATGATCTTGCGCTTGGTCTCGGGGTCGGAGACGCCTTCGAGCCGCCCCAGGAACAGGTCCGCCTCGTCGGCGTGGATCAGCGGCAGGTTGTAATGCTCGCGGAACATGCCGACGACTTCCTCGGCCTCGTTCTTGCGCATCAGGCCGTGGTCGACGAAGACGCAGGTCAGCTGCTCTCCGATCGCCTCGTGGATCAGGATCGCGGCGACGGACGAGTCGACGCCGCCAGACAGGGCGCAGATGACCTTGCCGTCGCCCACCTGCTCGCGGATCAGGCGGATCGCCTCCTCGCGATAGGCGCCCATCGTCCAGTCGCCGGTGAAGCCCGCGTCGCGGATGAAATTCTCGAACAGCGTGCGGCCGTTGGGGGTGTGGTGCACCTCCGGATGGAACTGCACGGCGTAGAAGCGGCGGTCGAGATCGGCGGTGATCGCGTAGGGAGCGTTCGGCGAGGTGCCGTAGACGGTGAAGCCGGGGGCGAGCTCGGACACGTGGTCGCCGTGGCTCATCCAGACCTGCTCGCGGTCGAGGAACCAGCCGTTCAAAAGGTCGATGCGGGCTTCGGCGGGGGTCACGTAGGCGCGCCCGAACTCCGCCGTGCCCTGACCGCGCAGCACCTTGCCGCCCAGCATCTGCATCATCACCTGCTGGCCGTAGCAGATGCCCAGCACCGGCACGCCGAGCTCGAACACCTTCATCGGCGGGCGCGGGGAGCCTTCGTCGGGAACGCTTGCCGGCCCGCCCGACAGGATCACGGCCTTGGGCGCGAAGCTGTCGAGGAAGGCGTCGTCCACCAGGTTGAAGGGGTGAATCTCGCAATAGACGTTCAGCTCCCGCAGGCGCCGCGCGATGAGCTGCGTGACCTGCGAGCCGAAGTCGATGATGAGGAGGCGGTCGTGTTCGTGCGCGATCTCTGTCATGGCCACCCGATAGGCCAGGACGGGCGGGCTGGCAAGCCTCAGGCTGCGGCGCGCAGGCGGGTCGTCATGCGGCGGTGCACCCAGGCCCCGATGGCGACGCATCCCAGCAGGATCGGAAGGCCCGGCAGGACGGGTCCGATGGCGAGCACCAGCAGGCCCAGAAGGCTGTAGCTGGCAAAGACGAGGGCGGCTGCAATCTGGATCATGACACGCGTCTCCACTCAAGTGACCTAGGGGAAGGTCGCACAACTGGAGCCTTGGATATGTGCGCAGCGATACCGAGGGGTTAACGCGGGGCCCGAACCGGGCATTTTGCAATCTGGGGGTGTGTGGCGGACGCTCGTTCTCATCCTCTTTCAACCCTGAGGTGTCCTGCGGTCGCAAGCAGGTGATTCGTTGCGCCCGTCCGCGACCGACACCGAACGGTCGCGGACCCGACACGAAGCTGTCATCGCTGGCGGCGAGCGTCCGCGTCACGTCATCCAATTGGAGAGAGACATGACTCGCCTGCTGATCCACACGATCCTTCTGTCCACCGCCGCCACCTGCGCCGTCGCGCAAGGTGCGGGGCCTGCCGTCGACCTCGGCCCGCGGCCCTATTTCCTCGTCGACCGCATGGAGGAGGGCGCGCTGCGCGACCGTCTCGCCGCGTGCGAGGGACCGTTCGAGCGCACCGCCTTCTCGATCGGGCATCGCGGCGCGCCGATGCAGTTCCCCGAGCATACGGTCGAATCGAATCGGGCCGCGGCGCGCATGGGCGCGGGCATCCTGGAATGCGACGTGACCTTTACCGAGGATCACGAGCTGGTCTGCCGTCACGCGCAGAACGACCTGCACACCACGACCGATATCCTCGCCACCGACCTCGCGTCCGAGTGTACGACCGGCTTCACCGGTGCCACCGCCGATGCGCCCGCCAGCGCCGAGTGCCGCACCTCCGACATCACCTTGGCCGAGTTCCGAACGCTGAACGGCAAGATGGACGCCGCCGACGACACCGCGGCGGATGTCGCGGGCTACATGGACGGCACCGCCGCCTGGCGCACGGATCTCTACGCCACGACCGGCACGCTGATGACCCATGCCGAGTCCATCGCGCTGTTCGACGAGCTGGGCGCGGATTTCACGCCCGAGCTGAAGGCCCCTTCCGTCGAGATGCCGCATGACGGCTTCAGCCAGGAGGATTACGCGCAGAAGATGATCGACGAGTACCGCGAGGCGGGCATCGACCCGTCGCGCGTCTGGGCGCAGAGCTTCGATCTGTCGGACGTGCTCTACTGGATCGAGAACGAGCCGGAATTCGGCGCGCAGGCGGTCTATCTCGACGATCGCTACGAGGCCGAGGACGAGGACGAGGGCCTGATCGACCCGATGGACGCGGCGACCTTCAAGCCGACGATGCAGGAACTGGCCGATATGGGCGTGAACTACATCGCGCCGCCGACCTGGATGCTGCTGACGCTGGACGACGCGGGCGAGATCGTGCCGTCGGTCTATGCCGAGGAGGCTAAGGCCGCGGGCCTCGATATCATCACCTGGACCATCGAACGCTCCGGCCCGCTCGCCTCGGGCGGGGGCTGGTACTACCAGTCCGTCACGGACGCGGTGGCCGAGGGCGGCGACGGCATGATGTACGAGGTCATCGATGTGCTGGCGCAGGATGTCGGCGTCGTCGGTATCTTCTCCGACTGGCCGGCGACCGTGACCTATTACGCCAACTGCATGGGCCTCTGATCACAGACCCAGAAGCCGTCGCCAGAGCGGGCGACGGGCGCGCGCGCGGAGCAGGCCGAACCAGGCCTGCTCCTTTTCATATTCGGAAGCACCTTTTCGCAGATGCTGCATCTCGGCATGGTCGTAGGGGCTACGCATGGTTTGTCTCCTGTCGCTATCCTGTGCCGAGGATGACGGCGCGACCCCGCGCCGGAAACGGACGGGATCGCAGGGGGAGTTTCGGAAATGAAAGACCGGATCGGATGGGACGACCTCGCGCTCTTCGCCGCGGTGGCCCGCAACCGGAGCCTGACCCGCGCGGCGGAGGTGACGGGGGCGAGCGCGCCGACCCTGTCGCGGCGGATGAAGGCGCTGGAGGCCCGCATCGGACGCAGGCTCTTCGTGCACGGGGCCGAGGGCTACACGCCCACCGGCGAGGGGCGCGCGCTAATGGACCGGGCCGCGCGGATGGAGGAAGCCGCCGCCGAGATCGAACATTGGCGCACGGCGTCGGGCGGGCCGGTGCGGGTGCGCCTCTCGGCCGGGACCTGGACGGCGCGGCGGCTGGCGCGCGACCTGCGGCACTACTGGAGCCCCGACGCGCCCTGGGTGCCGGAGTTCGTGCAGTGCAACCTCGACATGGACATCGCGCGGCGCGAGATCGACATCGGCGTGCGCAACCGGCGGCCCGAGCAGCCCTGGCTCGCCGGGCGGCGGACGGGCGCGGTTGCCTATGCGGTCTATGCCACGGCGCCGGAGGTCACGGGCTGGATCGGCGCGAGCGTCGAGACGCATCCGCTGCCTTCGGAAGCGTGGATGCAGGCGCATCACGCGGACGCGTTCGTGACGCTGGCCAATTCCGCAGCCCTGCGGCTGGAACTGGCGCAGGCGGGGCTGGGACGGACGGTTCTGCCGACCTTCGCCGGCGATGCGGAACCGGGTCTGGTGCGGGTCTCGGACCCGATCGCGGAGCTGGCCTCCGAGGAGTGGCTCGTCAGCCATCATGAGGCGCGCCACGACCCGCCGATCCGTGCGGCACTCGATGCGCTCGGGGCCTACCTCTCGGGCGGGCGGGGTTGAGGCTGGCGGGCGCAATCCTTATCTTCCCGCTCAGGTATTCGAGGAGAGTTCGCATGTTCGCCATCCCCGGCAAGCAGGCCGTCACCATGACCGACCGGGCCGCCGCCCAGATCCGCCGACTGATGGAAAAGGGCGGCACCAAGGGCCTGCGCGTCGGCGTCAAGAAAGGCGGCTGCGCGGGCATGGAGTACACGATGGACTATGTGGACGAGATCGACCCGCATGACGAGGTGGTCGAGCAGGACGGCGCCCGCGTGATGATCGCACCGATGGCGCAGATGTTCCTGTTCGGGACCGAGATCGACTACAAGACCGCGCTTCTCGAAAGCGGGTTCGAGTTCAACAATCCCAACGTGACCGAAGCCTGCGGATGCGGTGAATCGATCAAGTTCGAGGGCATGTAGTGGCGGGCACGCCCCGTCGCCTTAGGTTGGCGGCTGACTGACGCAAAGGAGAGCCGCTCATGACGATTCGCCCCCTCATCGCCGGGAACTGGAAGATGAACGGCCTCGCGGCCTCGCTGGGGGAGGTGCACGCGCTGCGCGAGGCGCAGGCCGCGCCCGCCTGCGACGTGCTGATCTGCCCGCCCGCCACGCTGATCGGCGCGATGGTCGCGGCGGTGCAGGGCCATCCCATGATGGTCGGCGCGCAGGACTGCCACGCGGCGGAAAGCGGCGCGCATACGGGCGATCTGTCGGCGGAGATGATCGCCGATGCGGGCGGTTCCGCCGTCATCGTCGGCCATTCCGAGCGGCGCGCCGATCATGGTGAGGATGATGCGGCGGTGAAGGCGAAGGCGGAGGCGGCGCTGCGCGCGGGCCTGATCGCCATCGTCTGCATCGGGGAGACGGAGGAGGAGCGCGACGCAGGCCGCGCGCTCGACGTCGTTCTTGGCCAGCTCGCCGCCTCGCTGCCGGCGGGGGCCACCGCGGAGAATACCGTCATCGCCTACGAGCCGGTCTGGGCCATCGGCACGGGGCGCGTGCCCGAGATCGCCGACATCGCCCAGATGCACGACGCGCTGCGAGATGACCTGAAGGACCGGCTGAGCGACGGCGCGTCCGTGCGCCTGCTCTATGGCGGGTCGATGAAGCCTGGCAACGCGGCGGAGATCCTCGCCGTGGAGAACGTGAATGGCGGCCTGATCGGCGGCGCCTCGCTGAAGGCCGCCGATTTCGGCGCGATCATCGCCGCCGCGTGATCCCGAGCGGGGCGGCGCGGGCCGCCCCCTTCGGATTGGCTGAAATACTCAGTCCGCGCCCATCAGCTTGCGCGCCTGGCCGACCCAGTCGTCGCGCATCGGACGGTCGCGGAAGGCGGAGAGCTGGGCGCTGAGCTCCTGAATGTTCGCCTCGGTCATCTCGGCGATCTGGGCGAAGGTGGTCAGGCCCATCTCGTTGAGCTCGGCGGCGAGCTTGGGGCCGACGCCCTTGAGCTGCGTCAGGTCGTCGGCGGCCTCATCCGCCGCATCTTCCATCGCGTCGGTGGCGGCCTCGACGGCCTCCATCGGATCGCCCTCGGTCAAGAGCGCGGCACTCTCGGCGGCGGGCATGTGCCGGGTTTCGGCGGGGCCGTGCCAGAACATCGGCGAGAACCGCCAGTCGATGCCGAACAACGGGGCGGCGGGCGACAGGCTCATCCAGTAGTCGATCACGGTCTCGCCCCGGCGCGGGGCGAGGATCTGGGGCAGGGACTGCATTCGGGATCCTCCCGGATTGGAATGATTGCGCCGCAACGATAGCATGAATTTATGTTGCGGCGCAACAAAGCCGGTCAGAGGCCCATCGGCGCGGTGCGACGCAGGCCGTAATGCTGGGCGAGACGGCCGAGGGCGATCTTCAACACCACCTTGCCCGAACGGGCCGACCAGCCGAGCCGACGCTCCGCCGTTTCCAGCCCTTCGAGAAAGCAGCAGCAGCGCATTGCCACATCCGCAAGTCCCGGCCCCAGCGCGCCGAAGGCCGCCTGCACCCGGTCGCGCGCGTCCTGCGGCCCGGCCAGCGGGTCCGAGGCCGAGCCCGCACCGCCGTCGAGCGGGGCGAGGAAGCGGTCCCAGTTCTGCCCGACGCGCGGGCCCATCTGGGCGCGCTCGAACTCCTCGCGCAGACGCTCGCCCGCCTCCAGCTCCTCGGGGTTGAGGAAGGGCTTGCCGTCGCGGCCCTTGCGACGGGCGAGCAGGGCGAGCGGGCTTTCGGCGAGGTTGACGGCGAGGTTCGCGGGCGCGTCGCCCTCCATCACCGCGCGCGTCCCCGCGACGTGGTGCTGTGCTGCGAAGGGATCGGCCTCCCGCGCGCGCTTCGCCGCGGCGTCCTGTTCCAGCATCCGGGCGAGCGCGCCACGCCCGCCGGCGGTGATGGCGTAGCGCATCACGCGACCCTTGCCCTGCGGCGCGATCCAGTCGCGCACGCGGAACGCCTCGACCGCGGTGACGGGGCAGGTTGCGATGCGGGTGGTGGCGTCGCCCTGCGTTCGGAAGACGACGGCGGTGTCCATGCCCTTGGCGAGGGCGAGGAAGGCGCCGCTTTCGCCAAGGCGGCGCAGGATGCGGCGCGCCTCACGGGCGATTTCGGCGTCGGTGATGCGGTTGTCCAGTGCGGTGCGGGTCATGTTCATGATCTCCTTTGCCGGATGATCTGCGACCGCGCCCCGTCTCAGGCGATCCTCCGCGCGGGTCAAGCAGCGGTCGAGGAGGGGATCCTCGCGCCACCGCTCGACCCGCGCGACCGCCCGGCAGAAGGTCGAGGCGGCATGCCCCGTCTGACGGGCGAGCCCCCGCAGCGGCACCGACAGGCCGACATGCGCAAGGTAGCCGAGATAATGCAGGGGCACGTCGCCGGGCAATCCGGGGGCGTGTCCTGCCACGGCGAACGGGGCAGAAGGAGAAAGGGTCAAGGTCTGAATGTCCGGTCTGAAAATGGTTGGTGCGTGAAAATGCAGGTTCTTGAAATCGTCGGTGACACAAGGATTAGGCGCCGAATCTTTCCAGAGTCTTAACAACCCTTACCAACGCGCGCCGATCCGTTAATCGCGCAACACCTCGCGGATGGCGGGCAGCATCGATCCCACGCATTTACCAGCAAGGGATTCATTCGATGACCATTTCCACACGCCCCCGCATCCTGATCCGTGCCGCACGCGACATGGCGCGCAGCCTCACGGGTGCGCCGCAGGAGATCGCGAAGCTGTCGGAGCGCGAGGCAGCACTCGACGCCGCCCGCCGACAGGGGCAGGCGGGCTATTCTCCGATGGAGCATCTCGCGACGCTGGCCGCCCTGTTGGCCGGCCAGCGTGCCGCGAAGGTCTGAGGCTCAGCCGAACGCGTCCGGCTCGCTCTCCTTGCGGGTGCGGATATAGTCGTGCAGCCCCTCGGCGATGCCGGGGTCGAGGGGCGGGGCGACGTATTCCTCCAGCATCCGGGCGACCTTCGCCGAGGCGAGCGCCTGGCTGTCGGGGCCACCATCGTCGGCCCAGGTCTCGAACGGGCGGTAGTCGAGCACGCCGGTCCGCCAGAACGCCGTCTTGAAGTTCGCCTGGGTGTGTTCGCAGCCCAGGTAGTGCCCGCCCGGCCCGACCTCGCGGATCGCGTCCATCGCCTGGCCGTTCTCGCTGATATCCACGCCCTCGGCCAGCGAATGGAGGATGCCCAGCTGATCGGCGTCGAGCACGAACTTCTCGAAGCTCGCCACCAGACCGCCCTCCAGCCAGCCGCAGGCGTGCAGCATGAAGTTGACCCCGCCCATGAGCGCCGCGTTGAGCGTGTTCGCCGTCTCGTAGGCCGCCTGCGCGTCGGGCAGCTTGGAGCCGCACAGGCCGCCGCCCGAGCGGAAGGGCAGGTTCATGCGGCGGGCGAGCTGGCCCGCGCCCCACAGGATCTTCGACGCCTCGGGCGTGCCGAAGGTGGGGGCGCCGGAATTCATGTCGATCGAGGTCACGAAGGCGCCGAAGATCACCGGCGCGCCGGGGCGGATCAGCTGCGAATAGGCGATGCCCGCCATCGCCTCGGCCAGCACCTGCGTGAGCGTGCCCGCCACCGAGACGGGCGCCATCGCGCCGCCCACGATGAAGGGCGAGATGATGCAGGCCTGCATGTTGGCGGCATAAACTTCCAGCGCGCCCATCATCACGTTGTCGAAGGTCAACGGCGAGTTGACGTTGATCAGCGAGGTCATGTGCGGCCGCTCGGTCGCGACATCGCCGAACAGGATCTTGCACATCTCGACCGAATCCTGCGCGCGCGACGGTTCGGTGACGGAGCCCATGAAGGGCTTGTCGCTGAGCGTCATGTGCGCTTCGAGCATGTCGAGATGGCGCTTGTTGACCGGCACGTCCGTCGGCTCGCACACTGTGCCACCCGAATGGTGGACCCATTTGGACATGTAGGCGAGCTTCACGAACTGGCGGAAATCCGCGATCGTGGCATAGCGACGCCCCCCGGCCGCATCGCGCACGAAGGGCGGGCCGTAGACCGGAGCGAGCACCAGGTTGCGTCCGCCGATGACCACGTCGCGCTCGGGATTGCGGGCGTGCTGCGTGAATTCGGACGGGGCCGTCGCGCACAGTTTGCGCGCCAGGCCGCGGGGCAGGCGGACCCGCTCGCCCTGCACATCCGCGCCCGCCTCGCGCCAGCGCTCGAGCGCCTGGGGGTTGTCGACGAAGGCGACGCCGACTTCCTCAAGCACGGTTTCGGCGTTGTACTCGATGATCTCCAGCGCCTCTTGGGTCAGGATCTCGAAATCGGGGATGTTGCGCGTGATGTAGCGGGCGGCCTCGATCTTCGGGGCCGTGCGTTCCGCCCGGCGCGCCGCGCCGCCTCCGCCCCGCCGCCCGGTTCGCCGTGCTGCCATCTCGCTCATCGCGTCCTCCTAGAAGCCGTTGGCGCATTGTGCACTTGCAACCCGCGCGTGTTGGCGCAGATTAACGCGTGACGTGCGCGATCCCTCGGGAAATGCGCCTCTTGAAGTTCCGGATGCGACATGGTCGAAACACGCGCCGGGACTGAGGTATTGAGCAGTCGACCAAGGCAGATGGAGAACCCGAGACATGAACCGAGCCGCATTGCTGATGAGCGCCGCCGTGATCGCACTGGCAGGCTGCTGGGAGGACGAGGACGAGACCGCCGATGAAGGCGGCGAGACCGACCAGGTCGCGACCGCGCCGCTCGACGGAAACTTGCCCGAGGACGAGGGCGACACCAATATCGACGTCACCGTGACCGCCGACGCGGATGCCGAGGCGGATGCGGATACCGCAGAGGCGGACGCCCAAGCCGAGGCCGATGCCGAGCGCGAGGCCGCCGAAGCGGCGGAAGCCGAAGCCGCCGCCCAGGCAGAAGCGGAGGCGCTGGCCGCCGCGCAGGCCGAGCGCGAGGCCCTCGCCGAGGAGCGGGCCGCGCTGGAGGCCGAGATCGCCGAGCTGCGTGCCGAGGCCGAGCGTCAGGTCGAGGCGCTGCGCGCCGAGACCGCCAGCCGTCAGGCAGCGCTCGCCGCACAGCGCGCCGAGATCGCGGCACAGGAGGCCGCTGCCCGTCTGCGCGAGATGCAGATGGCGCTGGCCGAGACCGACGAGGGTGCCGAGGCCGAGGGCAACATCGCCGCGACCGAAGGCGAGGGCGACGCCGCCCCGACCGTCGCCGCCACCCCGCTGACGCCCTATACGGGTGGCTGGGCCGCGGATGCGGACGACGTCATGCCGGTCTGGGTGATCTCCGAGACCGCGCTGATCTGGAATACCGGCGCGTGCGAGATCACCGACGTGACCGACGAGGGTGACGGTCTGCGGGTCGAGGTGGGCAACTGCACCGGCGGCGTGGATGGCGGCACCATCGGCCTGAGCATGGCCGGAGAGGACCTCGACGTCGCGACCCCGATCGGCAGCTTCACGCTGGTTCCCGCCAGCGCGGGCTGATCCTCGCGAGACCCCGAAACGAGAAAGGGCGGCCCCGGTGGCCGCCCTTTTTTCGTCTGAATGATGTCCGTTTACATGAAGCCCAGTTCCAGCCGGGCCTCGTCGCTGAGCATCTCCATGCCCCAGGGCGGCTCCCAGACCAGCTGGACATTGACCGTCTTGACGCCGGGCAGCGGCTCGATCGCCTCGGCCACCCAGCCGGGCATCTCTCCGGCCACGGGGCAGCCCGGCGCGGTCAGGGTCATCAGCACGTCGACCTCGCCCCCTTCGGAGATGTCGATCGTGTAGACCAGGCCCAAGTCGTAGATGTTCACCGGGATCTCGGGGTCGTGCACGGTGCGGCACGCCTCGACCACGTTGTCGTAGAGCGGGTGATCCGTCGTGGACGGCTTGATGAGGGGCTGGCCCTCCATCGGTGCCTCGGCGTTCATGCGCGGCTCCTGTCGTAAATACCTGACAGGAGATATAGGAATTGCGGGCGGGGGCGTAAACCCGGCTTTCGGATTGGCGCAAATACTCAGGAGCGCGCGCATGCGGCGCCGTCGGATGCCTCCGGCGGGAGTATTTGGCCAATCCGAAGCGGTTGACGCGCGGCGCGTCGGGCGGCATCTGGTGCGCTTCGATCGGAAAGGACAGGGCGATGAGCGGTTTCGGGTTCAGCATTTCGGGCAGGGACGGGCGCGCGCGCACCGGCGCGATCACCACGCCGCGCGGCGAGATCCGCACGCCCGCCTTCATGCCCGTGGGCACCGCGGCGACGGTCAAGGCGATGATGCCCGAGAGCGTGCGCGCGACCGGGGCGGACATCCTGCTCGGCAACACCTACCACCTGATGCTGCGCCCGACGGCGGAACGGATCGACCGGCTCGGCGGGTTGCACCGCTTCATGAACTGGGATCGCCCGATCCTGACCGATTCCGGCGGCTTCCAGGTGATGAGCCTCGCGGGACTGCGCAAGCTGACCGAGGACGGCGTGCGCTTCAAATCCCATATCGACGGGTCCGAGCATGTCCTGAGCCCCGAGCGCAGCATGGAAATTCAGAAGCTGTTGGGCTCGGACATCGTCATGTGTTTCGACGAGTGCCCGGCGCTACCCGCCGATCGCGTGCGCATCGAGGAGAGCATGGAGATGTCGATGCGATGGGCCGCGCGAAGCCGCGACGCCTTCGGCGATCGGCCCGGGCACGCGCTCTTCGGTATCCAGCAGGGCGGGCTGGAGGAGGACCTGCGTGCCCGCTCGGCGGAGGCGCTGCGGTCCATCGGCTTCGACGGCTACGCGGTCGGCGGCCTCGCCGTGGGCGAGGGGCAGGAGGCGATGTTCGGGTGCCTCGACTACGCGCCCGAGCAGCTGCCGGACGACAAGCCGCGCTACCTGATGGGTGTGGGCAAGCCCGACGACATCGTCGGGGCGGTCGAGCGGGGCATCGACATGTTCGACTGCGTGCTGCCCTCGCGCTCCGGCCGGACGGGGCAGGCGCAGACGCGCATGGGTCAGGTCAACCTGCGCAATGCGCGCCACGCGGACGATCCGCGCCCGCTCGACCCCGAATGCACCTGCCCGTGCTGCACCAACTACTCGCGGGCCTATCTGCACCATGTCCACCGCGCGCAGGAGATGATCGCGGGGATGCTGCTGACCTGGCACAACCTGCATTATTACCAAGAGCTGATGCAGGGCCTGCGCGACGCGATCGCGGCGGGCGAGCTGGCGGGCTTCGTCGCAGCGTTCCACGCGCGGCGGGCGGAGGGGGATCTGGAGCGGGTTTGAGCGGTCCCTGTAGTCAGTCCTTCCGGGCCGCGTCGAGATAGGTTTGCATCAGCGTCGTCGCCTGGCCGCCACGGACGCGATTTCGGATGAACCGCTCCGTATCGCGCTTGGAATCGTCGAGCCAGACCTGCAGCCAGGCCGAGACGCTCGTGAAGGGATGCGTCACCACGATGCGCGCCCGCGTGGTGCCGTCGCCGGGCAGGGACAGGTCGACCGTAACCTTCGTGCCTGCAATGTTCGTCGAATGACGGTCCTCATCCGGCATCAGCTCGTATGAGCAGGACAGCGGCGCCTTGACCCGTCGCAGTCTCGCGATGACCGGCAGGTATCGCCCCTTCCTGGTGACATAATCGATGCGACAGGCGTCGAATTCCTCCTCGTGCATCACGATACCGTCCTGTGCGAGTAGCGCGTATTGGTCGGCATGTCCCGCGGTCGGAACGGTTGCCGCCCACATGTCCTCGATCGCCACGGGCAGTGCGAAATCCATCTCCAGCCGGACCGGTGCCGAGATGTTGTCTGCCAGCCATTCCGCCCCGATCACGACGGCCAGAGCCGCGAAGAGGACGCCGACGACGGGAACCCCCGGTGCCGCGATTTGCAAAACCTGCCAGACGGGCAGTATCAGGGATGCGAGGGTCAGCACTCGGAGCGCTTCGAGCCAGTAGGGCAGGCCGCTGGAGAACGCGTAGACCCCTCCGATGACGAGAGCAAAGCCCAGCAGCGCAGCCGTGACGCGCAACCAGTCACCTGTCCACATCGTGCCGCTCGACGAGGACATCATTAGCGAGACGACAAGCGCGGCCGCGATCACGGCGATCCGGCGACGGTGGACGATCACGATCTCCGCGAAGCTCGACATCTCGGCAGTCTCCCATTTGCATTGCTGCGACATCTGGTCCGCCGGGTCGGCGAAGAGCAAGGGGTCGGGCCGAGGTTATTGCAAAGGTGCCGTGATTGCCTTGCGCCCGCTATCTGCGCGGCGCAACATGAATCCGTCGACCCGTCGCACCCCTTGAACGCACCGTGAACGACGCACAGATTACAAAACCATGACGGAAGCGCCCATGTCGCCGATGGCCGGGGCGGGGCGCTTTGCGAGAAAGGACATTTCATGACCGACAACACCCAGATCACGTTGCCCGTGCTGCCCTTGCGCGACATCGTGGTGTTTCCGCACATGGTCGTGCCGCTCTTCGTCGGGCGCGAGCGGAGCGTCAAGGCGCTCGAAGCGGTGATGAATTCGGGCAAGCAGATCCTGCTCGCCGCGCAGCGCGATCCCGGCGAGGACGAGCCGACCACGGGCTCGATCTACACCACCGGCGTGCTGGCGAGCGTGCTGCAACTGCTGAAACTGCCCGACGGCACCGTGAAGGTGCTGGTCGAGGGGCAGTCGCGCCAGCGGCTCGATGCGATCCGCGATGCGAGTGAGTTCTTCGAGGCCGACGCCACGCAGATCGTCGAGACGCGCGAGGACCCGGAGGCGGTCGAGGCGCTCGTGCGCAACATCGCCGGCGATTTCGAGCGCTACGCCAAGCTCAACAAGAACATCCCCGACGAGGCTGTCGCCGCGGTCGGAGAGATCACCGATCCCGACAAGCTGGCCGACACGGTCGCTGGGCATCTGGGCGCCAAGATCGAGCAGAAGCAGGACCTGCTGGAGACCGCCGATCTCGGCGCGCGGCTGGAGAAGATCTTCGGCCTGATGCAGGGCGAGATTTCCGTGCTGCGCGTGGAGAAGAAAATCAAGTCCCGCGTGAAGACGCAGATGGAGCGGACGCAGCGCGAGTACTATCTCAACGAACAGATGAAGGCGATCCAGAAGGAACTGGGCGACGGCGACTCGAACGAGGACGCAGTGGCCGAGTACGAGGAGAAGATCGCCGCCACCAAGCTCAGCGACGAGGCGAAGGACAAGGCCGAGGCGGAGCTGAAGAAGCTGCGCAACATGAGCCCGATGTCCGCCGAGGCGACGGTGGTGCGCAACTATCTTGACTGGATGCTGTCGATCCCGTGGGGCAAGAAATCCCGCGTGAAGAAGGATCTCGGCAAGGCCGAGGCCATCCTCGACGCCGATCATTACGGGCTGGAGAAGGTCAAGGAGCGGATCGTCGAGTATCTCGCCGTGCAGCAGCGCAGTCAGAAGCTGCGGGGCCCGATCCTGTGCCTCGTCGGCCCGCCGGGCGTGGGCAAGACGAGCTTGGGCAAATCCGTGGCCAAGGCGACGGGGCGGGAGTTCATCCGCATCAGCCTCGGCGGTGTGCGCGACGAATCCGAAATTCGCGGTCATCGGCGCACATATATCGGCTCGATGCCCGGCAAAATCATCCAGTCGATGAAGAAGGCCAAGACCACCAACCCGCTGATCCTGCTCGACGAGATCGACAAGATGGGCCAGGATTTCCGCGGCGATCCGGCGAGCGCGATGCTGGAGGTGCTGGACCCCGAACAGAACGCGACGTTCAACGACCACTATCTCGAAGTGGATTACGACCTCAGCAACGTGATGTTCATCACCACGGCCAACTCCTACAACATGCCGCGTCCGCTCCTCGACCGGATGGAGATCATCTCGGTCGCGGGCTACACCGAGGAGGAGAAGGCCGAGATCGCGCGCCGTCATCTGCTGCCCAAGCAGGAGAAGGGGCATGGTCTCAAGAAGGGTGAGTTCACCCTGACCGACGATGCGCTGTTGCAGGTCATCCGCACCTATACCCGAGAGGCGGGCGTGCGGAATCTGGAGCGGGAACTGGCCAAGCTCTGCCGCAAGGCGGTGACGCAGCTGGTCAAGAAGGAGGTCCAGAAGGTCGAGGTGACGGCGGAGAACCTGTCCGACTATCTCGGCGTCGAGCGCTTCAAGTTCGGGCTGGCCGAAGAGGACGATCAGGTCGGCGTCGTCACTGGCCTGGCCTGGACCGAGGTGGGCGGCGACCTTCTGTCCATCGAGGCGCTGCGCCTGCCGGGCAAGGGCCGGATGAAGACGACCGGCAAGCTTGGCGACGTGATGAAGGAATCGATCGACGCGGCTTCCTCCTACGTCCGGGCGCGCGCCCTGACGCTGGGCGTGAAGCCGCCGGAGTTCGAGAAGCTCGACATCCACGTCCACGTGCCCGAGGGCGCCACGCCCAAGGACGGGCCGAGTGCCGGCATCGCGATGGTGACCTCTATCGTATCGGTCCTGACGCAGATCCCGGTGCGCAAGGACGTCG
Source organism: Roseobacter sp. HKCCA0434 (assembly GCF_032464675.1). Taxonomy (NCBI): domain Bacteria; kingdom Pseudomonadati; phylum Pseudomonadota; class Alphaproteobacteria; order Rhodobacterales; family Roseobacteraceae; genus Roseobacter; species Roseobacter sp. HKCCA0434. The sequence goes on from NZ_JAWDKL010000006.1 coordinate 64,422, forward strand.
CCATGACGGGCGAGGTCACGCTGCGCGGCAATGTCCTGCCGATCGGCGGGCTGAAGGAGAAGCTGCTGGCCGCCCTGCGCGGGGGCATCAAGACGGTGATGATCCCCAAGGACAACGCCAAGGACCTGGTCGACATCCCCGACAGCGTGACGGAGGGGATGGAGATCATCCCGGTCTCGAACGTGACCGAGGTGCTGGAGGTCGCGCTGACCCGTCAGCCCGAACCGGTCGAGTGGGACGAGGAGGCCGAGCCGATGATCGGCAACGCGCCCGCGACGGGGACCGCCGGGACCGGCGTCGCCGCGCACTGAGCGGCGGAAAGATCGCGGCCGATCCCGCGATGCGGGGTTGACCTTTCGCCGGGGCGGGTGACCACTTGGGTCATCCGCCCCGAAGCGTTTTGAGAACCGGAGCAAGACCAGATGACCGAGCAACTTCCCGAAGACGAGATCGCGCAGGACGAGGGCCACGACAGCGGCGCCGAAGCCGATCAGGACACCCCCGACTTCGTGCGCAAGCGCGAGATCGTCGCCTACACCGCCGAACAGACGGGCCAGTCCAAGGCCGATGTCCGCGCGATCCTCGACGCGGCCTTCGCCTTCATGCGCGCCGAGCTGCTGGAGGGGAAGGACCTGCACTACCCCACCTTCGGCAAGGTCCGCATCAAGTACCCCAATCGCGAGGGCGCCGACCCGATCTTCCGCGTGATCCCGGCCAAGCAGGACGCGAACGCGCTGCAGGCGATGGAGGACGGTGCCGACAGCCCCGACGAGGCGGATTGACGCGGCGTCGTGAATCGTGAACGCGGGCCCGCGAGGCCCGTGCTAGCCTTCCCGCAACCAACAGGGAGAGGCACGATGAACGACCAGACACCGCAGACCCGGCTGACGGCGGCCGATTTCGATCAGGAGCTGCTGGACCTCTACGACTACTACGCCCACGGCAAGATCACGAAGCGCGAGTTCCTCGACCGGGCGGGCAAGTGGGCGGTCGGCGGTCTTACCGCCGTCGCGATCCTCAAGACGCTGGCCCCGAACTACGCGCTCGCCCAGCAGGTGGCCGAGGACGATCCCGACATCATGGGCGAGGACATCACCTATCCGAGCCCGAATGGCACCGGCGAGATTACGGCTTATCTCGTCCGCCCCACGGACATGGACCCAGACAACCCGCCCGCCGCGGTGCTGGTGGTGCACGAGAATCGCGGGCTCAACCCTTACATCCGCGACGTGGTGCGCCGCTTGGCCAAGGCAGGCTTCGTCGCGATGGGGCCGGACGGGCTCTCCTCGCTCGGCGGCTATCCCGGCAACGACGACGAGGGGCGCGAGATGCAGCGGACGCTCGATCAGGAGGCGCTGCTCAACGACTTCTTCGCCGGGTTCGAGTATCTGCAGGCGCTCGACGGCACCAGCGGCAAGGTCGGGGCCACCGGGTTCTGCTATGGCGGCGGCGTGGTGAACAAGCTGGCCGTGGCCTATCCGGAGATGGGGGCGGGCGTGCCCTTCTACGGTGCCGCCCCCGATGCCGCACAGGTGCCGATGATCGAGGCGCCGCTGATGATCCAGCTCGCCGCCCTCGACGGGCGGATCAACGCGATGTGGCCCGACTACCAGAAGGCGCTGGAGGAGAACGACAAGCGCTACGAGGCGCATATCTACCCGGACGTGAACCACGGCTTCCACAACGACACCACGCCCCGCTACGATGCGGAGGCCGCGGCGCTGGCGGAGGAGCGCATGATCGCCTGGTTCCGCACCTATCTAGCAGGATGAACGCCGGGCGGCGGGGCTTGCCAGTCGCGCCGCGCCGCCTGTAACGTCCGGGGCAGGGGATCGGCGATGGCGTCGCCGTCGGCCTCGGGCCGAAACGTCCCCTCACCCATCCTGAACGCCGGGATCTTGCTTTGCCGCCATCGCGCGGTGGGGGGAGATCGCCTTGCCCCCCGCGTGGCGGCGTATTCAGGAGTGATCCAATGGACGGACCCATCCAGACCCGCCCCGAGTTCCACCGCTTTCATCAGGGCGAGAAGGTCCTGCCCTTCGCCGAGGCCGAATACGAAACCCGACTGGTGGGCCTGCGCGCCGCGATGGTCGCGCAGGGCGTGGACGCCTGCGTGCTCACCTCGATGCACAACATCGCCTATTACTCGGGCTTCCTCTACTGCGCCTTCGGACGGGCTTACGCGCAGGTCGTGACGGCCACCGGGACGGTGACGATCAGCGCGGGTATCGACGCGGGCCAGCCCTGGCGGCGCGGCTATGGCGATAACATCACCTATACCGACTGGCAGCGGGACAATTACTGGCGGGCGATCCGCTCCGTCACCGGCGCGGGCGGGGTGATCGGCTACGAGGGCGATCACCTCTCGCTGGCGCAGATGGCGCTGCTGCGGGACGTCCTGTCGCCGTCGCGCACCGTCGACATGGCGCCTGCCACGATGCGCCAACGGATGCACAAGTCGGCGGTAGAGATCGAGCTGATCCGCGCCGGGGCGGCGGTCGCCGATCATGGCGGCCATGCCATCCGCGACGCGATCCGCGAGGGCGTGCGGGAGATCGACGTGGCGATGGCCGGTCGCGACGCGATGGAAATGGAGATCGCCCGCCGTTTTCCCGACGCCGAATATCGCGACACATGGGTCTGGTTCCAGTCGGGCCTCAACACCGACGGTGCGCATAACCCGGTAACGTCGCGGCGGCTGGCGCGGGGCGATATCCTCAGCCTCAACACCTTCCCCATGATCTCGGGCTACTACACGGCCTTGGAGCGCACGCTGTTCCTGGGCGAGGTGGACCCGGCATCGCAGGCCATCTGGGAGGCGAATGTCGCCGCGCACGAATACGGGATGAGCCTGCTGCGACCGGGCGTGCGCTGCGCCGAAGTCACGGACGCCCTCAACGCCTTCTTCGCCGAACGCGACCTGCTGCAATACCGCACCTTCGGCTATGGCCATTCCTTCGGTGTGCTCAGCCACTATTACGGGCGCGAGGCTGGGCTGGAGCTGCGCGAGGACGTGGACACCGTGCTGGAGCCGGGCATGGTCATCTCGATGGAGCCGATGCTGACCATTCCCGAAGGCCAGCCGGGGGCGGGCGGCTACCGCGAGCATGACATCCTGATCATCACGCGGGACGGCAACGAAAACATCACCGGGTTCCCCTATGGGCCGGAACACAACGTGGTCGCTTGAAACGATCTGCGCCCGGCTCACGGCCGGGCGCGTGAAAAACCCGCTGGACCGGCACGTTCGGCTGCCTTAAACCCCGTCGCCAGGGGCGGTTAGCTCAGTTGGTAGAGCAATTCGTTTACACCGAATGGGTCGGGGGTTCGAGCCCCTCACCGCCCACCATCCATCCTTCGGCCTGAAGGCGCGCGCCAGTGATTTCGACGGTTGCAGCCGTCGTTTTTTCCGCCGCCGTCCGACGATTTCCCTGGCGAAACAGCTGGTGACCACGGCGCGGGAAGTGCTGCCGCGCGCCTTCCCGGTTCATCCCTGCATCGGGCCCGGCGGGGACTTGGACGCGGACAGGCGTTCGTATCGGATACAACAAGACGTGGGCAACATGCCTCGCTTCGGCCCCGCGATGCGGCAGGCTAGGGCAGGGGATGTCGCAGCCGAGCGCCTCGCGGCCGCGAGGAGTATGAGGAGTGGGCGTCGCATTGGCCCAATACGATTCCGGGGCCGTGGCGCCTGCGGTCGCGGATGGTGTGCGCGACACGCCTCCGTCGACCCACGCGACGCATGAAAGCCGATGATGTCCCAGCCGGATCGGGACCGCAGGCCGCGACAGCGACCGCAGCGCGCTGGAAACTATTCGGCCACGGCCAGCAGCCGGTTGGCATTCGTGCTGAGCTTGTAGAAATAACCGCGCGGGCCGAACCCCTGGTCGAGCGTGCCGCCCAGTTCCGCCGGAATGATCTTGCGCAGGAGCGTCGCGCCGAAGCCCTGACGCTCGGATCGCGGTCCGTTGGCGCTGCCATCCTCGACCCAGTCGATATGGAAGCTGCCATCTTTCTCGACACCCCAGCTCAACCGGACCCGGCCGCCCTCGTCGCGCAGCGCGCCATGCTTGATCGCGTTGGTGCCGAGCTCGTTGATGAGCAGGGCGATCGACATCGCGCCGCGCGCCCCCACCTCGCAGGTCTTGCCCGTAAGCGTCACCTGGTCCGAATAGCCGCCCGCACCCCCGAAATCACGCACCGCATCGCCGATCAGTGCGGCGAGGTCCGCGCTCGCGAAGTCGCGATCGGCCAGCCGCCGCTGCGCGTTGGCCATCAGGCCCAGCCGCCCCTGCAGCTCCGCCATGAACTCCGCATGGCTGAGCGTGCCGTCGTCCGAGTTGCGGATCAGCGCGCCGATATTGGAGTAGAGATTGCCCATCCGATGCTTCAGCTCGGCGATCACGACCTCCTGGTCGGCGAGCCGCCGCGCGGACAGCGCATCGGAGACATGGGCCTCGATCTCGATCAGCAGGGTGGAGGCGAGATCCTCCAGCTCCGCTATCCCGCGAATCTCGTCCCCGCGCCGCGGCTTTGTGTCGATGACGCAGAGCGAGCCGATGCAGTGCCCGCTGCGCAGCCAGAGCGGCACGCCGGCATAGAACCGGATCTGCGGATCACCGGTGACCAGCGGATTGTTCACGAAGCGCGGATCGTTGAGCGCATCCTCGACGATCATCGTGCGCTGGTGCTGGATGGTGAAATCGCAGAACGCGTCCGAGCGGGGCGTCTCCGACACCGCCAGTCCGACGCGCGACTTGAACCATTGCCGCCGGTCGTCGATCAGCGAGATCAGCGCGATCGGGCAGCCGGTCAGCGCGCCGGCCAACCGCGTGTAGCGATCGAAGCGCTCTTCCCTGGCAGAGTCGAGAAGACCCGTCGCGACGAGCGCGTCGAGCCTGTCTTCTTCTTCGCGATGTTTCCTGGTCGTCGTCATCCCGGAGGGACCTTGCATGAAGTGCGGGTGTTGTCGCTGCTTATACCACAGATGCGGGCAGTTACAGCCACAAATTGTCGAGAGGTGATAGGTAAGTTTCTGAAACTTCAGGTTTAACGATTGCGAGAACGCCTTCGTCGGACCCTTCGCGCAAACCGCCGATTTTTTGCGCTTGACGCCCCCCGGCGGCCTGCCTAAACACCTCCCCACGCCGCCGGGGACACCCCGACCGGCACGAGGCGAGCGGTTGTAGCTCAGTTGGTTAGAGTACCGGCCTGTCACGCCGGGGGTCGCGGGTTCGAGCCCCGTCAACCGCGCCATCGCCTCCCGATCATTAGATCAGTCGCCGGACAATTCACTCCCCCGAACGGGGGAGGGTCGCGGCGATGATCTGCCATCCGACACCCGCCCGGAAATCTGCGCCTGGCCCGCGCGATTGCGCTTGACCGCCCCTGTCGCTGCGACTAGACCGCCCCCATCCCGCCAGTCGGGATCGCGCGGTTGTAGCTCAGTTGGTTAGAGTACCGGCCTGTCACGCCGGGGGTCGCGGGTTCGAGCCCCGTCAACCGCGCCACTTTCCTCCCCCTTCATCCGATGATGTTCGCGAGGCGTTCGGCCTGTCCCGCGATCGCGCATGTGCTCTCAAACCGCATGCAGAAATGCGGCAGATGCGTTGACCCTATCCTGCGCTGGGTTTAGATCGTCTCCAAACAGCGATCCAACGTGAAGAGGAGTCGCGGCATGGAGCTCGTCCTGCGCGAATATCTGCCCATCCTGGTCTTTCTGGGGCTCGCCATCGCGCTCGGCCTGATCCTGATCTTCGCGGCGATCATCGTCGCGGTGCGCAACCCGGATGCCGAGAAGGTGTCGGCCTACGAGTGCGGGTTCAACGCCTTCGATGATGCGCGGATGAAATTCGACGTGCGCTTCTACCTCGTCTCGATCCTCTTCATCATCTTCGATCTGGAGGTCGCGTTCCTGTTCCCGTGGGCCAACGCGTTCCCGCATAACGACGTGGCCTTCTGGTCGATGATGCTGTTCCTCGCCGTCCTGACCGTCGGCTTCGTCTACGAGTGGAAGAAAGGGGCCCTCGAATGGGAGTGAGCACCAATATCAACACCGCAGGACCCGATCGCGAGGTCGCGACGCGCCAGCTGACCAATCAGCTCGCGGACAAGGGCTTCCTGCTGACCACCACCGACGACATCATCAACTGGGCGCGCACCGGCTCGCTGCACTGGATGACCTTCGGTCTTGCCTGCTGCGCTGTCGAGATGATGCACACCTCCATGCCCCGCTACGATCTGGAACGGTTCGGAACGGCGCCGCGCGCCTCGCCGCGCCAGTCGGACCTGATGATTGTCGCGGGCACGCTGACCAACAAGATGGCGCCCGCGCTGCGCAAGGTCTACGACCAGATGCCCGAGCCGCGCTACGTCATCTCCATGGGGTCCTGCGCCAATGGCGGGGGCTATTATCACTACAGCTATTCGGTCGTGCGCGGCTGCGACCGCATCGTGCCGGTCGACGTCTACGTGCCCGGCTGCCCGCCGACGGCGGAGGCGCTGCTCTACGGCATCCTCCAATTGCAGCGCAAGATGCGCCGCACCGGCACGATCACGAGGTAACGGCATGTCGGAAGCCCTGCGCGAACTCTCCGGCCATATCGAGACGCATCAGGGCGATGCGGTGCTCGAGACGGCCATCACCGGCGGCGAGCTGACCATCACGGTCGTGCCCTCGTCGCTCGCCAAGTTCCTCGCCTTCCTGCGCGAGGACAAGACCTGCAATTTCGGTACGCTGGTGGACATCACGGCGGTGGACTGGCCCGGCCGCGACAAGCGGTTCGACGTGGTCTACCACCTGCTGTCGATGTACCAGAACCACCGCATCCGCGTGAAGGCGGGCGTGCGCGAGAAGGAGATCGTCCCCTCGATCACCGGCGTCTACAAATCCGCCGACTGGTACGAGCGCGAGATCTTCGACATGTTCGGTATCCTGTTCTCGGGCCACCCGGACCTGCGGCGGATCCTGACCGATTACGGCTTCCGCGGCTATCCGCTGCGCAAGGATTTCCCGACCACCGGCTATACCGAAGTCCGCTACGACGAGACCGCCAAGCGCGTGGTCTACGAGCCGGTGAGCCTGGTGCAGGACTACCGCACGTTCGACCTGATGAGCCCGTGGGAGGGTGCCGACTACATCCTGCCTGGCGACGAGAAGGCGGAAGACGCGCCCAAGGGCTGACGCCCGACAGGTGCCATACGCTTGCCATACGCATCGCATACGCATGGCAGCCCCGGTTTTTGACCTCGAAGGAGGGGTGACAGATGGACGGTTCGAAATTCGACGACGTGCTCACGGGTGAGCAGCAGATCCGCAATTTCAACATCAATTTCGGTCCGCAGCACCCCGCGGCCCACGGCGTTTTGCGCCTGGTGCTGGAGCTCGACGGCGAGATCGTGGAGCGGTGCGATCCGCATATCGGCCTGCTGCATCGCGGCACCGAAAAGCTCATGGAATCACGGACTTACCTCCAGAACCTGCCCTATTTCGACCGGCTCGATTATGTCAGCCCGATGAACCAGGAGCATGCCTGGTGCCTCGCCATCGAGAAGATGACGGGCACCGAGGTGCCGCGCCGCGGCTCGCTGATCCGCGTGCTCTATTGCGAGATCGGCCGCGTTCTCAACCACCTGCTGAACGTGACCACGCAGGCGATGGACGTGGGCGCCCTGACCCCGCCGCTCTGGGGCTTCGAGGAACGCGAAAAGCTGATGGTCTTCTACGAGCGCGCCTGCGGGGCGCGGCTCCACGCCGCCTATTTCCGGCCCGGCGGCGTGCATCAGGACCTGCCGCAGGCGCTGTGCGACGATATCTGGCAGTGGACCGAGGAGTTCGGCCATGTGCTTGATGACATTGACGGATTGCTGACCGAGAACCGGATATTCAAGCAGCGCAATGTCGATATCGCCATCGTCAGCCAGCAGGAATGCCTCGACCTCGGCTTCTCGGGCGTGATGGTGCGCGGCTCCGGCATGGCGTGGGACCTGCGCCGCTCGCAGCCCTACGAGTGCTATGATGAGATGGATTTCCAGATCCCCGTCGGCACCAATGGCGACTGCTACGACCGCTACCTGATCCGCATGCAGGAAATGCGCGAAAGCGTGAAGATCATCCGTCAATGCCTTGAAAAGCTTGAGCTGGTGAAGGGCGAGCCGGTGCAGACCAAGGGCAAGATCGCCCCGCCGCGCCGCGACGACATGAAGACGTCGATGGAGGCGCTGATCCATCACTTCAAGCTTTACACCGAGGGTTTCCGCGTCCCGCCGGGCGAGATCTACGCTGCGGTCGAGGCCCCGAAGGGCGAGTTCGGCGTCTATCTCGTGTCGGACGGCACCAACAAGCCCTACCGCGCCAAGCTGCGCGCGCCCGGCTTCGCGCATCTGGAAGCGATGGACCACCTGTGCAAGGGCCACCAGCTGGCGGACGTGTCGGCGATTTTGGGCTCGCTGGATATCGTGTTCGGCGAGGTGGATCGGTGATGCGAGTTGCGGCGGCCATGTTATTTTCCGTTGGCCTGTCCGCGTGCGGCTCGGACTGGGAATACTCCACACCGGGCCTTGCGGAAGCGGCATGGGCCAATGGTTTTGCGGAATTGGGGTGTAGCACGCCCGTAGATGGAGCAGACGCTGCATTGGCGTCGACGACGGCTTTCCAGAACTATAGCGGGTGGGGAAATTGGGTGACCGAGCACGGTATCGACCAGATGGGCCGCCAAAATTATATCAAGCAGACCGCCGGAAACTACCTCGAAGATGCGATCGAGCAGGGCAACGTCGTTCGCGAAGGCGACCTCTACCGTTTCCTTGCCGGTCCTTGCGCAGAGTGATCGAATGCTACGTAGACTTCACAAAGACCAACCCGACAGCTTCGCCTTCACCGACGCCAACCAGGCGTGGGCGGAGAAGCAGATCGCCAAATATCCCGAGGGGCGGCAGGCATCTGCCATCATTCCGCTCTTGTGGCGCGCGCAGGAGCAGGAGGGCTGGCTGACCCGGCCCGCGATCGAGCATGTGTGCGACATGCTGGGCATGGCCCATATTCGCGGGATCGAGGTCGCGACCTTCTATTTCATGTTCCAGCTCGCCCCCGTTGGCGATGTGGCGCATGTGCAGGTCTGCGGCACCACGTCGTGCATGATCTGCGGGGCGGAGGATCTGATCGCCGTCTGCCGCGACAAGATCGCGCCCAAGGCCCACGAACGCTCCGCCGACGGCAAGCTGAGCTGGGAGGAGGTCGAGTGCCTCGGCGCCTGCTCGAACGCGCCCATGGCCCAGATCGGCAAGGATTACTACGAGGACCTGACGGCGGAAAGCTTCGCCGAGATCCTCGACCAGCTCGCCGCGGGCGAGGTGCCGGTGCCTGGCAGCCGCAATGGTCGCTTCGCCTCCGAGCCCGCTTCGGGGCTGACCTCGCTGACCGAGCTGGCCGAAGGGCGCAACGACGCCAACATGTCCGTGACCCTCGCCAAGCAAAAGGGTGATACGATCGCCCGCATCACCGACGGCTGACCCGAACAGGAGAGAGACGATGAGCGATCAGGCCCCCCAGATGTCCCGCACCGTCTTCGCGATGCTCGTCAGCGTCGCGGTGGCGTTCCTCGCGGCGCTCATCATGATCTTCGTGATCGGACTGGCGGTCGGGACCGGCGTGTTCGTCGGGCTGACGCTGGTGCTGATCCTGTTCGCGCTCATCATCTACTTCCTCGGCGATGCGGAGCTGGTCGATCAGGTGCAGAGCCGGACGGGTGTCGAGCTGCCGGTCGCCACGCCGAAGGCGGAGACCGCGTCACCCGAGGCAGCGGCCCCCGAGACCGCGCCCGCCCCGCAAACGCCCGCCGTTCCGGCGGCGGAGCCCGCGCCGGTTGCCGCAACCGCCGAGGAGACCGCGCCCGCTAAGGCGGCGACCCCCGAACCCGGCCCGGTCGCCGAACCTGCGCCTGCGCCCGAGACGATGCCCGAAGCAGAGGTCGAGACGACCGAGGCGCAGATGGGCGATGTCGATCCCGCAGCCGACCCCGCCGCCGTGCCGGTGGACGAGCCCGAGGATGTGCCCGCGCCCCGCGCGGCGGAGGAGGAAGTCGCCCCCGTCGCGACGTCCGCCCCCGCACCGGAGGAGACCGGCGACGACCATGCGAAGCCCGCGACGCTGGACGCGCCGCGCGAAGGTGGGGCGGATGATTTCAAGCAGATCAAGGGTATCGGTCCGAAGCTGGAGGAGCTTCTTCATTCGATGGGCTTCTACCATTTCGACCAGATCGCATCCTGGAGCGATGCGGAGATCGCCTGGGTCGATGCCAATCTCGAAGGGTTCCGCGGCCGCGTGACCCGTGACGACTGGGTCGGGCAGGCCCGCGAACTGAGCAAGGGATGACGGAGGAGCGCGAGGCGCAACTGAGGCGGCAGACACGGGCGGCGGCGGCGGTCATCGTCATCGGCTTCCTCGGCTGGATGGGGTTCAGCCTTCTGGGGGCGGAATTGGAATTGCCGGTCCGCTTTGCCTTCCTCGCCGATTTCGCGATGCTCGCGGCGCTGATCTGGGCGCTCTACGTTTTGTACAATGTCCGGCGCGCGCGTCGGAGCGAAGGGGACTGAAATGCTGACCGACAAGGACCGCATCTTCACCAATATCTACGGCATGGCCGACCGCTCGCTGAAGGGCGCGCAGAGCCGGGGCGCCTGGGACGGCACCGCCGACATCATCGGCAAGGGCCGCGACTGGATCATCGAGGAGGTCAAGGCCTCGGGCCTGCGCGGGCGCGGCGGCGCGGGCTTCCCGACGGGTCTCAAGTGGTCCTTCATGCCGAAGGAGAGCGATGGGCGGCCGTCCTACCTGGTCGTCAATGCCGACGAGTCGGAGCCGGGCACCTGCAAGGACCGGGAGATCATGCGGCACGACCCGCACCTGTTCATCGAGGGCTGCCTGATCGCCAGCTTCGCGATGAACGCCCATGCCTGCTACATCTACATCCGTGGCGAGTACATCCGGGAGCGCGAGGCGCTGCAGATCGCCATCGACGAGGCCTATGATGCGGGCCTTCTGGGCAAGAACGCCGCCGGGTCGGACTGGGATTTCGACATCTACGTCCACCACGGGGCAGGGGCCTATATCTGCGGCGAGGAAACCGCGCTGCTCGAGTCGTTGGAAGGCCGCAAGGGCATGCCGCGTCTCAAGCCGCCCTTCCCGGCGAATACCGGCCTCTACGGCGCGCCGACCACGGTGAACAACGTCGAGTCGATCGCGGTGGTCCCCACCATCCTGCGCCGGGGTGCCGGCTGGTTCGCGAGCTTCGGGCGCGAGAACAACGCGGGCACCAAGCTTTTCGCCATCTCGGGCCATGTCGAAAACCCCTGTGTGGTCGAGGAGGCCATGTCGATCCCGCTGCAGGAACTGCTGGAGAAGCATTGCGGCGGCGTTCGCGGTGGATGGAAGAACCTCAAGACCGTGATCCCCGGCGGGTCCTCCGTCCGTTGCCTGCCGCATACGAAATGCGACGAGGCGATCATGGATTTCGACTGGCTGCGCGGCGAGGGCTCGGGCCTCGGCACCGCCGCCGTGATCGTGATGGATCAGTCGACCGACATCATCAAGGCGATCTGGCGGCTGTCGAAGTTCTACAAGCACGAAAGCTGCGGCCAGTGCACGCCTTGCCGCGAAGGCACCGGCTGGATGATGCGCGTGATGGACCGGCTGGTGACGGGCGAGGCGGAGGTCGAGGAGATCGACATGCTGCTCGACGTGACCAAGCAGGTCGAGGGCCACACGATCTGCGCGCTCGGCGATGCCGCGGCCTGGCCCATCCAGGGCCTGATCCAGCACTACCGCGACGAGATAGAGGACCGCATCAAGCACAAGCGCACGGGCCGCGTCAGCGCGGTGGCGGCGGAGTAGGGGTGCTTAGCCCGCCCATTAGAAGCGAAGTCGCGCTGGCCCTCTGCAAGGATTGCGGCGAAATGCAACTGTCGTCCGGGCATGTTTGCGATGGTTGCGGCGGGGAACTGGAGGATCGTCGGCTGCGCACCGACCGGCTCGTCTGGTGGCAGATCGTACTCGGCGGTACCGTGCTGGCGGCGGTGATGGTTCTGATCGGCGTGGTGCTGGGATGACGCGCAAGGAGAGCATCGGGCTGACCGCGCTGATCTGGCTGTGCGTCGCACCTTGCGTGATGTTCGTGAGCTACCTGTTCGAGTGGTTCGACATCGACTGGCCGCTCTGGGCGCGGGTGCTGGTCTCGACCGGGTTCACGGTGCCGTTCATCGAGTTCATCGTGACGCCGCGGGTAGAACGGATTATAGCTGCGGCGCAGGACAAGACCCGCGCCGAGTTGAAACGGCAGGAGGCGCGCGAGGCCTCCGATGGAGCGGACCCGTGATCGACGCGACCGGCGCGTGTTAAGTGCAGTGACTTGAAAATCGTCCGACCGGACGCGCGACCTACGGCCACAGCCTGACTGGCCATGTCGCGAAATTGGAAATTCCCGAAATACGAAGGCCCAGAATGACGACCACCCTTTCCGCCCAGAAAAATACCGCGCGCCCGGTCCGGACCACAGCGCTTGCGATCCTGTTCGGGCTAGCAGCCTGTGCGCCGCAGCCTGCCATCCGCAGCGACGGGTCGCCGATCGTCATGCCGCCGGAGGTCCTGAATACGATCACGGCACAGCAGCTCGCGCGTCAGGTGGCGGGCGAATGCAGTCGTTACACCTTCAATTTCGGCCGCGAGCAGTCCGAGCAGCGCGCGCTGATTCCCGTGGTAAGGGCGTCGGGTTTGACCGAACGCGACCTGAGGCTCTGGGCCAACAACATTCCCGATGACGTGCAGCGCGACCTTCAGGGCCGCGTAATTGGCTTTATCGACGAACACGATATCCTTATGACCGATCCCGACTCCTTCTGCGCGGCCGGCGATACGGAAGTGGCAGATGGCAGCGAAATCGGCAGCTATCTCATTGCGAGGTGACCCCATGACCGACCTGAGAAAAATCATCATCGACGGCGCCGAGGTCGAGGTCGATCCGGCCATGACGATCCTTCAGGCCTGCGAGACGGCGGGCGTCGAGATCCCGCGCTTCTGCTATCACGAGCGGCTGTCCATCGCGGGCAACTGCCGGATGTGTCTGGTCGAGGTCGTGGGCGGCCCGCCCAAGCCCGCCGCCTCCTGCGCCATGCAGGTGCGCGACCTGCGCGGCGGCCCCGACGGCCAGCCGCCCGAGGTCAAGACCCGCAGCCCGATGGTCAAGAAGGCGCGTGAAGGGGTGATGGAGTTCCTGCTCATCAACCACCCGCTCGACTGCCCGATCTGCGACCAGGGCGGCGAATGCGACCTTCAGGATCAGGCGATGGCCTACGGCGTCGATTTCTCCCGCTACCGCGAGGAAAAGCGCGCGGCGGTCGATCCCGATCTCGGGCCACTGGTCGGCACCAAGATGACGCGCTGCATCTCCTGCACGCGCTGCGTCCGCTTCACGACCGAGGTCGCGGGCGTGGCCGAGATGGGCCAGACGGGGCGCGGCGAGGATTCGGAGATCACCTCCTATCTCGGCCAGATGCTGACCTCCGAATTGCAGGGCAACGTGATCGACCTGTGCCCGGTGGGCGCGCTGACCTCGAAGCCCTACGCCTTCACCGCGCGGCCCTGGGAGTTGAAGAAGACCGAGAGCATCGACGTGATGGACGCGCTCGGCTCCTCGATCCGGGTGGACACGCGGGGGCGCGAGGTCATGCGGATCATGCCGCGCAACCACGATGGCACCAACGAGGAATGGCTGTCGGACAAGTCCCGCTTCGTCTGGGACGGGCTGCGCCGCCAGCGGCTCGACCGTCCCTATGTGCGGCGCGACGGCAAGCTGACGCCTGCAAGCTGGACCGAGGCTTTCCTGGCCATCGCCGAGGCGGCGAAGGGCAAGAAGGTCGCGGCACTGGCCGGGGACCTCGCCCCGGTCGAGGCAATGTTCGCGCTCAAGCAGCTTGTCGAGGGGCTGGGCGGCACGGTGGAATGCCGGACCGATGGCGCGAAGCTGCCGGTCGGCAACCGCTCGGCCTATGTCGGCACGGCGCGCATCGAGGATCTGGACCGGGCGCAGGCGATCCTGCTGGTCGGGACGAACCCGCGCAAGGAAGCGCCGGTGCTCAACGCCCGCATCCGCAAAGCGTGGCTGCACGGCGCGGATATCGCGCTGGTCGGCGAGGCGGCGGATCTGACCTATGACTACCACCACGCGGGCGACACCATCGCCGCGCTGACTCAGATGGCGGACAAGGGCGTCTCGGACGAGACCCGCGACAAGGACACGATCGTCGTGATCGGGCAGGGCGCGTTGATCGGCGATCACGGCGCGGCGAACCTCGCCGAGGCCATGCGCATGTGCGAGGTCTCGGGCTCGAAACTGCTGGTGCTGCATACGGCGGCCAGCCGCGTGGGCGGCATAGATGTCGACTTCACCAACGATGCCGGACTCGGCGCCATCAACGAGGCGGACGTGGTCTGGAACCTCGGCGCGGACGAGGTGGAGATCGGAGCGGGTCCCTTCGTGATCTACCAGGGCAGCCACGGCGACCGCGGCGCGCACCGCGCGGACGTGATCCTGCCCGCGGCGGCCTGGGTCGAGGAAAGCGGGATCTTCGTCAACACCGAAGGTCGCCCGCAGCTGGCGGTCCGCGCGGGCTTCGCACCGGGCGAGGCGCGCGACAACTGGGCGATCATCCGCGCGGCCTCTGCCCATCTCGGCTCCGCGCTGCCCTACGATTCGCTGGCGGACCTGCGCAAGGCGCTGTTCGAGGCGGTGCCGCACCTCGCCACGCTCGACACCGTGCCGGAAAACGAGTGGCAGCTGGTCGACCGCGGCGAGACGGGCGACGCGGTGATCGGCACCACCGTGCTCGACCACTACCGCACCAACCCGATCGCGCGCGCGTCCGAGGTGATGGCGGAATTGTCGCGGCTCGCGCATGAGCGGGACCTGCCGGTCGCGGCGGAATAGGCCAGACTGACCCGGTTCAACCGGGAGAGGAGTGACGCGATGCGACTGAGAGTTATGGCAACCGGGCTGGTCCTGATCGCGCTCGCCGCGTGCAGCGGGCGGTCCGACAACTTCGCGGGGCAACCGATCGAGAAGGTGGCGCGAAACCTGGGCTACCCCACGCGGGTGATCGACCTGCCCGACGGGCGGCGCACCTTCAGCTGGGATATCGAGCAGCGCGCCGCCGTCGGCCCGATCCGCCCGCAACTGGGCGGCATCGTCATCGGCACGGGCGGCGCCAGCGTCGGTGTCGGACTGGGCCGCGACGTGGTCAGCACCGGGACCTGCACCTACACCCTGACGGGCGAGCGCGTGGGCGAGACCTACGTGATCCAGCCCGGACCGGTCGGCAACCCCGGCTGCGTGATGTGAAACAGTGCCCCGCCATGCCGGTTTCGCTGGCAGCGCGGCGCCAAATACCTTAAGCGCAGGGCCTGACGGGCCCCGCGCCGAGACGAGACGAAGGACAGCACCGACATGAGCTTCTGGGACGGGAATTTCGGGATCTTCCTTATCATCCTGGCGCAGTGCCTCGCGGTGACGGTCAGCGTCCTGGTGGCGCTGGCATTCCTGATGTATGCGGACCGCAAGGTCTGGGCCGCGGTGCAGATGCGCAAGGGACCGAACGTGGTTGGCGTGTTTGGCCTGCTGCAAAGCTTCGCCGATTTCATCAAGTACATCGTCAAGGAAGTCGTGGTGCCCGCGGGCGCGGACCGGACGGTGTTCTTCCTCGCGCCCATGATCGCCTTCGTGTTGGCAGTCGTTTCCTGGGCGGTGATCCCCTTCGCCGAGGGCTGGGTCGTGGCCAACATCAATATCGGCATCCTCTATATCTTCGCCATCTCCTCGCTCGAGGTCTACGGCGTCATCATGGGCGGCTGGGCGTCGAACTCGAAATACCCGTTCCTGGGCTCGCTGCGCTCGGCCGCGCAGATGATCTCCTACGAGGTGTCCATCGGTTTCATCATCGTGGGTATCCTGATCTCGACCGCGTCGCTGAATCTGACCGACATCGTGCTGGCACAGTCGGGCGGCTGGTTCTGGAACTGGTACTGGCTGCCGCATTTCCCGATGGTGTTCCTGTTCCTGATCTCAGCCCTGGCCGAGACGAACCGCCCGCCCTTCGATCTGCCCGAGGCGGAGGCCGAATTGGTCGCCGGCTATCAGGTCGAGTACTCCTCTACGCCGTTCCTGCTCTTCATGATCGGCGAGTTGATGGCCGTCGTGCTGATGTGCGCGCTCATCACCATCCTGTTCTTCGGCGGCTGGCTGAGCCCGGTGCCCTTCCTGCCCGACGGCGTGTTCTGGTTCGTCATCAAGGTGCTGTTCTTCTTCTTCATTTTCGCGATGGTGAAGGCGATCGTGCCGCGCTTCCGCTATGACCAGCTGATGCGGATCGGCTGGAAGGTTTTCCTGCCGCTGAGCCTCGGCTGGGTCGTCTTCGTCGCCTTCGCCGCGCATTTCGGCTGGTTCTGGGGTGCCTACCAGCGCTGGATCATCGGCGTCTGAGACTGAATGATGGGGGCGCGCACCAGGGGGTGCGCTGCCGCCCGCAATCGAATTCGAGGGGAGTTTCCCATGGCAGTCACATTCGAACGGGCCGCGAAATATTTCCTGCTTGCCGACTTCTTCGGCGGGTTCAAACTGGGCCTCAAGTACTTCTTCGCGCCCAAGGCGACGGTGAACTACCCGCATGAGAAGGGGCCGCTGAGCCCGCGCTTCCGCGGTGAACACGCGCTGCGCCGCTACCCGAACGGGGAGGAGCGCTGCATCGCGTGCAAACTGTGCGAGGCGATCTGCCCCGCGCAGGCGATCACCATCGATGCGGAGCCGCGCGAGGACGGATCACGCCGGACCACGCGCTACGACATCGACATGACCAAGTGCATCTATTGCGGCTTCTGCCAGGAGGCCTGCCCGGTCGATGCCATTGTCGAGGGACCGAATTTCGAGTTCTCGACCGAAACGCGCGAGGAGCTTTTCTACAACAAGGAAAAGCTGCTGGCGAATGGCGAGCGGTGGGAGGTCGAGATCGCCCGCAATCTCGAACTGGATGCGCCGTATCGCTGAGCGGATTTCTGCCCGCCCCGACCTTGAGCCGGGACGGGCCTGACGTTAGAGAGACGCCAACCGGGGCTCTTGATCCCGGACCGGCCTCAAACCAAGGGATCGCCATGACCGTCGCGGCCTTCGTCTTCTACCTCTTCGCCAGCATCGCCGTCGCGGCCGGCCTGTTCGTCGTCCTGGCGCGCAACCCGGTCCACTCGGTGCTGTGGCTGATCCTCACCTTCTTCTCCGCCGCGGGCCTGTTCGTCCTTATGGGGGCGGAGTTCGTGGCGCTTCTGATGGTGGTGGTCTACGTGGGCGCGGTCGCGGTGCTGTTCCTGTTCGTGGTCATGATGCTCGACGTCGACTTCGCCGAACTGCGGCAGGGCATGGCGCGGCACATGCCGCTGGCCATGCTGATCGGCATCGTGCTGGTGATGGAACTGCTGCTGGTGATCGGCGCGAACATCTGGGCCGATCCCGAGACGACGACCCGAGTCGCGGTCACGCCGGTTCCGACCGAGCTGCAGAACACGCAGGCGCTGGGGCGTCTGATCTACGACCAGTACATCTACCTGTTCCAGGCCGCGGGCCTGATCCTCTTCGTCGCCATGATCGGCGCCATCGTGCTGACCTTGCGCCATCGCGCGGACGTCAAGCGGCAGAACGTGCTGCGCCAGATGTACCGTGATCCGGCGGAGGCCATGATCCTCAAGGATGTGAAACCAGGACAAGGACTGTAAAAATGGGCGACCTCATCTACTACGCACTGATCATTGCGGCAGGCGTCATCGGCTACGGCATCGGCCGCAAGACGAGCGAGCGGGAAGACAAGAAGTGATTTCACTCGGCCACTACCTGACCGTTGCCGCGATCCTGTTCGTGACGGGCATCTTCGGCATCTTCCTCAACCGCAAGAACGTCATCGTCATCCTGATGTCGATCGAACTGATGCTGCTGGCCGTGAACATCAACATGGTCGCGTTCTCCTGGCATCTGGGCGATCTGGCCGGGCAGGTCTTCACCCTGTTCATCCTGACGGTCGCGGCGGCAGAGGCGGCGATCGGGCTGGCCATCCTCGTCTGCTTCTTCCGCAACCGGGGCACGATCCTGGTCGAAGACGTCAACGTGATGAAGGGCTGACATGTACCACATCATCCTCTTCGCGCCGCTGATCGCGGCCATTCTCGGCGGGTTCTTCTGGCGCTTCATCTCCGAGAAGGGCGCGCAGATCGTGACCACCGGGGCCGTGATGCTGGCCGCGGTGCTCAGCTGGGTGCTGTTCCTGGGGATGGACGGGTCCGTCTCCGACGTGATCCCACTGTTCCGCTGGATCGACAGCGGCGCGATGGAGGCCTACTGGTCGATCCGGGTCGACACGCTGACCCATGTGATGCTGGTGGTGATCACGACCGTCTCGGCGCTCGTGCATCTCTACTCCTTCGGCTACATGGATCACGACCCGGAATGGCGCGAGGGGGAGACCTACAAGCCGCGCTTCTTCGCCTACCTGTCCTTCTTCACCTTCGCGATGCTGATGCTGGTGACGGCGGACAACCTCGTGCAGATGTTCTTCGGCTGGGAAGGGGTCGGCGTCGCCTCCTACCTCCTGATCGGCTTCTACTGGCGCAAGCCCTCGGCGGGGGCCGCGGCGATGAAGGCGTTCATCGTCAACCGCGTGGGCGATTTCGGCTTCGCGCTGGGGATCTTCGCGCTGTTCCTGCTCACCGACAGCGTCGAATTTGGCGTGATCTTCGACATGGCGCCGCAGCTGGCGGAAACGACGATCGGCTTCCTCGGCATGGAGCTGGCCGCCCTCGAAGTGGTCGGGTTCCTGCTGTTCATCGGGGCGATGGGCAAGTCGGCGCAGCTGATCCTGCACACCTGGCTCCCCGACGCGATGGAAGGTCCGACGCCGGTCTCGGCGCTGATCCATGCCGCGACGATGGTGACGGCGGGCGTGTTCCTCGTCTGCCGCATGGCGCCGATCTACGACCTCACGCAATACGCACCGGCCTTCATCACCGGGCTCGGCGCCGTCACGGCCTTCTTCGCCGCGACCGTTGGCTTGGTGCAGAACGACATCAAGCGGGTGATCGCCTATTCCACCTGTTCGCAGCTGGGCTACATGTTCGTTGCGGCGGGCGTCGGCTTCTACGAGGCGGCGATGTTCCACCTGTTCACGCACGCGGCGTTCAAGGCGATGCTGTTCCTAGGTGCGGGTTCGGTCATCCACGCGATGCATCACGAGCAGGACATGCGCCATTACGGTGGCCTGCGCAAAAAGATCCCGATGACCTTCTGGGCGATGATGATCGGCACGCTCGCCATCACCGGCGTGGGTATCCCGTTCAGCTACGACATTATCGGCCTGCCCATCGGGTTCGCCGGGTTCGTGTCCAAGGACGCGATCATCGAGGGCGCCTTTGCCGGCCATGCTTATTTCGCCTTCACCGCGCTGGTGATCGCGGCACTGTTCACCAGCTTCTACAGCTGGCGGCTGATCTTCCTGACCTTCTACGGCACCCCGCGCGGCGATGCGCACACGCATGACCACGCGCATGAGAGCCCGGCGGTCATGACCATTCCGCTCGGCGTGCTGGCGGTGGGTGCGGTGCTGGCGGGCATGGTCTACTACAACAGCTTCGTCGGCAAATACGCCGAGGACTTCTTCGGCCCGTCCCTCAACTACGCGGCGGCCGACGCGGCCCATGCGGATGACGAGGGCGACGCGTATGGCGAGGATGTCGTCAGCGTGGACGAGGCCGAGGTCGCGGCGGACGAGGCCGGTCATGGGGCCGATGAGGCTGCCGAGGGTGATGCGGCCTACGCGGACGATCATTCCGAGGACGCCTATGGCGACGACCACCACGGCGACGACGTGCTGCATTCCTATCACTACGTCCCGTGGTGGGTGAAGCTGTCGCCCTTCCTCGCCATGCTCATCGGACTCGCGCTGGCCTACCAGTTCTACATCCGCGATCCGGCGACGCCGGGCCGGGTGGCGGCGCGGATGCCGGGGCTCTACCGCTTCCTGCTGAACAAGTGGTATTTCGACGAGGCCTACGACGTGCTGTTCGTCCGGTCGTCCAAGTCGCTGGGCCGCTTCCTGTGGAAGAAGGGCGACGGCAAGGTCATCGACGGCGGCATCAACGGACTCGCCATGGGCATCGTGCCGTTCCTGACCCGCATCGCGGGCAAGGCCCAGTCCGGCTACGTCTTCCACTACGCCTTCGCGATGATCGCCGGTCTGGTCGCGATCATCACCTGGTTCGCGATCCGAGGGGCCTCCTGACCGATGGATAACTACCTGCTTTCCCTCGTCACCTTCCTGCCTGCGATCGGCGCGGTCGTGATGGGCCTGCTGCTGCGCGGCGAGGACCGCGCGGCGGTGCGCAACGCGCGCTGGCTGGCGCTGTTCGTGACGGTCGCGACCTTCCTCGCTTCGCTGTTCATCATCACCGGCTTCGATCCCGACGATACCGGCTTCCAGTTCGTCGAGGAGGCGGAGTGGCTGGGCGGTCTGACCTACCGCATGGGGGTCGACGGTATCTCGGTCCTGTTTGTCATGCTGACCACGGCGCTGATGCCGCTGGTGATCGGTGCAAGCTGGGGGGTGGAGCACCGGGTCAAGGAATACATGATCGCGTTCCTGCTGCTCGAGACGCTGATGATCGGTGTCTTCTGCGCGCTCGACCTGATCCTGTTCTACCTGTTCTTCGAGGCGGGTCTGATCCCGATGTTCATCATCGTGGGCATCTGGGGCGGCAAGGACCGCGTCTACGCCGCGTTCAAGTTCTTCCTCTACACGCTGCTCGGCTCCGTCCTGATGCTGATCGCGATGATGTTCATGATCGCGGATGCGGGCACGACCGACATCGCGGCGCTCCTGATGCACGAGTTCGGGTCCGACACGGTCTCGATCGCCGGCATCCATATCGTCGGCGGCGCGCAGACCCTGTTGTGGCTGGCCTTCTTCGCAAGCTTCGCGGTGAAGATGCCGATGTGGCCGGTGCACACATGGCTGCCCGACGCGCACGTGCAGGCGCCCACCGCGGGCTCCATCGTGCTGGCGGCGATCCTTTTGAAGATGGGCGGCTACGGCTTCCTGCGGTTCAGCCTGCCGATGTTCCCGGTCGCCTCCGACCTGATGGCGGATTTCGTGATGTGGCTGTCGGTGATCGCCATCGTCTACACCTCGCTGGTCGCGCTGATGCAGGACGACATGAAGAAGCTGATCGCCTATTCCTCGGTCGCGCATATGGGCTTCGTCACGATGGGGATCTTCGCGGCGAACCGGCAGGGGGTCGACGGCGCGATCTTCCAGATGATCAGCCACGGCTTCATCTCGGGCGCGCTGTTCCTCGCCGTCGGCGTGATCTACGACCGGATGCACACGCGGGAGATCGGGGCGTTCGGGGGCCTCGTGAACCGGATGCCCGCTTTCGCGCTGGTCTTCCTGCTGTTCACGATGGGCAATGTCGGTCTGCCGGGCACCTCGGGCTTCGTGGGCGAGTTCCTGACGCTGTCGGGCGCGTTCCAGGCCAATACGTGGATCGCCTTCTTCGCCACCACGGGCGTGATCCTGTCGGCGGGTTATGCGCTGTGGCTCTACCGCCGGGTCGTCTTCGGCGATCTGGTCAAGGAAAGCCTGCGCGGCATCCGCGACATGACCGGACGGGAGAAGCTGCTCTTCGTGCCCTTCGTGTTCTTCACGCTGCTGCTGGGCGTCTATCCCAGCCTCGTCACCGACATCATCGGCCCCAGCGTCGAGGCGCTGCTGGGCTCCTACGAGCAAGCGCTTGAGCAGGCGGGCACCACCCTCGCCGCCGCGCCCGAGACGGGACACTGATCATGCTGAGCCAGTCCATCTCCATCGTCCTGCCCGAGATCGTGCTCGCGGCCTACGCAATGGCTGCGCTGATGTTCAGCGTGTTCACCGGCAAGGATCGCAACGCGAACGCGGTGCTGCTGCTGACCTCGGCCGTGCTGGCCGTGATCGCGCTCTGGATCGCCACCCGCGACCAGGGCCCGACTGCAGCCTTCGGCGGCATGTTCATCGACGATGCATTCGCGCGCTTCGCCAAGGTCACGCTGCTGCTCGGCTCGGCGATCATGTTGCTGCTCAGCCGCGACTACCTGCGGCGGGTCAACATCCTGAAATTCGAGTTCCCGGTCCTCATCGCGCTCGCCAATGTCGGTATGATGATGATGGTCTCGGCGGGCGATCTGATGGCGCTCTACATGGGGTTGGAGCTGCAGTCGCTGTCGCTCTACGTCGTCGCGGCCTTCCGGCGCGATTCCCTGCGGTCGACCGAGGCGGGGCTCAAGTATTTCGTTCTGGGCGCGCTCAGCTCGGGCCTGCTGCTCTACGGGGCGAGCCTGGTCTACGGCTACACCGGCACCACGCTGTTCGCCGGGATCGAGGCGGTCATCGCGCTGGAGGGCGTGTCGCTGGGTCTGCTCTTCGGCCTCGTCTTCGTGACCACGGGCCTTGCCTTCAAGATCTCCGCCGCGCCGTTCCACATGTGGACGCCGGATGTCTACGAAGGCTCGCCCACGCCGGTCACCGCCTTCTTCGCCACGGCGCCCAAAGTCGCGGCGGCGGGGCTGTTCGCGCGGGTGCTGGTCGACGGGTTCGGCGGCGCGGTTGCTGACTGGCAGCAGATCCTGACCTTCCTCGCGATCCTGTCTATGTTCATCGGCTCGATTGCGGCGATCGGTCAGACCAACATCAAGCGCCTGATGGCCTATTCCTCGATCGGTCACATGGGCTTCGCGCTGGTCGGGCTCGCCGCCGGCACGGTCGAGGGCGTGGCGGCGCTGCTGCTCTACATGGCGATCTACGTGGTGATGAATGTCGGCACCTTCGCCTTCATCCTGAACATGGAGCGGGACGGCCGCCCCATTACCGACATCAATGCGCTGGGGCTCTATTCCCGCGTCGCACCCGCGCGCGCGCTGGCGCTGGCGATCCTGATGTTCAGCCTTGCGGGCATCCCGCCGCTGGCCGGGTTCTTCGCGAAATACTACGTCTTCCTCGCAGCGGTCGAGGCCGGGCTGGTGCCGCTCGCCGTGCTGGGCGTGATCGCGAGCGTGATCGGCGCGTTCTACTATCTGCGCATCGTTCTCCTGCTCTATTTCGGCGAGGAGGTCGATCCGTTGACCGGCCGGATGCCGGTGATGCACGGGCTTGCGCTCGGCGTCGCCGCGGTGGTCATGCTGATCGGTGCGCTGCCGCTGGTGAACCTCTTCGGGGTCGAGGCGCTGGCCGTCGAGGCCGCCGCATCCCTGTTCCGCTGAATGGAGGTCTGGCCCCAGGGGACCGGGCGCCTGATCCTCGATGAGACCGGCAGCACGCAGGGCGAGGCCTTCGCCCGTGCGGGCGATGCGCCGATCTGGGTGATGGCCCACCGCCAGACCGCCGCGACCGGGCGGCGGGGCCGGGCCTGGGCGATGCCCGACGGCAATTTCGCAGCCACGCTGGCCATCCGCCCAGACGGTCCGGTCGCGCGCCGCGCGCTGCGCTCCTTCATCGCGGCGCTGGCCTTGCGGGATGCGCTGATCGAGCTGACGGGCCAGCCTGCGCTGTTCACCCTGAAATGGCCGAACGACGTGCTGTGCCGGGAGCGGAAGCTGGCGGGCATCCTGCTAGAAAGCCGCGGCGACGTGCTGCTGGTCGGGATCGGTGTCAACCTCGTGGCCGCACCGCCGCAGGTCGAGCTGGAGCCGGGCGCGAGCCTCGCCACCGATCTGCTGAGCGCGACCGGCATGCGCTACGACCCAGAGGCGCTGCTCGACCCGCTCGCGCGCAGTTTCGCCGCGCGCGAGGCGCGGTTGGCGCAGGAGGGGTTCGGCCCACAACAGGCCGAATGGATGCGGGGCGCTGCCCGGATCGGCGAGCAGATGACCGCGCGGCTGGTGGGCCGCGAGGTGACGGGCCGTTTCGACGGAATAGACGCGGACGGCGCGCTTCTGCTCGCCACCGCCACGGGTATCGAGCGGCTGCCCGCCGCCGAGATCTACTTTCACGAAGGGGGATGACCCGATGCTCCTCGCCATAGACGTGGGCAACACCAACACCGTCTTCGCGGTGCATGACGGCACGCGGTTCCTCGGGGAATGGCGTTGCTCGACCTACGCGGCACGCACGGCGGACCAGTACTACGTCTGGCTGCGGCAGCTGATGGAGTTCAACGGGCTCGACGTGACCATCGACGAGGTAGTGATCTCCTCTGTCGTGCCGCAGGTCGTCTTCAACCTGCGCGTCCTGTCCGACCGCTACTACCACTGCCGCCCGCTGGTGGTGGGCAAGCCCGATTGCGCGCTGCCCGTCGACGTGCGCGTGGATGCGGGCACGACTGTCGGTGCGGACCGTCTCGTCAACACCGTGGCGGGCTTCGACAAGTTCGGCGGCGACCTCGTCATCGTGGATTTCGGCACCGCCACCACCTTCGACGTGGTGGACGACGACGGCGCCTATATCGGTGGCGTCATTTCGCCGGGTGTTAATCTGAGCATCCGCGCCCTACATGAGGCTGCAGCGGCGCTGCCCAATATCGACGTGACCAAGCCCGATCGCGTGGTCGGCACCAATACGGTGGCCTGCATGCAATCGGGCGTGTTCTGGGGCTATGTCGGCCTCGTCGAGGGCATCTGCAGACAGATCAGGGGTGAACGCGACCGCCCCATGAAAGTGATCGCGACAGGGGGGCTATCGACCCTCTTCAACCAGGGGACCGAGGTCATCGACCATATCGATACCGAATTGACGATGCACGGCCTCGTCCTCATCTACGAGCACAATAGAAAGCAAGACTAAATGAGCAAGACAGACAGCCTCGTCTACGTCGCCTTGGGCGGCGCGGGCGAGATCGGCATGAACATGTATCTCTACGGCTATGGCCCGGAGAACAAGCGCCGCTGGATCATGGCGGATGCGGGCGTGGCCTTCCCGGACATGGATTCGAGCCCCGGCGTGGACCTGATCACCGCCGATCCCGCCTTCATCGCTGAACGCGCGCACGCGCTCGACGCGATTTTCATCACCCACGCGCACGAGGATCACGTGGGCGCTATCGGGCGGCTTTACCCGCAGCTCGACGCCCCCGTCTATGCCCGCGAATTCACGGCAGAGATCGCGCGCGGCAAGATGGAGGAAGCCGGCCAGCCGACCGAGGCGGTCAAGACCGTCGGCGCCTGGCCGGAGCAGGTGGAAGTGGGTCCCTTCAAGGTCGGCTTCCTGCCGATCAGCCACTCGGTGCCCGAAAGCTCGGCCCTCGTCATCGACACACCCGCGGGGCGCGTCTTCCACACCGGCGACTTCAAGGTCGATCCCGATCCCCAGATCGGCGAGCCGTTCGACCCCGACCTGATCCGCGAGGTGTCGAAGGACGGCGTGCTCGCACTGGTCTGCGACAGTACCAACGTCTTCTCCCGCCACGCGGGCCGGTCGGAAGCGGAGCTTGTCGGCCCGATCACCGAGATGCTGCGCAGCCAGCCGGGCATGGTGGTCGCGACCACTTTCGCCTCCAATGTCGCGCGCCTGCGCACGCTGGCGCTGGCCGGGCAGGCGGCGGGCCGTTCCATCGTGGTGATCGGCCGGGCCATGCACCGCATGATCTCCACCGCGCGCAAGGTCGGGCTGCTGACCGACTTCCCCGACATGGTCGACGTGAACGACGCGGCGAACCTTCCGGCGGAGAACGTCATGGTGCTCGCCTCGGGCAGCCAGGGTGAGCGGCGCGCGGCGTCCGCCCAGCTCGCGCGGGGCGGCTACGGCAAGCTGGAGATGAAGGAGGGCGACACCTTCCTGTTCTCCTCCAAGACCATTCCCGGCAACGAGGTGGCGGTCGCCTATATCGAGAACCAGCTTGCGATGCTGGGCGTCGATATCGTGGACCATGACGGCGGGCTCTACCACGTCTCGGGCCACGCCAACCGGCCGGATCTGGAGACGATGCACGATCTGGTGAAGCCGCAATTCCTGATCCCGATGCATGGCGAGTACCGGCACCTGCGCGAGCATGCCAAGCTGGGCGCGTCCAAGGGCATCACCCCGGTCATCGCGCCCAATGGCACGATGGTCGAGCTGACGGGCAACGAGCCCAAGGTCGTCGACATGATCGAGACCGGACGGCGCTATGTCGACGGCTCGGTGATGATCGGCGCGATGGACGGCATCGTCCGCGACCGTCTGCGCATGGCGATGCGCGGCATTCTCGTGGTCAACGTCGTGCTCGACGAGAAGAGCGATCTGCTCGGCGATGTCTGGGTCGAGGCGAAGGGCCTCTTCACCGACATGGACGGGCAGGAAGGCGCGCTCCAGACCCAGCTCGAGGAAGGGCTGACCAAGGAGCTGACCGAGGCGAAGCGCAAGCTCCGCGCCGATGACGAGGCGGTGGAGAAGCTGATGAAGCAGGCGGCGAGCAACCGCGCGAACCGCCTGATCGGCAAGAAGCCCGACACGATCGTCATGATCAACCGCGTCGAGGACTGACGCGGGGTGCCCGCCTTCACCTGCCATATCGGCCCCGACGGGGTCGTGACGGGGCAGGGGGCGGGTGCGATCATGCCGTGGTGGAGCGTTACCAAGACGGTCATCGCGGCACTTGCCCTGCGGCTGGAGGCGGCGGGGCAACTCGACCTCGACGACGGCGACCCGTCGCTGGAGGCACTGCTGCGGCATGAAGGCGGCCTGCCGGATTACGGCGGGCTGGCGCATTACCACGAAGCGGTCGCGCGCGGAGATGAACCGTGGTCGCGCGACCGGTTTCTTGCTGAGGTCGGCGGGCCGATCTTCGCGCCCGGTGCGAGCTGGGCCTATTCCAATATCGGCTACGGCCTCGCGGTCGAGCGGATCGAGGCGGCGACGGGTCTCACGCTCGCCGACCTGATAGAGGCCGAGATCTGCGCACCGCTCGGCCTCGCGGCCAGGCTGGCCGACACGCCGGAGGATATGGCGGAGGTCGCGGTGCCGACGGGCGGCTACCATCCCGGCTGGGTCTTCCACCGCTGCCTGATCGGGCCGGTGCAAGATGCGGCGCGCCTCGTGCACGCGCTTGCGACCGGGCGGCTCGTGAGGCCCGACGCGCTCGCCCGTATGACCGATGCGCGCGTTCTGGGGCCGGGGATCGCCGGGCGGCCCTGGACCTCGCACGGCTACGGCATCGGGTTGATGATGGGGGAGATCGAGGGCCGCGCCTGTTTCGGCCATTCGGCGGGCGGGCCGTTCAGCGGCGGCGCGGTCTATCATGCTCCCGAAACGAAGGAGACCGCCGCAGCGTTCTGCGACGGTCCCGGAGAGATCCGATCGGAATGGTTGGTCGCAGGAATGCTCGGCGCGGTGCCCGCGCCCTGAGGATCAGGCCGCGGCGCCCGAGCTGCCCTGATCCTCGTTAACACCCTGATCCGCCTCGTCCTTGTCGCTCGTCTTGCGACGCGTGGCCTTGGGGATCTTGATCTCGCGCAGCATGAAGGCAGGGACGTGGTCGCCCATGCCCACGACGCGGTTGTCCTGACCGCCGCGGCCACGATTGTTGCGGCCGCCACGGTTGCCGTTATTCGAGCGATCGCGGTTGCCGTCCGAGCTTCGCCCCGATTGGCGCTGCGGCTGCTCGTCCTGCGTCTTCTGCGGAGCCTGCTGCGTGCGGGTCGGCTTAGCCTCGGGCTGCGCGGCCTCCGACGGTGCGTCGCCCGCCTGTGCCTCGGCCGGGGCGTCGTCGTTCTTGCGGCTGCGGCTGCGCGAACGGCTGCGGGATTTCGGCTTCTCCTCCGCCTCGTCCTGCGCGGGCTGTTCCGGCGCACTTTCGAGCGGGCTGTCCAGACGCGGCACGGCCTTTTCCACGAGCTCCTCGATCTTCTCCAGATACTTCTCCTCGTGCGGGAAGCAGATCATGATCGCCTTCCCCTTGCGCCCTGCGCGGCCCGTGCGGCCGATGCGGTGCACGTAATCCTCGGAGTGGATCGGCACGTCGTAGTTGAAGACGTGGGAGACGTTCGGGATGTCGAGACCACGCGCGGCGACGTCCGAGGCGACGAGCAGCGTCAGCTCGCCACTGCGGAACTCGTCGAGCGTCTTCATCCGCACCGACTGGTCGAGATCGCCGTGGATCGCGGCGGCGTTCATGCCGTGCTTCTTTAGCGACTTGGCGACTATGTCCACGTCGCGCTTGCGGTTGCAGAAGATGATGCCGTTGGTCAGCTCGCCCTCCGCCTCGATCAGGCGGCGCAGCACCTCGCGCTTCTCCCCGTCCGCGCCCTTCTTGCCCGAGGGGCGGTGCAGCACGACGCCCTGCTCGATGGTCTCGGAGGTCGTCGCCTGGCGGGCGACCTCGACGCGGACCGGGTTGTGCAGGAAGGTCTCGGTGATGCGCGTGATCTCGGGCGCCATCGTGGCGGAGAAGAACAGCGTCTGCCGGGTGAAGGGCGTCAGGCCGAAGATGCGCTCGATATCGGGGATGAAGCCCATGTCGAGCATCCGGTCGGCCTCGTCCACGACCATGACCTTCACATCCGTCAGCATCAGCTTGCCACGCTCGTGATGGTCGAGCAGGCGGCCCGGCGTCGCGATCAGCACGTCGACGCCGCGGTCGATCAGCTTGTCCTGATCCTTGAAGCTGACGCCGCCGATCAGCAGCGCCATGCTCAGCTTGTGGTACTTGCCGTAGACTTCGAAATTCTCGGCGACCTGCGCTGCCAGCTCCCGCGTCGGGCACAGGATCAGGCTCCGCGGCATCCGCGCCTTGGCCCGTCCCTTGGCGAGGATCGAGATCAGCGGCAGCGTGAAGCTCGCCGTCTTGCCGGTGCCGGTCTGCGCGATGCCGAGCACGTCCTTGCCCATCAGCGCATGCGGGATCGCCTGCGCCTGGATCGGGGTGGGGGTCTCGTAGCCTGCCTCGGTGACGGCCTTGAGGACCTTCTCGTCGAGGTCGAGATCGGTGAATTTCGTCATAGGGATCCTTCGCGCTGTGCTTGTGCGGCGGGGTGAGTGGCCGCATGCATCATCGCGACCCGACGCACCCGGATCGGTGCGCCTTCAGGAACTTGCGCGCATATGCCCAATCCGGGCGCCGAAGTCAATAATTCATGCCTTTGGACGGCGCGGCATCTGGAAATCTGGGTGAATCTGCCGCTAGTCTGCGTGGCAAGCGCGATGTCCGGCCCCGTCATCCGCGCTTTCGTCACCATCGCGCCGCGATTCGGCCATCAAACGCTGTCAGCACGGACGAGGAAGGGAATATCATGCTCGAAGGGCTGATCGAAATCTTCATGCGGCCCATCGGCCTGGTGTTGCGCGGCGTCATGGCGATCGTCGCTCAAGGTCCGGTGCGCGGATCGCTGATCGCGGTCGCGCTGCTTCTTGCCCTCTGGCTGCTGGTCAGGATCCTGCAGCAGATCGGCGAGCGCAAGGTGAACCGGAAGGCCAGCCGCAGTCGGACGCGTGTGGACAGGAAGGCGCTGCGCGACATGCGCCGGACGAGGATGGGGCGAGGCGTGGACAGATGATGGACGATATCGACGAGCACACCGGGCACCGTTACGTGCCGGGCCACGAACGCGAAGACTATAGCTGGCTGCAGGAACTTCTGGCGACCGCGATGGAGTTCTGGGCGCTGATCGCGATGGTCGCGGGGGGCGCGCTGCTGATCGCCGTGCTGTTTGGCGTGCACCGCATGCTCAAGGCGATGAAGGAGGAGCGTTCGGCCCCGCGCCCCCGCAGCGAGGCGGAGAAGCGGGACCATATCCGCGCGATGCGCGAGTTGCGCCAGACGAAGGCCGACGCCGACGCGGTCAGACCATCATCTGCTTCACGTCCGTGAGCTTCAGCTCAGGCCAGTCGCGCTCGACCCGATCGATGTCCCACTGAAGGCGGGTCAGGTAGACCGGATCGCCGTCGTGGTCGGTCGCCATGTGGCCCTTGTTCGACTGGGCGAACCGCTCGACCTCGGCGCGCGGTCCGGACACCCAGCGGGCGGAGGTGAACTGCGTCGGCTCGAAGCGGACGGGCAGGCCGTATTCCAGCTCGATCCGGCTCGCCAGCACCTCGAATTGCAGCTGGCCTACGACTCCGACGATGGCGCCTGAGCCGATCATCGGCTTGAAGATCTTGGCCGCGCCCTCCTCGGCGAATTGCTGGAGCGCCTTGTCGAGATGCTTGGCCTTCATCGGGTCGCCCGCGCGCACCGATTGCAGGAGTTCCGGCGCGAAGGAGGGGATGCCCGTGAACTTCAGATCCTCCCCTTCGGTCAATGCGTCGCCGATGCGCAACTGGCCGTGGTTGGGAATGCCGATGATGTCGCCGGCCCAGGCCTCCTCGGCCAGTTCGCGGTCGGAGGCGAGGAACATCACCGGGTTGGAGACGGCCATCGGCTTCTTCGTGCGGACGTGGTGAACCTTCATGCCGCGCTTGAAATGGCCCGAGCACAGGCGGACGAAGGCGACGCGGTCGCGGTGCTTGGGGTCCATGTTGGCCTGCACCTTGAAGACGAAGCCAGCGACCTTGGTTTCCTCCGGGCCCACGGCGCGCGGCTCGGCCGGGCGGACCTGCGGCTCCGGGCCGAATTCGCCGATGCCGCGCATCAGCTCCTGCACGCCGAAGGAATTGATGGCCGAGCCGAACCAGATCGGCGTCAGCGTGCCGTCGAGGAAGTCCTGCCGGTCGAAGGCGGGCAGCAGCTCGCGCACCATCTCGACCTCCTCCCGCAGTTTTTCGAGCAGGTCGGCGGGGATGTGTTCGGCGAGCTTGGGGTCGTCAAGCCCTTCAATCTTCACGCTTTCCGCGACGGTGTTGCGGTCGGCGCGGTCCATGAGTTCGAGGCGGTCGTGCAGCAGGTCGTAGCAGCCGAGGAAGTCGCGGCCCTGGCCGATGGGCCAGCTGGCGGGGGTCACGTCGATCGCAAGGTTTTCCTGGATCTCGTCGATGATCTCGAAGGTGTCGCGGCTCTCGCGGTCCATCTTGTTGCAGAAGGTCAGGATCGGCAGGTCGCGCAGGCGGCAGACCTCGAAGAGCTTGCGGGTCTGGCTCTCCACCCCCTTGGCGCCGTCGATGACCATGACCGCGGCATCCACCGCGGTCAGCGTGCGGTAGGTATCCTCGGAGAAGTCGGAGTGGCCCGGCGTGTCGACAAGATTGAACCAGAACTCCTTGAACTCGAACGACATTGCCGAGGCCGAGACGGAGATGCCTCGGTCCTTTTCCATCTGCATGAAGTCCGAGCGGGTGCGCCGCGCCTCACCCTTGGCGCGAACCTGACCGGCCATCTGGATGGCGCCGCCATAGAGCAGGAATTTCTCGGTCAGCGTCGTCTTTCCCGCATCGGGATGCGAGATGATGGCGAAGGTGCGGCGCCGGGAAATCTCGGCGGGCAGGTCGGGGCGGTTATGGGCGCGGTCCAGCATGGGCGGGATATAGCGGCGGGCCGGGGCAGGCGCAATCGTGGCGAGGTAAACGCGAAAATCGCGGTCTGCGATGCGTATGGCACGCGTATGGCATGCGTATGGCAGATGGCTGGCGCGGATGAATTGGTTAACGGTGCGCTTTGGCGCTGCGTCGCGAATCTGCTAGGTGAGCGCATGTTGAACAACAGGAGGCGTCCCATGTCGGTTCAGGAGATCGGAAAGCAGCTCGTCGCGCATTGCCGGGCGGGCACGGAGGCCGAGGCGCTCGCCACCCTCTACGCCCCCGATGTGGTGTCGGTCGAGGCCGCGGATGCCGGCAATGGGCGCGAGGTCCAGGGCATCGACGCGATCCGGGGCAAGCACGAGTGGTGGGCGGAGAATTTCGAGGTGCATGGCGGCTCGGTCTCCGACCCGATGCCGCACGGCGACGACCGCTTCGCCGTGATCTTCGGCATCGACGCGACGCACAAGGCGAGCGGCACGCGCGAGACGATGGACGAGGTCGGGGTCTATCACGTGAAGGACGGGAAGATCGTGCGGGAGGAATTCTTCTATCCGGTGGGGTAGGGGGTTGGCGCGGAGTCAAGCCGAAGGCGCCGCGCATCGCCGGGCCGCCCCCCCGGCACGGCGATTGGGCTGATCGAGGCGCGACGGGCCGAGGTTTGGCGGACTTGGCTAGCATAAAGTGCCGTGCACAGATCGAGGATCGCCGTACCGCGGCCCGTCGATGCGCGGCTACCGCAAGTTCACACGCAGGGCCGCGGCGGCGACGAAAGGCGCGGCGGCGACGCTCAGGAGCGTGATCCCGGCGAGGAAGGGCAGCGCGGCACCCGGTTCCAGCCCGTCGCCCGCCCGCGCCGCGATCTGTGCGCCGAAGATCAGCGTCGGCACGTAGAGCGGCAGGACGAGCAGCGACAGCAGCAGCCCGCCGCGCCTCAGCCCCACGGTCAGCGCCGCCCCGATCGCGCCGATGGCCGACAGCGCAGGCGTGCCGAGCACCAGCCCCGCGATCAGCATCGGCTGCGCCACGTCGGGCAGGTTGAGCGTCAGGGCCAGCACAGGCCCGGCCACGACCAGCGGCAGGCCGGTGGTGATCCAGTGGGCGAGCGCCTTGAGCGCCACAACGGCTTCGAGCGGCAAGGGGGAGAGGGCGAGGATGTCGAGCGTTCCGTCCTCCCAATCCGCGTGGAACAGCCGGTCGAGCGACAGCAAACAGGCGAGCAGCGCCGCCACCCAGACGAGGCCGGGGGCGACCTGGCCGAGAAGCTGCTGATCGGGGCCGATGCCGAGCGGGGCGAGCAGGATCACGATCAGGAAGAAGGCGAGGCCCAGCCCTGCACCGCCCCCCGCGCGGGTGGCGAGGCGCAGCTCGCGCATCAGGAGGGCGAGCGGCGCGCTCATGCGAACTCGCCCGACAGGAACGGGTCGTCTGAGGGGGCGCCCGGACCGGCGGGGCGCTCCTCGGGCGGGGTCAGGTGATGTTCGGCGAGGTCGAGGCCGAGGGTGATATGGGTCGCGATCACCGCGAGCCCGCCCCGGTCGAGATGCGCGCGCAGCAGCTCGGCGAAGCGCGCGACATGGCCCGCGTCGAGCGAGACCGTCGGTTCGTCCAGCAGCCAGAGCGATCGATGCCCGAGCGCCAGCCGCGCGAGGCCGAGGCGGCGTTTCTGTCCGGCGGAGCAGAGCCCCGCGGGCCGGTCGGCGAGCGGGGCGAGGTCGAAGGCGGCGAGGGCGGTATCGACGTCGCCGCCCAACAGCGCGGCCCAGAAGGCGAGGTTCTCGCGCACGCTCAGCGCCGCCTTGATCGCGTCGCGGTGCCCGGCATGGGCGATGGCGTCGACCCAATCGTCCGAGCCGAGCTGACGGTCCCCCAGCCGCGCGGTGCCGGTGGCCGGCAGCAGCCCCGCGAGTGCCCTCAGCAGCGTCGATTTGCCCACGCCATTGGGGCCGCGCAGGGCGAGGGCGGTGCCGGGCGCGACCTCGAAGGAGACGTCCGAGACGATGCGGCCGCCCGCGCGGGCGACGCTCAGGTTGTCGAGGATGAGGGGGGCGGCGGTCATGCGCACCGGCTTAGCGCAGGCGCGGTGCGGGCGCAAAGCGGGGTTTTGGTATGCAGCGGCACACAATGGCTTGCAATGCGGGCCCGGATGGGGCAGGGAAGGCCCACGCGACCCCGCGATTTCGCATGCCGCCCGCATGGTCGGACGGCGCGCGGGCACTAGGTCGCGAGGCATAATCCCGGCGCGTGCGCCCATCCGCGGACCCGCGCCCCCGGTCGAGACACAATCCAGGAAGAGGTTCCCATGCCCATCACAGTCGGTCACGACAGCAACAAGACCCGCCGCGAGCTTTCCGCGGGCGGGGCGTCCTACGCCTATTACTCGATCCCCGCCGCGGGCGAGGCGGGCCTGGGCGATTTCTCGCGCCTGCCGATCGTGCTGAAGGTGGTGCTGGAGAACATGCTCCGCTTCGAGGACGGCAAGACGGTCACGACGGACGATATCAAGGCCTTCGCCGAGTGGGCGGAGAAAGGCGGCAAGAACCCGCGCGAGATCGCCTACCGCCCCGCGCGCGTGCTGATGCAGGACTTCACCGGCGTGCCGGCGGTCGTGGATCTGGCGGCGATGCGCGACGGGATCGTGGCGCTCGGCGGCGACGCGCAGCAGATCAACCCGCTGAACCCGGTCGATCT
Organism: Roseobacter sp. HKCCA0434; assembly: GCF_032464675.1. Classification (NCBI taxonomy): domain Bacteria; kingdom Pseudomonadati; phylum Pseudomonadota; class Alphaproteobacteria; order Rhodobacterales; family Roseobacteraceae; genus Roseobacter; species Roseobacter sp. HKCCA0434. Next base: position 98,577 of record NZ_JAWDKL010000006.1, read on the forward strand.
GGTCATCGACCACTCGGTGATGATCGACGAGTTCGGCAACCCGCGCGCCTTCCAGATGAACGTGGACCGCGAATACGAGCGGAACATGGAGCGCTACCAGTTCCTGAAATGGGGTCAGAAGGCGTTCGACAATTTCCGCGTCGTGCCGCCGGGCACCGGCATCTGCCACCAGGTGAACCTGGAATACCTCGCCAAGACGGTCTGGGCGGACAAGGATCAGGCGGGCACGCAAGTGGCCTATCCCGACACGCTGGTCGGCACGGACAGCCACACCACGATGGTGAACGGCGCGGCCGTGCTCGGCTGGGGTGTCGGCGGGATCGAGGCGGAGGCCGCGATGCTGGGCCAGCCGATCTCGATGCTGATCCCCGAGGTCGTGGGCTTCAAGCTGACCGGCGCGATGCCCGAGGGCACGACGGCGACCGACCTGGTGCTGAAGGTGGTCGAGATGCTGCGCGAGAAGGGCGTGGTCTCGAAATTCGTCGAGTTCTACGGCGACGGGCTCGACAACGTGCCGCTGGCCGACCGCGCCACGATCGGCAACATGGCGCCGGAATACGGCGCGACCTGCGGCTTCTTCCCGATCGACGCCGAGACCATCCGCTACCTGCGCCAGACGGGCCGCGAGGAGAGCGTGCTGGAACTGGTCGAGGCCTATGCGAAGGCGAACGGCATGTGGCGCGAGCCGGGCTACGAGCCGGTCTATACCGACACGCTGGAACTGGACATGAGCACGGTCGTGCCCGCGATCTCGGGCCCCAAGCGTCCGCAGGATCACATCGCGCTCGACGCCGCGGCACAGACCTTCCACAAATATGTCGAGGGCCAGCGCAGCGCGAAGGACGGGTCCGAGCGCTCGGAAGCGCGCTGGGAGGCCGAGGGCGGCCAGCCCGAGCCGCGCGACATTCCCGGCGATACCGGGCATCACGCGAAGGGCTGGGTCACGTCCGAGAACGGCAACTACCAGATGCATGACGGCTCGATCGTCATCGCGTCGATCACGTCCTGCACCAACACCTCGAACCCTTACGTGATGATCGGGGCGGGTCTGGTGGCGCGCAAGGCGCGCGAACTCGGCCTCGACCGCAAGCCGTGGGTGAAGACCTCGCTGGCGCCCGGATCGCAGGTCGTCAGCGCCTATCTGGAAGCCGCGGGCCTTCAGGAGGATCTCGACGCGATCGGGTTCAACCTCGTCGGCTATGGCTGCACGACCTGCATCGGCAATTCCGGCCCGCTAGAGCCGGAGATTTCCAAGTGCATCAACGACAACGACCTGATCGGCGTGTCGGTGCTGTCGGGCAACCGCAACTTCGAGGGCCGCATCAGCCCCGACGTGCGCGCCAACTACCTCGCCTCGCCGCCGCTGGTGGTGGCCTACGCGCTGGTGGGCGACATGAATGTCGACATCACCAAGGAGCCGCTGGGCCAGGACAAGGACGGCAACGACGTGTTCCTCAAGGATATCTGGCCGTCGCAGTCCGAGATCGCCGAACTGGTCGAGGCGACCGTGACGCGCGAGGCGTTCCAGTCCAAATATGCCGACGTCTTCAAGGGCGACGACAAGTGGCAGGGCGTGGAGACCACCGACAGCGAGACCTATGACTGGCCGGCGTCGTCGACCTACGTGCAGAACCCGCCCTATTTCCAGGACATGGACAAGGAAGCGGGCAGCATCGAGAATATCGAGGGTGCGCGGGTCCTCGCGATCCTCGGCGACATGGTCACGACCGACCACATCTCGCCCGCCGGATCGTTCAAGGAGACGACGCCCGCGGGCCGCTACCTGACCGATCGCCAGGTGCAGCCGAGGGAGTTCAACTCCTACGGCTCGCGCCGCGGCAATCACGAGGTGATGATGCGCGGCACCTTCGCCAATATCCGCATCCGCAACGAGATGCTGGACAATGTCGAGGGCGGCTACACGCTGGGCCCGGACGGCGAGCAGGTCTCGATCTTCGACGCGGCAATGGCGTGGCAGGAAAAGGGCGTGCCGCTCGTCGTCTTCGGTGGCGAGCAGTATGGCGCGGGCTCCAGCCGCGACTGGGCGGCCAAGGGCACCAACCTGCTGGGCGTGAAGGCCGTGATCGCCGAGAATTTCGAGCGGATCCACCGCTCGAACCTCGTGGGCATGGGCGTGATCCCGTTCGAATTCACGAATGGCGACACGCGCAAGAGCCTGGGCCTGAAGGGCGACGAGACCGTCTCGATCACCGGGCTGGAGGGCGATCTGAAGCCGCTGGCCGAGGTCCCCGCGACGATCACGATGGGCGACGGCTCGACCAAGGAGATCACGCTGAAATGCCGGATCGATACCGAGGTCGAGATCGACTACGTGCGTAATGGCGGCGTGCTGCACTACGTGCTGCGCAACCTCGCGGACAGCGCCGCGGCCTGATCGCGGCCCGAGAGTTGAGAGGGGCCGCCCGGTTGGGTGGCCCTTTTCCTATTCGGCCAGCACGACGAGGTTTCCGTCCGGGTCGCGCAGCCGGACGAGGCTGACGCTGTCGCCGCGTTCAAGCGGGCCGGGGGCGAGGTTTGCGGCGTCGAGGCGGGCGTGTTCGGTCGCGAGGTCGCGCACGATCAGCGTGAGGGTGCCGCGCCCTGCATCGTCGGGGTTTTCGAAGAGTTGCAGGCCGGCGCGGCCCTCGTGGTGCCATTCGGCAAGGCCGGTCATCGGACGGGCATCGGGGGCGCGGTCGAAGAGGCGCGCGAACCAGTCGAGGCTGGCGTCGAGGCTGCGGCACGACAGATGGGCGTAGATGCGGTGGATGGGCAAGGTCGCGTCCTTCTGCTTCCGGCGCGCTCAATCCAGCCAGGCGGCGGCGCGGCGCATCACGTCGAGCGCCCGTTCCGGCACGTCGTAGAGGAGATGCACGCCGCAGTCGGGCGCGATCTCGATCGGGTGGTTGGTGTGGGTGCGGATGTAATGCTCCAGCTCGCGCGCATCCATGACGGGGCAATGCGCGCCGTGCAGCCAGAGCTGACGGCAGGTGACGGCCTGGAAATCGGCGGTCCAATCGGCCATGGCGGAGGCCCCGTCCCGCAGGATGGTGCGCGGGCCCTGTGCGATCATGTGGAGCGCGCCCGCGCGCAGGGCGGCGAAGACCTGCGGATCGTCGAGCGAGGCGCGGTCCACGGGATCGTTGCGGAAATAGTATTCGAGGTAGCGGCGCGGTCCGTCCGCGTCGCGCGTATAGGCGTGCACGCCGACCCGGATCAGCAGGTCCAAAAGCGCGGGCGTCCGCTTGGCCGCCAGCGCCGCCATTCGCGTGATCGCGTTCATCTTCGGTACGTGCCGGGTCATGTCGATGGGCACGCCCGCGCTGATCATCAGAAGCCCCGGCACCCGGTCGCCGAGGGCGGCCACGGTACGGAAGGCGTGGGACCCGCCGCCCTGATGCCCGAGGACGATGAAGCGTTCGATGCGTTCCGACTCCAGCACCGCGAGGGCGTCCTCCACCACCGTGCGGTCGAATTCGCGGTCGGTGGCCGAGGGGGCGGTCTCTCCGAATCCCGGACGCGAGGGGGCGATGAGGCGGATGTTTTCGCGCGCGAGCCCGCGTTCGAGCGCAGGGGTGAGGAAGGGGCCGAGTTGCAGTCCGTGGAAGAACAGGAAGGGCGTGCCGCCCGCCGGGCCGAAACAGCGCCAGGTGACACGGCGACCGTCCGCCCGGACGAGGCTTTCGAGCGATTCGCGGGGCGGTTGCGGCGGGGCGACGGTGCGTTCGGCGGAGAGGCAGGCGGCGGAACTGGCGAGCAGCACCAGATCGGCCATCCGTGCCATGCCGGTCCGGGCCAGCAGGCTCTTCGACTGGCTGCGGATCGTCTCGACCGAGCGGCCGAGCCTCGCAGCGATCTCGCTCAGCCTCTCTCCTGCCAAGGCACCGCGCAGCACCTCGACCTCACGCGGAGAGAGGGCGAAGGGCCGGGCGATGCGGGCGATCATCTCGTCCGTCCAGCGCAGCGCGGTGAAGCGCAGCACGGTCCCCGCCGACATCGGATCGGCGAGGACGAGAACCGGCCTGCCGTCGCGCGTATCCGTCAGAAGGTGCAGATCGGCGGGCCGGCCCGCGCGGATCGTGGCAAGCAGGTTGTCGAGGCCGAAGCTCTCGAAAGGAAGATCGTGCAGGTGGGTGGGCGGCGCGTCGCAGAGCGCGGCGAATGCGTGGTTGCCGCCTGTCAGGCGCCCGGTGGCCGCGTCGAGTGTCACGCTCGGCACGCCGCTGGTTCGCAACGCGCCCCCGGTGGCCGCGACGACGCCGTCGGGCGAGGCCCCGGTCATGCCGAACAGCCGTGCGATCCGATCGGCATGCAGGGCCAGCTCCGCCGCCGTCTCGGGCCGCTCCTCGTCCGGTGCGGCGTCGAGGATGTCGGTGGCATGGCAGAACACGCTGTGCGGCACGTCATGGCCCTCGCCCACGGCGTAGGCCCGGTCGATCAGGGTCAGCAGGCTTGCGGGGCGCGATGTCACGGCGGGGGGCTCCGATCAGGGACTTGACCGGAGTTTCCGCCCCTTCCACCAGTCTGGCAAGTGCGCGTGCGCACGCTTTCTCGTTCTGTTGATTGGACCGGAGGGGGTGGAGGACATAGCTAAGGCGGTAACGAAGCCCCCGAGGACCATTCCTATGTCGCTGCGATCCATCGCCCTTGCCGCAATCCTGCTCGCCACCCCGCTTACCGCGCAGGTCGGCGACAGACCGGTGGTGGTCGAGCTGTTCACCTCGCAGGGCTGCTCCTCCTGTCCGCCTGCCGACGATTTCCTTGCCGAGCTGGCGGAGCGCGACAACGTGATCGCGCTGTCGCTGCATGTGGATTACTGGGACTATCTGGGCTGGCAGGACCCGTTCGCCTCCCCGGCGATGACGGCGCGCCAGCGGGCCTATGCGGCGCGGCAGGGCACGCGCTCGGTCTTCACGCCGCAAATGATCGTGCAAGGGCAGCTGTCGGCGGTGGGTCATCGCAGGCCCGAGGTCAATGCCGCCATCGCGGCGGTCGCCGACCGGGCGGGGGCGACCGTCGAGCTGATGCGGGTCGAGGATCATCTGGAGGTCCGCATCGCGCCGCTGCGCCCGGATCTGAGCGGGACGGTGCATGTCGTCAGCTATGACGAGCCGCATGTCCAGGATATCGCGCGGGGCGAGAATGGCGGGCGCAGGCTGACCTATACCAACGTGGTGACCGGCTGGATGACGCTGGGACGCTGGAACGGCCAGGACATGCGCACCACGATCCCCATGCCGGTGATGGGGCGCGGGGTCGCGGTGCTGGTGCAGGACGGAGAGGCCGGTCCGATCCTCGGCGCGGCGAAGCTGGAGCCGTGAGGCGCGATTCCTAGCGCCAGCGGCGGTGGAACCAGAACCATTGTTCGGGATGGGCGCGGATCCACGCGCTCAGCTGGTCGTTGACGGCGCGCATCATCTCCTCCTCCGTTCCGACGGGGATCGGGGCGGCGACGATGCTGTCGAAGCTGAGCCCGTCCTCGGCCCGGCTCGAGCAGACGGGGATCAGCGGGATGTCGAGGGACCTGGCGAGCTTGGCCGCGCTCAGCGTCGTTTCCGCCGGGTGGCCGAGGAAGGGGATCAGCGGCGCGCGCGACTGCTTCTGATCGACGAGGATGGCGACGATGCCGCCGCGCTTTAGGAAGCGCAGCAGGTCGCGCATGCCGCTGCGGCCCTTGGAGAAGGCGTTTTCGTTGAGCACGCGCAGGGTCGCGACGAAATCCTCGTTGTAATAGGGGTTGTTGTGCGCGCGGTAGACGCCGCCGATCGGCACGCCCGCATCGCGCGCACTGGTGCGAAGGCCCTCCCAGTTGCCGAAATGAGCGGTGGCGAGGATGGCCCCCTTTCCCTCTGCCGCGCGCTCTTGCAGCAGCGGCCAGCCGGGGCCGGAGATGCGGAAGCGGGCGGGGTCGGCGATGACGTCCTCCATCATCATCTCCTCCACCAGCACGCGGCCGAAATTGTCGCCGACGCCGCGGCCGAGCGTGCGGCGCTGCTCAGCATCGAGTTCGGGCATGATGCGGGTGAGGTTGCGCTCCACCCGCTTGCGGGCGGCGGGGATGCGCATCAGGACGTTGCGGCCCAGCCAGCCGCCGAAATGGACCCGCCGGTCATAGGGCAGCAGGCGCAGCAGGCGACCCATCACGCGAAGCACGCCGTTCGACAGGTAATGGCCCCAGTCGGTGAGCCTTTCGGACAGGGTCATGCCGCCCCCCGTGTCAGGTGACGCAGGCGCAGGGCCAGCAGCCCGGCGGTGGTGATGCAGCCGAGTGCGGTGGCGACGAACAGGCCCATTTCATCGAGATCGGTGCGCATGCCGAGGATATAGCCCATCGGGATCATCACGCACCAGAAGCCGAGGAAATAGCGCAGCGTCGTCTGCCAGCTTTCGCCCATCGCACGCGAACATTGCCCCAGCACCGCCTGCGCCGCGTCGAAGATCAGGCTGATGCCGAGCACGACGAAGAGCGGGACGAGCCGCGCGGCAAGGCTCGTGTCCGGGGCGAAGAAGGCGGAGACCGGGCCCGAAAGCAGTACCAGCGTGAGCGAGGCGAGGCCGATGGTCAGGCAGGTCAGCGAGGTGGCGGCGACGATCTCGGTCCGCGTGGCCTTCAGGTCGCCGCGGCCGAAGGCTTCGCCCGTGCGCACGGCGGCGGCAACCGACAGGCCGAGCGCGGTCATGAAGATCAGCGCCTCGAGACTGTGGGCGATGGAATAGGCGGCGAGCGCGCGCTCCCCGATCAGGCCGGCCATCTGGTTGAGCGCGGCGAAGGCGCCGGTCTCGAACAGGTAGGCGACGCCACCCGCGGCCCCGATCGCGATGACGGGCCTGAGGGGCAGGGGGGCGGGCGGACCGTCGCGCCGCGCCCGCATCTCGGGCCGGGTCAGCACGGTGCCGAGCATGATGGCGAGGGCGACGCCGCGCGCGATGGTGGTGGCGAGCGCGCCGCCCTCGGCCCCCATCGTGGGGATCAGCAGGGAATTGCCCGCGATGTTGACGAGGTTGGCGGCGATCATCGCGATGAGCGCGGGGGCCGAGCGGCGGGTTCCTTCCAGCCAGAAGGCGCAGGTGACGAACAAGACTTGGAACAGCGCGCCGGGCACCAGCATGTGCAGGATCGGGCGGGCCTGGGCGATCAGGTCCTCCTCCTGCCCGACGAGGCGCAGTATGTGATGGGTGTTCCAGGTCAGCGCGACCGCGACGAGGCCGACGATGCTCGCCCAGATCAGCCCGGCGCGGAAGGCGGCGGCCATGCCCGGCGCATCGTTGGTGCCCGAGCGCTGCGCGGTGACGGCGATCACGCCGGTCATGCAGCCGATGCCCGTGACCATCACCGGCAGGAATACCGAGTTGGCGAGCGCGAAGGCCGCGAGCGGCGTCGCGCCGAGCGTGCCGATCATGCGGATGTCGACCAGCATCAGCACCAGGATGCCGATGCGCGACAGCATTATCGGCCAGGCGAGGGCGAGAAGGCTGCGCCAGATGGGGAGGAGCGTGCTCATGCGCTGCGTCCCCGGTACCAGACGAAGAGCCCCGCGCCGACGATCATCGCGGCCCCGGTCAGCGTCGCCGCGTCGGGCCATTCGTCGAAGAACAGCACGCCCCAGACGGTCGCGATGGCGAGGCCGACATAGAGGAAGGGCGCGAGTGTCGAGGCGGGGGCGTAGCGCAGCGCGAGGATCAGCAGGAGCTGCCCCAGTGCGCCGATCGCGCCGAGGGCCGCGAAGAGCCACCAATCCTCGCTCGCGGGCATCTGCCAGGTCCAGAGCAGCGCCACCGAGGTCACGGCTGCGCCGAACAGGCCAGTATAGACGAAGCTGGTCATCGGATCCTCGTCCTGCCCCAGCGCGCGGGTCACGATGGCATAGGCGGCATAGCTGGTCGCGGCCAGCATCGGCAGCAGTGCGAACGGGTCGAACAGGTCGGCACCGGGCCGGATGATGACGAGCGCGCCCGCGAAGCCGACGAGCAGCGCCGCCCATCGCCGCGGCCCGACCCGTTCGCGCAGGAAGAGGACGGCCAGAAGCGCCGTGACCAGCGGCGCCACCTGGAACACCGCCACAGCCGAGGCGAGCGGCAGCCGCGACAAGGCAAGGACGAAGCACAGGGTCGCCCCGAACAGCAGCGCCGAGCGGGTCAGCTGCAGCCCCGGATGCCGCGTGCGCAACAGGCGCGGCAGGCGGGGGGCGAGCAGCAGCACCGTCCAGAACACCTGGCCTGCATAGCGCGCCCAGACGATCATCAGCGGCGGGTTGTCCGCGGTCAGGGCCTTGGCGCTCGCATCCATCAGGGTGAAGCAGAGGATCGAGCCGAGCATCAGCAGGATGCCGCGCTTGAGGTCGATTTCGGGCAGCATGGCCGATCCTGGTGGTCTGTAGGAAAGAGATCTGGAAGAAAAAAGGCGACGCCGAAGCGTCGCCCTGTCGTTCGGGTGGGGCCGCGGTCAGGTCTTGACCGGCGACACCATCATGACCATCTGCCGGCCCTCGACCTTGGGCATGTTGTCGACCTTGCCCAGGCCCTCGATATCGGCGGCCACGCGTTCGAGCAGGTTGCGGCCCAGATCCTGGTGCGCCATCTCGCGCCCGCGGAAGCGGAGCGTGACCTTCACCTTGTCGCCGCCCTCGAGGAACTTGACGACATTGCGCATCTTGACGTCGTAGTCATGCGTGTCGGTGTTGGGGCGGAACTTCACCTCCTTCACCTCGATCGTCTTCTGCTTCTTGCGGGCCTCGGATTCGCGCTTTTGCTGTTCGTATTTGAACTTGCCGAAATCCATGATCTTGCACACGGGCGGCGAGGCGTTGGGCGAGATCTCGACGAGGTCGAGACCGGCCTCTTCGGCCATCTCGATACCCCGGCGGGGCGAGACGACGCCGACCTGTTCGCCGTCGGCGCCGATCAGGCGAATCTCGGGCGCGCGGATACGATCGTTGACACGGGGACCCGTGTCGCGGGTGGGGGGCGCATTATGCGGTCTTCTGGCTATGGTCTTCGCGTCCTTCTGTTGTGGCGCAAGCATGTCGAATTCGAGCGGTGCCCGACGGTCACACGCTGCAGTTGATCTGCAGCGGGAGCGCACACGGGCTTGACCCCCCATGCGCGAGCCGGGACAACAAGGGATTGATGTGGAGCCTTATCCGTCTCGGGTCAAGAGTGGATCGGGCGACGTGGGCGTTTGCTGGACCTGAAAGATGATTGTCGAGACCGCGCTGATCGTCGCGTCCGTCGGGGCGGCGCTCGCCTATCTGGTGCATTTCCGCCTGCAGCCGCCGACGCGGGCGCGGATCGCCGTGAAGACCGTGGCGGCGGCCGCGCTGGCGCTGGCCGCGCTGATCGGCGGTGCGGGCGTCACGCTGATCGTGTTCTTCGCGCTCGCCGCGATCGCGGACGGGCTTCTGGCGCGCGAGGATGCGGCCGGGTTCCTCGGTGGGCTGGGCGTCGCGGTCGGCTCGCTGCTGTTCCTGTGCCTGTTGCTTGCACAGGCCTGGACGGGGATGGAGGCGCCGGTCGCCGCGACGCTGGGCCTGATCGGGGTCTGGGTCGGGTTCTTCATGCTGATCTGGTCGTCGATCATGCAGTACCGGCCCGCCGTCCTGGTCTTCGCCGTCGCGATGATGGCGGCGACCTTCCTGGCGCTGGGGACCGAGACCTATGGCCAGCTCGCGGTGGCGGGGGTGCTGCTCTACGTGCTGGCGCAGCTGGTCCACGCGCTGGAGCTGTTCGTGCTGGAGGACCGCCCGTTCGAGCGCGCGCTGACCGGGCCGGTGATCTGGTCGTGCTACTATGCCTCGCTGATCCTGATCTTCGCCGCCTTTCGATGGTGAGCGTTGCCACGCGCGCGTGGCGCTGTAGCATCGGCCCATGATGAACGCATCGCAGATCGTCGGGCTGGAGACCATCTTCCTGCTCGTGGCGCTCGGCGCCGCCGGGGATTACGGCATCCGGCAATCCTGGCGCACCGTGTCGATGGAACGGTCGCTGACCAAGACCACGGCGACGGTGGCGCTGATGGTCTGGGCGTCGATGCTGGGGGCGCCGAGCGTGGTGGTCGTGGCCCTCGGCTTCGCGGCCGTGGGCGATTTCGCGAGCTCCCGCGGCTCGGCCAACTGGCAGCTGATGAGCGCGGTCGCCTTCGTCGCGGTCCACCTGCTCTACGTGCTGCAATATGTCGAGCTGATCGGCCGCAGCCCGGTCGAGGCGGGGCCGGCCGTGCTGCTCGCCCTGTCGGTCAGTGCCGGGGTGCTCGTCTTCTCGCGCCGGGAGCTGGTCGGGCGGTGGGCGGCGGCGCTGCTCTACGCCGTGGTGATGAACCTGCAATTCGCGCTGGGACAGGTGGTGGCGGTAGAGCATCTGCTGCTGGCCTACACCACGACGCTGTTCCTGATCTCCGCCCAATTGCTGGGGTTGGAGCTGCACGTCTTCGCGCGGCGCGATCCGCGGCGGCGCGTCACCTCGCCCATCGTCTGGACCGCCTATTTCATGGCGCAGGCGATGACCGTGCTGGGGTTGACGGTGGCGGCCGGGTAGGGGGCGCCGCCCCCGAGGGCCGGTGGCCCTCTCTCCGGGGATATTTCGACGAAGCAGAAGGGGCGGGCGCGCCGCCCCCTCCGGCCCGGATCAGCGCAGGTCGGGGGCGACGGCCTCGCCCGCCAGCCGCTCGACGGCGGTTGCGATGTCGAGCGTCTCGGACTGTTTCTCGCCCAGGCGGCGCAGCGAGGCGGTGCGCTCCTCCACCTCGCGGCGGCCGATGGCGAGGATCGCGGGGACCTTGGCGAGGCTGTGCTCGCGCACCTTGTAGTTGATCTTCTCGTTGCGGATATCCGCCTCGGCCCGGACGCCGCGCGCGCGCAGCATCTCGACGATCTCGGCGACGAACTCGTCCGCATCCGAGACGATCGAGGCCACGACCACCTGGCGCGGGGCCAGCCAGAAGGGCAGCTTGCCCGCGTAGTTCTCGATCAGGATGCCGAGGAACCGCTCGAAGGAGCCGAGCACCGCGCGGTGCAGCATGTAGGGGCGGTGCTTGTCGCCATCCTCGCCGATGAAGGAGGCGTCGAGCCGTTCGGGCAGCTGGCTGTCCACCTGGAAGGTCCCGCATTGCCATTCGCGCCCGATCGCGTCGGTCAGCTTGAAGTCGAGCTTCGGCCCGTAGAACGCGCCCTCGCCCGGATCGACCTCGTAGGGAGCACCGATGGACTTGATCGCGGCCTCCAGCGCGCCTTCGGTCACGTCCCACTCCTCATCCGTGCCGATCCGCTGTTCGGGGCGAGTGGAGAACATGATCTTGAAGCTGTCGAAGCCGAGGTCGCGGTAGACCCGCTCCAGGAGCTTGATGAACTTGGCGCATTCCGCCTCGATCTGCGCGCCGGTGCAGAAGATGTGCGCGTCGTCCTGAACGAAGCCGCGCACACGCATCAGGCCGTGCATCGCGCCCGACGCCTCGTAGCGGTGGCAGGAGCCGAATTCGGCGAGACGCAAGGGCAGGTCGCGATAGGATTTGAGGCCCTGGTTGTAGACCTGCACGTGGCAGGGGCAGTTCATGGGCTTGAGCGCGTTGGTCCGCTTCTCGTTCGCATGTTCCTCGTCGATCTCGGTGATGAACATGTTCTCGCGGTACTTGTCCCAGTGGCCCGAGGCTTCCCACAGCTTGCGGTCCACCACCTGCGGCGTGCGGATCTCGCGGTAGCCGTCGGCGGTCTGGCGGCGGCGCATGTAATCCTCGAGCGCGCGGTAGACCGTCCAGCCGTTGGGGTGCCAGAACACCATGCCGGGCGCCTCCTCCTGCAGGTGGAAGAGGTCCATCTCCTTCGCGAGGCGGCGGTGGTCGCGCTTGGCGGCCTCCTCCAGCATCGTGAGGTGCGCCTTTAGGTCATCCTTGGTGCGGAAGGCGGTGCCGTAGATGCGCTGGAGCTGCTTGTTCTTCGCGTCGCCGCGCCAGTAGGCACCCGAGACGCGCATCAGCTTGAACGCATCCGCCGGAACCTGTCCGGTATGCACCAGATGAGGCCCGCGGCACAGGTCCTGCCACTCGCCGTGCCAGTACATGCGGATCGGCTCGCCCTCGGGGATGGCGTTGACCAGCTCGACCTTGAAGGGCTCGCCCGCCGCCTCGTAATGGGCGATGGCGCGGTCGCGGTCCCACACTTCGGTGCGGACCGGATCGCGCAGGGCGATGATGTCGCGCATCTTCTTCTCGATGGTGGCGAGGTCGTCGGGAGTGAAGGGCTCCTCCCGGTCGAAATCGTAGTACCAGCCGTTGTCGATCACCGGGCCGATGGTGACCTTCACGTCCGGCCAGATCTCCTGCACCGCGCGGGCCATGATGTGGGCGGCGTCGTGGCGGATCAGTTCGAGCGCCTGCGCCTCGTCCTTCATGGTGTGGATGGCGAGGGAGGCGTCGGCGTCGATGGGCCGCGACAGGTCGGTGAAGTGGCCGTTCACCGTGGCGGCGATGGCCTGCTTGCCGAGGGATTTGGAGATGTCGGAGGCCACCTCGGCCCCGGTGATCCCTGCCTCGTACTGCCGCTCTGCGCCATCGGGAAGGGTGATCGTGATCTGGGCCATGCGTGGGGCCTCCTCGGTTCGGCGCCTACGAGTGCGCCCGGTTGCGGATATGTCGCGCCGAGGTATGGGGGAGCCGGGGGGAGGGGTCAAGGCGATCCGGTCGGATCACCCTGAATTGTCGAAGCGCCCGTCACCGGTAGTTGGTCGAGAGGGCGCGATATTCCGTGACGTCCCCGTCCATGTCGATCGTGGTGGCGGTCGTCCAGTACCCGTAGCGATCGAGATCGCGCGCCTCGCCGGTGCGGACCGTCATCACGCGACCGGGGAGGATCACGCGGCGCTCGACCTCGAAGCCGGTTTCGGTCGGCGTGTTGATCTGGACCATCCGGTAGCTGACGTCTGGGCGGATCTCGGTATAGGTGCAGCGCCCGATGACGCGCTGGCAGTTATGCGGGCTGTAGTTCACGACCGTACCGTCGCTGAATTCGGTCCGGACGGTGTTGCCGTCCGCCGTGCGCAGCGTCCGTGTGGTGATCGGGCCGTCGGTGCCTTCGCCTTCGTGGATCACCAGCGCGTAGTGATCGCCCTGTCGTCCCAGGAGGTGATGGGTGACGATGTCTTCGTTCATCGCCACGACGATGGTGCTGCCCGCTCCCATCTCATCGAACCTGATCGCGATGTCGGAGAGGACGTCCGAATCGCCGGCTGCCTGGCCGGTCGTATCGGTGCAGGCGCCGAGGGCGAGCGTGGTGGCGAGGGCGGTCAGGATGGGGAGGCGCATGGCAGTCCGGTCTGTTGGTTTTCGGTATTTGAAGTGTGGCCGGGCGAGCGTGGACCGGTCTGTGCCGATCTACACGGACGCTTCATCCCGCTCATACACACGCAGCGTCGCGTCCTGCATCTGCTCGATGGTGAAGCGGGAGCGGATGCGGGCGCGGGCGGCGAGGCCCATATGGGCGCGGGCGCTTTCGTCTAGCGCGATCGCCTTGCCGATGGCGTCGGCCAGCGCCTCGACGTCGCCGGGGGGGTAGAGCCAGCCGGTCTCCCCGTCGGCGACGGTTTCGAGGCTGCCGCCATGCGCGGTGGCGATCACGGGGCGGCCCATCGCCTGCGCCTCGACCGCGACGCGGCCGAATGCCTCGGGATAGCGGCTGGCGGAGACGACGACCGCCGACAGCTTGTAGGCGGCCTCCATGTCCGCGCAGTGCCCGACCATGCGCACCGATCCTTCGAGCCGGGCTGCGCGGACTGCCTGTTCGAGCGTCGCGGCGAAGCCCGATCCGCTGTCGTCGCCGACGATGACGAGCTGGACGTCGAAGCCCTCGGGGTCACGGTCGCGCAGCAGCTTCATCGCGGCGATAACATCCTCGTTGCCCTTGAGCCGCGTCAGACGACCGGGAAGCAGGACGATGGGGCGCGGATCCTCGATCACGCCCCAGGCCTGGGCGAGCGAGATCGTCCGCTCGGAGGAGACGGCCTCCTCCGCGAAGGAGTGGATGTCGGCCCCCCGCGGGATCGTCACGATCCGGGTTTCGGGCACCTTGTGACGCTCGGCCACCACCTCGGCGACGTGGTTGGAGACGGCGATGACCGGATCGCCCATCGCCATGACCGAATTGTACTGCCGCTTGAGCGGGAAATCCTCGCCATAGACGCCGTGATAGGTGGTGATGAACCGGCACCCCGTCGCGCGGGCCGCGAACCATCCCGCCCAGGCTGGCGCGCGGGAGCGGGCGTGCAGGATGTCGACCTCGTGCTCGGCGATCAGCCGCGTCAGCGCGCGCGCGTTGCGGCGCATGGCGAAGGGGGATTTCGCACCGATCTCCATGCGGATCAGCTCCCCCCCGGCGCGGCGCAGCTGCGGCTCCATCCGCCCGCCGGCGGAGACGATCAGCGCGCGGTGCCCGGCGCGGGTCAGGGCACGCACGATCTCGATCGCGCCGCGTTCGACACCGCCCGATTCGAGGCGGGGAACGAGTTGCATCACGCACAGCCTGCGGGCAGGATCGCCCGCATTCTCATCGATATGGTCGGGGTGGCTCATGGAATCCTTCGAGGTGTTCGCACCGGACGCTCGGCGCAAAATCGCCTATCACCGCACAATGCCGTCCGGCGCCGGGGCCGACAAGCCCGGTGTCGTCTTCCTGGGCGGTTTCCGTTCGGACATGGGCGGGACCAAGGCGGTGGCGCTGGAGGTCTGGGCGCGCGAGACGGGGCGCGCCTTCCTGCGCTTCGACTATACGGGGCATGGCGACAGTTCGGGCGAGTTCGAGGCGGGGGCGATCGGCGACTGGGCGCGCGACGCGATGGACGCGATCGGGGCGCTGACGGAGGGGCCGCAGATCCTGGTCGGCTCCTCGATGGGCGGCTGGATCTCGCTCTTGGTGGCGCGCGAGATGCCGGAGCGGGTGGCGGCGCTGGTGGGCATCGCCGCCGCACCCGATTTCACCGAGGATTCGATGTGGGCGGGCTTCGACGACGCGCAGCGCACCGCACTGATGCAGGAGGGCAGGGTGGCCCTGCCGAGCGAGTACGATGACGGCCCCTACATCATCACCCGCCGCCTGATCGAGGAGGGGCGCGACAGCCTGGTGCTGCGCGAGCGGCTCGACCTGCCGTTCCCGGTGCGGCTGCTGCACGGCACGGCGGATGTGGACGTGGACATGTCGCGCCCGCTGAAGCTGATGGAGCACGCGACCTGCGACGACCTGCGGCTGACCTTCGTGAAGGGGGCGGATCACCGGTTCTCGACGCCGGACTGCCTGGCTCTGATCATGCGGAACGTCGAGGAACTGGGCTAGGCGGGCTGTTTCGGGGTCGGCCGCCCGGAGAGCGCGGCCCCGGCTCGAAAGAACGGGGCGGGGCGAGTGCGTCGAGTGGCGAGGCCCCAGCTCAAGGCCGGGGCGCGGTGCCGCTCAGAGCGGATGATCCTTGCCGTCCCAGGTGCGAAAGCAGCCGGTCCGGGCCATGTCGAGCGCGTCGAATTCGGCCAGCAGGCCGGCGGCGCTGTCCTCGGCGCTGATAGACGCCTCCTCTCCGCCCATGTCGGTCTGCACCCAGCCCGGATGCCAGGCCCCGACGGCGATGCCCTCCTCCTTCAGGTCCGCGGCGAGGTTGCGGGCGAGATTGGTCGCCGCCGCCTTCGACGCACGGTAGGCGTAGTGCCGGCCCTGCGCGCGCTCGCTCGACCCCAGCTGCGAGGAGATGATGGCGAGCCGCGGGGTCCCGTTCGCCTTGGCCGCCCGCAGATGCGGCACGAAGGTCCGCGCGGTGAAGAATACGCCCATCACGTTGGTCAGCAGCGTGTTTTCCCACGCGGCGGTGGTGAAGCTCTCGTCATCGAGGCTGCCGCGCCCCTCGAACACGCCCGCATTGCAGATGACGAGGTCGATGGGGCGGTTGCCGATCTCCAGCGCCAGTTGCAGCTGCCCGGCCTCGGATTTCACGTCGAGCGCGTGGCGTTCGATCCCCTCGGGCAGGTCGGCGGTGTAAGGCTCGCGCATGGTGGCGATCACGGTGTCGCCGCGCGCATGGGCCTGACGCGCCATCTCCGCGCCGATGCCCCGGCTCGCGCCGGTGATAAGGATGGTGGCCATGTCGGAATCCTTTCGAGCCGCGTGACGCGACGACGGATGTTATCGCTTTGCCTCCCGCAGGTGGGGTGCGTAGGCTCGGTTTCAAACGACAAAACGACCGGGACGGATCATGCGCTATATCGGATATGTCTTCATTCTGCTCGCGGCCCTGGTGACGGGTCTGCTGCTGCTGGGCCCGCGCGAGCCGGTGGACGGCCCGCGCCTCTTCGACGAGGCGGCGCTGACCGAGGATCTCGACACGTATCTCGCCGCGCGCGAGGGCCGGTTCGACGACATCGTGCCGGGGGTGGAAAAGCGCATCGTCTGGGCGGGGGAGCCGGGCGCGCAGACCACGCTCGCCATCGTCTATATCCACGGCTTCTCCGCCACGTCCCAAGAGATCCGGCCGGTCCCCGACGAGGTGGCCGAGGCGCTGGGCGCCAACCTCTACTACACGCGGCTCGCCGGGCACGGGCGCGGGGCGGCGGGGATGGAGGACGGATCGGTCCCCGCTTGGCGCGACGACTATGCCGAGGCGATCGCCATCGGCCGGCGCCTGGGCGAGCGGGTGATCGTCATGGGCGTCTCCACCGGCGGCACGGTCGCGGCGCTGGGCCTGTTCGACCGCGAGGTCGCGCAGGAGGAGATCGCGGGCGCGGTGATGATCTCCCCGAACTTCAAGGTCGCGAACCCCGCGGCGGGGCTGCTGACGCTGCCCTTCGCGCGCGCCTGGGTGCCGATGGTCGCGGGGGAGGAGCGCAGCTTCGAGGCGGCGAACGAGGATCACGCGCGCTATTGGACCACGACCTATTCGACGCGGGCGCTGCTGCCGATGGCGGCCTCGGTCCAGGCGGCGGGCGCGCTGCCCTTCGGCGAGACGCGGGTGCCCGCGCTGTTCCTGTTCTCCGACGACGACACGGTGGTGGACCATTCCGTCACGCGCGAGGTGGCCGAGGCCTGGGGCGGGCCGGTGACGATTGAAAATCCCGAGCTGGGAGAGGGCGACGATCCCAACGCCCATGTCATCGCGGGCGACATCCTGTCGCCGGGCCAGACCGACTGGGCCGTCGACACGATCGTGGCCTGGATCGCGACGCTGGGCCGCTAGGCCCGCGCGGTCACAGGATCAGCCCGATCACCACCATCGCGAGGCCGATGAAGGCGACGAAGACCGAGGCCATGTTGACGACGACGAGGCCGCGCAGACGCTCGGTCCGCTCCTCGGGCGTGATCTCGGCCCCGCGCATCCGGGCGGCCACGCGGATGCAATGGGCGAACCCGGCCACCCCGATCAGGGTGGTGATTGTCCCGATGATGACGAGCAGGGTCATGGGCGTCCTTTCGCTGATCCGCGCCGCCCCGATAGCGCGGGGCGCGGGGGCCGCGCAAGGGCGCTGGACGCCGTGCGGGGCGCGCCCTATGGTCCGCGCCGATCCACAAAATCGGAGAGCCCAATGGACGTGACCGACGACGACGACGCCCCGACCTCGCAATACCGCATCACCGCAGGCGAGCTGCGCTCCTTCGTCGAGCGGATGGAGCGGCTCGACGAGGAGAAGAAGGCCATCGCCGACCAGCAGAAGGAAGTGATGGCCGAGGCCAAGGGCCGCGGCTACGACATCAAGGTCCTGCGCAAGCTGATCGCCCTGCGCAAGAAGGACCCGCAGGAGATCAGCGAGGAAGAGGCGGTGCTGCAACTCTACCGCGAAGCGCTCGACATGTGATCTTGCACGCGCGTCCGGGCTGTGGCATCGGATGCGCGAGTGCCCCTATAGCTCAGCTGGTAGAGCAACTGATTTGTAATCAGTGGGTCCGCGGTTCGAGTCCGTGTGGGGGCACCATTTTCCGAACGGTCCGGCGCCGGGTCTGTGGCCCTCGACTATCGCATCCGCGCAACAGGATGGGACGGAAAGGCGGCAAGGCTTCGTGGTCCGCTTGCCCTCGATCGGGGCGGATCGCAAGATCGCGCGAACCTGTTGGAGCGACCATGCGTGAAATTACGACCACGGACGCGCTTGCCGCATTCTGTGAAGAAGCTGCCGAACATCCCTACGTCACCGTCGATACCGAGTTCCTGCGCGAGCGGACCTATTACGCGCAGCTGTGCCTGATCCAGCTCGCCTATCCGGGCGAGGGGGCCGAGAGTTCGGCCATCGTCGACGTGTTGGCGGGCGATCTGGACCTCGCGCCGCTGTTTGCGCTGATGCGCGATCCGGGTGTGGTCAAGGTGTTCCATGCCGCGCGGCAGGATCTGGAGATCTTCTGGCAGAAGTCCGGCGAGATCCCCGCGCCGCTCTTCGACACGCAGGTCGCGGCGATGGTCTGCGGCTACGGCGAGCAGGTGGGCTACGAGACGCTGGTGCGCTCGATCTGCAAGGCGGGGCTCGACAAGTCCTCCCGCTTCACCGACTGGTCGCGCCGGCCGCTGAGCGACAAGCAGAAACGCTATGCCGTGGGCGACGTGACCTATCTGCGCAAGATCTACGAGGTGCTGTCGGCGCGCATCGCCGAGCAGGGCCGCGCGCATTGGGTGGAGGAGGAGCTGGGCGTCCTCACCAATCCCGACACCTACCGCGCGGAGCCGTCGGAGGCGTGGAAGCGGCTCAAGACCCGCTCCTCCTCGCCGCGCTTCCTGGCGGTGGCCCATGCGCTTGCCGAATGGCGCGAGGCGGAGGCGCAGAGCCGCGACGTGCCGCGCAACCGACTGCTGAAGGACGATGCGCTCCTGGAGGTCGCCTCGAACCGGCCGACCTCGGTCGACGAGCTCGGCAAGTCGCGCCTGCTGCTGCGCGAGGCGCGCAAGGGCGCGACGGCGGAGGCGATCCTGAAGGTGGTGGCCGAGGCGATGGCGATCCCGGAGGCGGACTTGCCCAAGGCGCCGCCGCAAAGGGGCAACCAGCAGGCGAGCCCGGCGCTGATGGACCTTTTGAAGGTGCTCCTGAAGGCGCAGTCGGAAAAGACCGGCGTGGCGCAGAAGCTGATCGCGACGACGCCGGAGCTGGAATCCTACGTGCTCGACGGGCCCGAGGGCTCCCCGCTCTCGTCGGGCTGGCGGCACGAGATCTTCGGCTCCAAGGCCGAGGCGCTGATCGCGGGGCGCATCGCGCTCGGCGTCAACGGCAAGTCGGTGGACGTGCTGTCCGTCTGAGGGGGCCGGGGGCGATGCTCTATCTGTTCAAGGGAAGCGGGGCGTTCTCGAAAAAGTTCGACGTCAGCGCATCGCGCCCACAGGCGCGTTTCGGGTTCAACAAGCCCGGTCTCGACAAGGAGCAGATGCCAGTCCCGCCCTTCATGACGCATTGGGAGCGGTATCACACCCATTCGCCCGACCTGGCGATGTTCGATCCTGTGATTACCGTCCGGGACATCATGCTCGCGAAACTGCCCGATATCTTCCACGCGCCCTCGACCTGCGTGGTCAGCGAACGGGCGAAGGCGGTGATCCGGTCGCTCGACCCGTTTCCGCACCAGTTCTCGCCGATATCGGTGACGGCGAAGAAGAGTGGGGAGGCGGCGGCGGATCAGTTTTACCGGTTCCAGTGCAATGTGATGTTGCGGTGCCGGATGGAAGATCCGCGCGCAACACACCCAGTGAATTTCATCACTGGCGGTTTCGACCGACCCCTGACCGACATTTTTGACTGTTCAGAGATCCATGCGTATCTCCAAGACATCCCAATCTGGGTATACTTCTCTTCGGACGAAGCCCCCTTCTTCAACGAACCCACCTACCGCGCGCTGAAGGCGGCGGGCCTGACCGGCATCGACGAATTCCCGCACATGAACCCGTTTCTCAACACCGGGATGGAGACGGTGGGCCGGATCGACCCCTCCGCCGCGCCGCTGCGCCCGTCGGTCGGGATCGTCCTGCCCAACGACCTGTCGCCCGCCGAGCGGGATGCGCTCACCGAGCGCCTGATGCGCGACCCGGCCTCCGCCGCGGGCCATGTCGCGCCGATGGCGCCGGACGAAAGGCCCAAGTCCCGGCGCGGCGATATCCGCTGGTTTCGCTTCCTGAAACGCTGACGCCTCAGCCCGCGACGCCGCGCGGCACGGGGACCAGCACCGAATTGCCGGTCGTGCGCAGCTCGATCGTGTTGATCCCGGCGAGGTCCGCATCGGGGATGAAGCCCGCTGTCATGCCCTGCTGCGGCACGGCGCCCGGAACATCCTCGCGCGGGGCGAGGTTCGAGATCACGTCGAAGATCAGCACGTCGCCGCGCCGCCCCGCCGGTTTCAGCCGCGTGCGCTGCGCCACGCCGCGCATGTCGGTCGCGCGCGCGGTCAGGATGTAGCCGCCCGGACTGCGGCCCAGCGACACGTCCGAGACGGCGGCGACGCGGCTGTCCTCGCGCACGAAGACCGGCTCCGGCTCTGGCGCGCAGGCGGCGAGGGGGAGGGCTGCGAGGGTCAGCAGAACAAAGCGGCGGTCGAGCATCGGGGACGTCCTTGTCGTCGGGGGCGCAATTCGCGCGAAGATAGACAAGCCACGCGCCCCTTGCAAAGCCGCAATGACGCGCCTGTGCGAGGGGTGGACGAACGCCCGCGCGCGCCGTACATCCCCCTTCACCCCGCGACAGCGAGAGGAGCGCGCGATGGCATCGGCTGAATTCGAGGAGGTGGTGGACACCTTCGCCTTTCTCGACGATTGGGAAGACCGCTACGCCCATGTCATCGACATGGGTCGCGCGATGGACCCGCTCGACGACGCGCTCAAGACCAAGGCGACCAAGGTCGACGGCTGCGCCAGCCAGGTCTGGCTGGTGCCTGAGGTCGCGGGCGACACCATCACCTTCGACGGCGACAGCGACGCGATGATCGTGCGCGGGCTCATCGCCATCCTGCGCACGCTCTATTCCGGGCAGCGCGCCGCCGACATCCTCGCCATCGACGCACCGGCCGAGTTCGCGCGCCTCGGCCTCGACAGCCACCTCTCCGCGCAGCGCTCCAACGGCCTGCGCGCCATGATCGAGCGCGTGCGCCTCTTCGCCGCCAACGCCGCCTGAAGGATTACCCCATGACGAACCGTCTCTCCCGTCTTCTGTCCGAGCGCGACTGGCTGCTGGCCGACGGCGCCACCGGCACCAATCTGTTCAACATGGGCCTCGCCTCGGGCGACGCGCCCGAGCTGTGGAACGTGGAGGAGACCGACAAGATCCGCGCGCTCTACCAAGGCGCGGTGGATGCGGGCTCCGACATCTTCCTGACCAACTCCTTCGGCGGCAACGCCTCGCGGCTGAAGCTGCACGACGCGCAGGACCGGGTGGGCGAGCTGAACCGCGCCGCCGCCGAGATCGCGCGCGAGGTCGCCGATGCCAGCGGGCGCGACATCGTCGTCGCGGGTTCCGTCGGCCCGACCGGCGAGTTGCTGGAACCCGTGGGCACGCTGACCCATGCGGGCGCCGTCGAGATGTTCGAGGAGGCGGGCGCCGCGCTGCTCGAAGGCGGCGCGGACGTGCTGTGGGTCGAGACGATTTCCTCGCAGGAGGAGATGGAAGCCGCCGCCGATGCCTTCGCGCGCCTGGACGCGCCCTGGTGCGGCACGATGAGCTTCGACACCGCGGGGCGAACCATGATGGGCGTGACTTCCACCGGGCTCGCGGGGATCATGACCGGCTTCGAGCACGCCCCGCTCGCTTTCGGGGCGAATTGCGGGGTGGGGGCGTCGGACCTGCTGCGCACCATGCTGGGCATGGCGGAGGTCACGGGGGCCACGCCGCTGATCGCCAAGGGCAATGCGGGCATCCCGAAATACCATGACGGCCACATCCACTATGACGGCACGCCCGAGCTGATGGCCGATTACGCAGTGCTCGCCCGCGATTGCGGCGCGAAGATCATCGGCGGCTGCTGCGGCACGATGCCGGAGCATCTGCGCGCGATGCGCGCGGCGCTGGAGGCGACGCCCCCCGGCCCGCGCCCGACGCTGGAGACCATCGAGGCGCGGCTCGGCGGCTTCTCCTCGGCCAGCGACGGGGTCAGCGGCGACACGCCAGAGGCGCCCAAGCGCGAACGCCGCCGCCGCCGCGCCTGAGCGGCGCGGATCGCGCGCCGGTCGGACCGGCACGCCTGCGGCAGGCCGGTCGACCGAGTATTTGCGCCAATCCGAAGCCCCGCATGTCGCACGACGTGCGGGCAATGTCGGGATTGACGGCTTTCGCGGTGACGCAGCGTCTTATATGCAGGAAAACAGCGCGCGCATCGCGCGAAGGAAAGGGCCAAGATCATGTCCGACGACGAGCAGGATATCGTACTCTCCGAACTGAACGACGAGGAGCTCGTCCTTCAGATGCATGACGATCTCTACGACGGGCTCAAGGACGAGATCGTCGAGGGCGTCGAGATCCTGCTGGAGCGCGGCTGGACCCCCTACGACATCCTGACCAAGGCGCTGGTCGAGGGGATGCGCATCGTCGGTATCGATTTCCGCGACGGCATCCTCTTCGTGCCGGAGGTGCTGCTGGCGGCCAATTCGATGAAGGCCGGCATGGCGCTGCTGAAGCCGCTGCTGGTCGAGACCGGCGCGCCGCGCCTGGGCCGCATGGTGATCGGCACCGTGAAGGGCGATATCCACGACATCGGCAAGAACCTCGTCTCGATGATGATGGAGGGCGCGGGTTTCGAGGTCACGGATCTGGGCATCAACAACGCGGTCGAGGCCTATATCGAGGCGCTGGCCGAGCATCAGCCCGACATCCTGGGCATGTCCGCGCTGCTGACCACCACCATGCCCTACATGAAGGTCGTCATCGACACGATGAAGGAGCAGGGCATCCGCGACGACTACATCGTCCTCGTGGGCGGCGCGCCGCTGAACGAGGAGTTCGGCAAGGCGATCGGCGCCGACGCCTATTGCCGCGATGCCGCCGTGGCGGTGGAGACGGCCAAGGACTTCATGTCGCGCAAGCACAACCAGCTCTCCGCCTGACGCTTGCACCGGGCGTCCGCCCTCCCGATATTGAGCGGGAAGGAGGACGCCCATGCCACTCGACCGTTTCGTCCTGATCCTCGTCGCCGTGATGGCCGCCGCCGGGCTGACCGTCTGGCTCGGCGTGATGCTGAGTGCTGCGGCGGAGGTGCCCGCGCTGCTGGTCCTGCTGCTGCCGGTGCTGGGGGCCGGGGCCTATATCGCCATCCGCGTGATCCGAGACCGCGTGACCAGCGAGGAGGACGCCCATTATGACCGCATCGAACGCTGACCTGCCCGTGATGACCACCGAGACCGTGCCGGGGCGCGAAGTGGTCGCGGCACTTGGCCTCGTGCGCGGCTCGACCGTGCGGGCGAAGCATGTCGGGTCCGACATCGTCGCCTCGCTTCGTAATCTGGTGGGTGGGGAACTGCGAGAATACCAGCAGCTTCTCGCCGCGAGCCGGGAGCAGGCGCTCGACCGGATGGTGGCCGACGCCGTGGCGCTGGGGGCGGATGCGGTGATCGGCGTGCGGATGCAGACCTCGACCATCACGCAGAACGCCTCCGAGGTGGTGTTCTACGGCACGGCGGTGAAGCTGGCGTGAGACGGGGCCGTGCCGCACGGCAGGGGCTGCGCGCCGCAGCGCCCGCGACCGGGGCTCTGCCGGATACGGACACGCTGACCACGCGCGGCTGGCGGGGCGGGGAGGGGCGGGTGGCGCTGATCGCCTGCGGTGCGCTGGCGCGGGAGATCCTGGCCGTGAACCGTGCGAACGGCGCGGATCATTTCGCGCTGCGTTGCCTTCCGGCCATCCTGCACAACCATCCCGACCGCATCACGCCCGCCGTCGCGGCGGAGGTTTCGGCTGCCCGCGCCGCGGGTTACGAAACGATCTTCGTCCTTTATGCCGATTGCGGCACCGGCGGCACGCTCGCCCGCTACTGCGCCAAGGAAGGCATCGAGATGCTGCCCGGCCCGCATTGCTATGCCTTCTTCGAGGGGATCGACAGCTTCGCCGCGCGCGAGGAGGCGACGGCCTTTTACCTGACCGACTTCCTCGCCCGCCAGTTCGATGCCTTCGTGACCGAACCGCTGGGCCTCGACCGGCACCCGGAGCTGCGCGAGAGCTATTTCGGCAATTACGACACGCTGGTCTATCTGGCACAGACCGACGACCCCACGCTCACGAAAAAGGCCGAGGAGGCGGCGCGCACCCTCGGCCTCGAATTCGAGCGGCGCTTCACCGGCTATGGTGATCTGGCCGCCGCCCTTTCATCTTCCCGGTAAATACGCGCCTCTCAGCGCCAGAACCGCTCGCCCACCTCTTCGGGCAGGTTGCCATACATGTCCGCGACCTGTTCGGCGTAGCCGTTGTAGAGCAGGGTGGGGATCTTCTCCTCCGCGCCCAGCGGCAACTCTTCCGCCTGGCTCCAGCGCGGGTGATCGACCTCGGGGTTCACGTTGGCCCAGAAGCCATATTCGGCATCGGCGAGCTCTTCCCAGAAGCTCAGCGGGCGCTCGTCGGTGAACTCGATCCGGTCGATCGACTTGATGGACTTGAAGCCGTATTTCCACGGCGTGTGCAGGCGCATCGGTGCGCCGAACTGCTTGTGCAGCTCCTTGCCATAGGCGCCCGTGACCATGAAGGACAGCTCGTTCATCGCCTCGTCCATCGTCAGCCCCTCGGTATAGGGCCAGGGCCACCAGGCGGCGCGCTGCTCGGTCGCGACATCGGGGTCGAGGAAGGTCTGCATCTTGATGTATTTCGCCGAGGAGAGCGGCTTTGCGATCTTCACCAGCTCGGACAGGGGGAAGCCGGTCCAGGGCACGACCATCGACCAGGCCTCGACGCAGCGGTGGCGGACGATCCGCTCCTCCATCTGCATCCGGCCCATCAGGTCCTCGAAGCCGATCTCGAACTCCTCCTCGACCATGCCGCCGATCTTGATGGTCCAGCCGTTCACGTCGAGGCGCTGCGCCTCCTGGCTGATCCGCTTGGAGGAACCGAACTCGTAGAAGTTGTTGTAGGTCGAGCTCAGCTCCTCCGACGTGAGCTCGCGGCCCGCATCGGCATAGGCGGGGTTCATCGCGGCCTCCAGCGGCGAGACCCCGGCCTCCGCCCGTCCGCGCCCCGGCAGGGCGAGCAGCCCGGCCCCCAGGCCCATGCCAGCGAGGACCTTGCGCCGGTTGAGGAAAAGGTGTTCCGACGTGACGGCGGCCTCGGGCAGCGCCCAGCTCGGTCGGCGTTGATAGTGCATGAAAAGATCCTTTCGCGCGCTTGTGCTTGCCGTTTGACTATCAGGTAGAACGGGATGCGCTTAATCAAAGTTGCTTGAGTGCGGCGAATGGCCTACCTCGCGAGGAGATGAGCGAGACGGCCCCATATCCCGGCGTGGCCCGCCTGCGCGCGCTGTCGCGCACGCAGCTGGTGCTGGCCGCGCTGGCGCTGGTGGTGGGTTTCGTCGCGCTGTGGATCAGCTGGATCGTGCTGACGGACCGATTCATGTCGTCGCTGTCGAACCGGGCCGCGGTGCGCTCCACGCTCTATGCCAACGCGATCGAGGCGGAGCTCGACAAGTATACCGTCGCCTCCGCGCTGCTGGCGCAGGACCGGCTGCTGCTCTCAGCGCTGACCGGCGCGACCACCGAGCAGACGCGCCTGACCTTGGGCGGGGTGCAATCGACCACCGGCGCGCTGAGCCTGTCGCTCTATACCGCGGCGGGCTCGATGGTGGCCGACACGCAGACGACGCCCGGTGCGATCAACCATGCCGCCGCCCCCTATTTCCAGCTGGCGCTGGAGCAGGACATCTCCGTCTTCGCGACCGTGGCCGTGTCCGAGACCGAGCAGCGCTTCTTCTTCGCCCGGCGGTTGCAGCAAAGCGGCACGATCCTGGGCGTCGTGGTGCTGGAGGTGGACCTCGCGGGCCTGCAGACGCGCTGGGTGGGCGGGGCCGACCAGGTCTTCGTCACCAATGCCGAGGATCTGATCCTCCTGTCCTCGCGCGCGGACTGGCGCTACCGATCGCTGTCGCCCTTCCTCGATCCGCTCTCGGCCGAGGGCGCGGGGCGCTTCGCGATCCTGCCGATGCTCAATCTCGACCCCGAGGGGGCCGGGCCGAAAGTCGCGATCGAGGGCGAGGAGTTCCTGCGCATCGACCGCGCCGTGGATTTCCGCGGCTGGCGGGTGACCTATCTCGCCCCCGTCAGCGAGGCGCGCGAGCGGGTGTCGGCTGTCGTGGCGCTGGAGCTGATGGGCATGTCCCTGCTGGTGGCGCTGGGGTTCTACATCATCTCCCGCCGCGCGGCGAAGCAGAGCCTGCGCCTGCAGCGCGAGTCGGAGGAGCTGCGCGCGCTCAACGCCCGGCTGGGATCGGAGATCGAGGAACGCCTGCGCGTCGAGCAATCCTTGCAGGAGGCCGAAAGTTCGCTGGAGCAATCCTCCCGCCTCGCGGCTCTCGGGCAGATGTCGGCGGCGGTCAGTCACGAGCTGAACCAACCGCTCGCCGCGATGCGCACCTATATCGCGGGCGCGCAACTGCTGATGAAGCGCCACCGGACCGAGGAGGCGCTGACGTCCTTTGCCCGGATCGAGGACCTGATCACCCGCATGGGCACGATCACGAACCAGCTCAAGACCTTTGCGCGCAAGGGGACGGCGGAGTTCGCCACGGTGGATATGCGCGACAGCGTGACGGCGGCGCTCGCCATGATGGCGCCCCAGATCGGGCAGAGCCGCATCGAGATCGTGCGCCGCCTGCCCGACGCCCCGGTCTTGGTGGAGGCGGAGCCGACGCGCCTCGAACAGGTGCTGGTCAACCTTCTGCGCAACGCGGTGGACGCGATGCGCGCCGTGCCCGAGCCCGTCATCACCATCGAGATGTTCGCGGGCCCCCAGCTCGCCCGCCTGCAGGTGCGCGATACCGGGCCGGGATTGCCGCCCAACACTGGTCAGATCTTCGAGCCGTTCTACACCACAAAGGCACCCGGTGAGGGCGTGGGGCTGGGCCTCGCGATCTCCGCCGGGATCATCCGCGATTTCGGCGGCACGCTGACCGCGCGCAACAGCGCGGAGGGCGGCGCGATCTTCGAGGTGAGCCTGCCGCTATTCCACGAACCGGATCACGGAGATCCCGAGCCATGACCGACCAGACCGACGCGCTGCCCGTCACCATCATCGACGACGAGGAGGACATGCGCGCCTCCATCGCCCAGTTCCTCGACCTGTCGGGCTTCGCCCCGCAGAGCTTCGAGGAGGCCGCGCCCGCGCTCGACGCGATCGACGAGGATTACCCCGGCGTGGTGATATCGGACGTGCGGATGCCGGGGATGGACGGGCTGGAGCTGTTGGCCGAGTTGCAGCGCAAGGATCGCGACCTGCCGGTCATCATGATCACCGGCCATGGCGACGTCGCGATGGCGGTCGAGGCGATGCGCGCAGGGGCCTACGACTTCATCGAAAAGCCCTTCGATCCCGAACGCCTGTCCGATCTGGTACGCCGCGCCGCGACCCAGCGGCGGCTGACCATCGACAACCGGCTGCTGCGCCGCGAACTGGCCGACGGCACGGTCCTGTTGCGCCGGATCATGGGCGACAGCCCGGCGGTGGAGCGGTTGCGCGCGACGATCATGGACTACGCCCATGCCGACGCGCCGGTGATGATCAAGGGCGAGCGCGGCTCGGGCCGCAGCCTCGCCGCGCGCGCGCTGCACGCCGCGGGGCCGCAGGCCGGTCACCCGTTCCTGACGCTCAACTGCGCGGCGGAGCCCGCCAGCCATATCGAGGAGCGCGTGTTCTCCCCCGACCGCTCGGGCAACCCGCCGCTGCTGATCGCGGCGGGGCAGGGCATGGTGGTGTTCGAGAACGTCTCGGCGCTGCCCGCCCGCCTGCAGACCCGGCTCGGCCAGACGCTGAGCGACGGCAAGATGTCCGACGGCGCGCCGATCCGCTGCCGCATTGCGACCATCGCCGACGAAAAGGTGGGCGAGGAGGTCGCCTCCGGCCAGTTCTCGCCGGGCCTCTTCTACGTGCTGTCGGCGCTGGAGATCGTGACCCCGCCGCTGCGCGAGATGGGGCAGGACGTGCTCAAGCTGTTCGAGCATTACGTGGACCGCTTCGCGCAGGACTACGACACCCCGCGCCCCGACATGTCGGCCGAGGATGCGGCGAGCCTGCTGGCCCATGACTGGCCGGGCAACCAGCGCCAGCTCATCAACATCGCCGAACGCTTCGTGCTGCGCGCGCGGCAGGGCACGCCGACCGTGCGTGTCGTGCTGGGAGAGGAACCGGCCCCCGAGCCGAGTGACGCCCGCGCGGCGGAGAGCGGCGCCCGCCCGCTCAAGGATCATGTCGAGGCCTTCGAGCGCCTGCAGATCGAGGCCGCGCTGCGCCGCCATCACGGCGCCATCGCCCCGGTGATGGAGGAGCTGGCCCTGCCGCGCCGGACGCTGAACGAGAAGATGGCGAAATACGGCATCAGCCGCACCGATTTCGTGTGAGCCGCGCGCCCGCGCGTCCGATGCGCTTGCACGCGCGTCGCGCCGGGCGTAGCCCTGTGATCGCCCCCTGACAGGAGTTCGCCCATGCCCCCCCTCGCCGATCTGATCCCGCTCGCCCTGCTGCTGCTGGCCACCGGCGCCTTCGCCGGCGTCGTCGCGGGCCTCTTGGGCGTGGGCGGCGGCATCGTGCTGGTGCCGGTCTTCTACTACGTGTTCTCCCTCGCGGGTTACGAGAGCGCCGAGCTGATGCGGGTCTGCCTGGCCACCTCGCTCGCCACGATCATCGTGACCTCGGCCCGCTCGGTCGCCTCGCACAACCGCAAGGGCGCGGTGGAGTGGGACATCCTCAAGCGCTGGGGACCGGGCATCGCGCTCGGCGCTCTGGTCGGCGTCTGGGCGGTGGGGGAGCTGGAGAGCGCGACGCTCCAGATCATCTTCGGCGTGCTGGGCTGCGTGATCGCCGCCTATTTCGCCTTCGGCAAGTCCGACTGGACGCTGGCGCAGGCGCTGCCGACCGGCGCCTTGCGCGCGGTTATGAGCGCGGGGATCGGCCTCGTCTCGGTGTTGATGGGCATCGGCGGCGGCTCGCTGGGCGTGCCGCTGATGACGCTGTCGAACGTGCCGATCCACCGCGCGGTGGCGACGGCGGCGGGCTTCGGCATCCTGATCGCGGTGCCGTCGGTGCTGGGCTTCCTCGTGCTCAGCCCCGAGGCCGCGCCGCCGCTGACACTGGGCTACGTGAACATCCCCGCCTTCCTGATCGTCATCGCCATGACGCTGATCACCGCGCCGTGGGGCGCGAAGCTCGCCCACGCGCTGCCGGTGCGGCCCCTGCGGCTGATCTTCGCGGTGTTCATCCTGATCATGGCGCTCAACATGCTGCGCGCCGGTCTTGGCGGCTGATCGCGGCTGGCGGCGCGTCGAGGGACCGGCGCTCGCCGCCTGGGCGCGGGCCGTGGCGCCGCAAGCGCGAGCACGATGGGATTCATCGCAGGCATCCTCCCCTATGGTCGGACGGAGC
>NZ_JAWDKL010000058.1:0-1190 GCF_032464675.1 Roseobacter sp. HKCCA0434
GCCGCCTCCGCCGCTGCCGGGGAAGCAAAGGCGCTCGACAGCGAGGTCACCGCCCTGCGCCGCCTGCTGGACCGCGAGTCGGCGAGCGGCCCGCAACTGCTCGACGAGGTGCGCGCGGCCCCCGGCTACGAAGCCGCACTCGGCGCGGCCTTGGGCGATGACCTGAAAGCCGCGCGGGCCGAGGGGGGGTCCGGCTGGGCCGATCTGGCCGATTACGAGCACGGCAACACGCTGCCGGACGGAGCCGCACCGCTTGCCGAGCATGTTACCGCGCCGGACCTGCTGTCGCGCCGCCTCGCACGGATCGGGTTGGTCGAGGCGAGGCAGGGCGACGCCTTGCAGGCCGCGCTCGCCCCCGGTCAGCGGCTCGTCTCGCGCGAGGGGGATTTGTGGCGCTGGGACGGCTACCGCCTCGCCGCCGCAGACGTGCCTTCCACCACTGCGCTGCGTTTGCAGCAGCGAAACCGGCTTGATGAGCTGGAGGCGGCGCTGGAGACCGCCCGCGCACAGGCCGAGACGACGCAGGCCGCGCAGGAAACCGCGCGTGCTGCCCTCGACACCGCCACGCGGGAGGAGGCCGAGGCGCGCACCGCCCGCCGCCGCGCGGACGAAGCGGCGACGCAAGCCACCCGCGCCCTGTCGCGGGCCGAGGCCGATCGTTCGATGCTCGAAGGCCGGGCCGAGACCCTGCGCATGGCCGCCGAGCGCCGGGCCGAGGACGTGACCGCCGCCGAGGCGGCGAAGGCGGAGGCCGAGGAGCAGCGCGCCGATCTCGGCGATCTCGACGGCGCGAGGGCCGAGGTGGAGCGTCAGAAGGGCACCGTGTCCGTCGCTCGCGCCGCCATGCTGACCGCCCGCGGCCGCGCCGACGAGATCCGGCGCGAGGGCGAGGCGCGGCTGAAGCGTCAGCAGGAACTGGTCAAGGAAATCAGCGGCTGGCGTCACCGGCTCGACACCGCCGGGAAGCGGATCGCCGACCTCGCGGGCCGGGTCGAGAAGGCGGAGGGCGAGCTGAAATCCGCCCGCACCCAGCCCGACGAAATCGCCGAGAAGCGCGCAGCCCTCGCCCGCGAGTTGGAGCGCGCCGAGACCCGCCGCAAGACCGCCGCCGACGCGCTGGCCGAGGGGGAGACCGCGCAGCGCAACGCCGAGCAGGCCGAGCGGGACGCCGAACGCCGCGCCTCCGAGGC